>NZ_JAMYTU010000054.1:0-29676 GCF_040322615.1 Mesorhizobium sp. M0119
TCGCCGCTGACGAGAGAGCTGCTACTCTCTCCCAGCGGTTCATTCTCGCCTCTTCGCAATGAATGTCATAAGACAAGCGCGTCGCATGAGGCCGGGTCGAACGCGACGCGCTTTAGTGCCGGACCGGAGTCGGCGGATCGACGGCCGGACCAGCTACGTCAGCGGCGTCCAGCTGCCGTCGGCATTGCGGCAGGCGGTTCCGCGCGCGGTGGCGCCGGCGGCGCCGGTAAACACCGTATGGGTGTATTGCCGGCAGTCCTGCGATCCGACGCGATAGGGCTGGGCGGCAACCACTTCGCCGCGATGGGCCGAACTGTCGCTCTTCCAAGCCACTTTCTGGCCGCTCGCCGTATATTCAAGCGCCTTGTATTCCGCCTCGAGCGCGCTGCGCTTCTCGGTCTCGCTCAGGCCGGCGCCGATAGAGCTGCCGACCAGGCCGCCGCCCATGGCGGAGATGATTGTCGTCGCCACCTTGGCGCCGCTGGGGGGCGTCGCGGCCGGCGTCGCCGTAACGGCCGGGCCCTTGCCGAGCGTGGTGCAGCCGGAGACGGCGAGCAGGGCGGAAACGAGCGCGACGCGAATCTTCATGCCAATACCGGCTTTCTTGAGCTGGACCGCCGCGCTGTCAGCAGGCTGACGCGGCCATAATGTCGATGTTTGTCGGAAATTTGGCCGCAGCCGGCCACCAGGAAAAGCAATCTGGAAAAGCATTACTGAAGGCTCCGCAACCGAACCATCGCCTTCAATCCACCCATGACGGATCGTTCCAGCGCCAGAACGCCTCCATACTCGTTGACAAGGTCGGCGACAATGGCAAGTCCGAGCCCGCTGCCCGGTTTTGTCTCGTCGAGACGCCGGCCGCGCTGCAACACCTCGCGCGCCTTGTCGTCGGGAATGCCGGGGCCGTCATCCTCGATGCTGATCTCGAACAGACTGGCCGCACCTTCCTCGCCGGCAACGGGCTTGACGGAAACGGCGACCGCGCTCCTTGCCCATTTCATCGCATTGTCGAGCAGATTGCCGAGCAGCTCCTCCAGGTCCTCGCGTTCGCCGGCAAAGACGATGTCGGTGGCCGGCAGCGAGAGCGACAGCGCCGTGTGCGGGTTGAGCTTCTGCAGCACCCGCACCATGCGCTGGACCAGCGGCGCCACCGGCGTCCGGTAGACGACGCTGTCGCGCTGCGCGGCGACGCGGGCACGTTGCAGATAGTGATCCACTTGCTTTTGCATGGAAGCGGCCTGCTCGGCGATCAGCTGGCCCTTGGCGCCACCCAGCGCCCGCCCCTCGTTGAGCAGCACGGCAAGCGGCGTCTTCAGCGAGTGCGCGAGGTTGCCGACCTGCGTGCGCGACCGCTCGACGATACGCCTGTTGTTCTCGATCAGCGCATTGGTCTCGTTGGCGAGCGGCTCGATCTCGGCCGGGAAACGGCCGTCTAGGCGCTGCGCGGTTCCTTCGCGCACCATGGCAAGCGCATTCCTGACCCGGCGCAATGGCTGCAGGCCCAGCAGGATGGCAATCGCATTGATGGCGATCATGCCGACGCCGAACAGCGACAGATAGGTCAAAAGGCGCCGCTGGAAGGTGGCGATTTCCTGCTCGAGCTCGGTCTGGTTGCCCATGACGCGGAAGCGCGCGGCGCGGTTTTTCGCATCGAGGACGAACTCGCTCTCGAACACCTCCAGTTGTTCGCCTTCGATGCCGTCCGCTGAATAGCTGCGCTGGAAGCTGGCATTGAAGGGCACCTCGGCAACGCTTGGCGACGGTATCGCCTTGGTCATCGACGACGAATGGAGATCGCCGTGCACGCCTTCCGAGGCAGGCTCGACCGACCAGTACCAGCCGGAATTCGGCTCCGAGAACCTCAAATCACCTAGGTCGGGGGCGCCGGTCAACTGGCCGCTTTCGGAAACGCCGACCGAGCCGATCAGGTTGAACAGATGCGCCGAAAGCAGGCTGTCGAAACCGCGCTCGCTGGCCTGGCGATAAAGCGTGGTGATCAAGGTGAAGATGACGACCAGAGTGAGGATCGCCCAGACCGTGGAAAAGGCAATGACGCGAAACGCCACCGAACGCGGCCATGACCGCAGCGACGGCGTGTTCGAGACGGCGGGTTTTGTAGGCAGCGGTTCCGCGTTACGCCTCCGGCTTACGCATGCGGTAGCCCATGCCGCGAACGGTTTCGATCATGTCGATGCCCATCTTCTTGCGAAGCCGTCCGACAAAGACTTCGATCGTGTTGGAATCGCGGTCGAAATCCTGGTCGTAGAGATGCTCGACCAGTTCGGTCCGGGACACCACCTCGCCCATATGGTGCATCAAATAGGCAAGCAACCGGAATTCGTGCGAGGTCAGCTTCAGCGGCACGCCGTCGACGTCGGCCTTGGAGGCCTTGGTGTCGAGGCGCAGCGGCCCGCAGGTCAGCTCGGACGAAGCGTGCCCGGCAGCGCGCCGGATCAGGGCCCGCACCCTGGCCAGGATTTCCTCGATGTGGAAAGGTTTGGTGACGTAGTCGTCGGCGCCGGCGTCGATGCCGGCAACCTTGTCGCTCCAGCGGTCGCGTGCCGTCAGGATCAGCACCGGCATCTTGCGGCCGCCGCGCCGCCAGCGCTCGACCACGCTGATGCCGTCCATCTGCGGCAGGCCGATGTCGAGCACCACGGCATCGTAGGGCTCGGTGTCGCCGAGAAAGTGCCCTTCCTCGCCGTCGAAAGCGCGGTCGACGACATAGCCGGCATCGACCAGCGCGTCGCCGATCTGCCGGTTGAGATCCTTGTCATCTTCGACGACGAGTACGCGCATGCGGAAGGCCTGGTGAAGCTGTTCAGATATAGGCCGATTCCGGCAGACTGGGAAACGGCACGGTTCAGTTCAGCGGAACGACGATCTCCGAGCGACGGGGACGCTGCCCGTCCTTGCCCGGAACGAGCACGACGATGACGCAGACCGGCTGGCCGCCGCGTGTCGACTGCGAGGCCTTGGCCAAGGTGCCGCCATTCTGCTCCGCCACCTGCTGGCCGATCGCGTAGCAGTCGGACGCGGCGAGGACGACCGGCTGGGGCTGCTCGGGCGCGACAGCGGGGATCGCCATCGCTTGCGACGCAAGCAGACCGGCGGCTGAGAGCGCCAGTGCCGCGGTGCGGAAGTGGGAGCGAAGGGTTTTCATGGCCAGCGTTCTAACGCGCCGGTGCTGAACGTGATATGAACGGTGAACGCTCGAATGCATGCCCGCCACACCCCCTGAAGCGCGAGATTACCGGATTGCCATTTCGCCGCCCGGCCCGCGAAATCGCCAATGTTTAACCTAGCCCTCCAATCCTTCGCCGACAACCGACATCATCTGGCGGGCAGGACCATTTGGGAGGACGAAGCATCCGGCCCAAGGCAACCGATGGCAGTTCAGGCGAACCGAACCTGAAAACAAAAAACCCGCCTCGGGGCGGGTCGCTGGGGCCAATCAGCACCATATGCAAATTAGTAGCATAGCTGCCGGCACAAAGCAAGAACAAAATTGCCCGATTTTGCGAAAAGTGCCCGGCGGTCAGCCCTCGTTCTTGATCTCGGCGCGGAAGCGCAGCAGCCCGTGATGGGCCGAAAGGTCCTCGTCGTAGCGGGCTTCGGCGAATTCGAGCTTGAGATGGACGCGGCGATGCTCGCCAAGCGAGAGCGCCGCATCTCGTAGGCGGGTGCTGATCAGGTCCATGATGTCGTTGGTTTCCTTGCTGGCCTCGGATTTCGACCAGACATGCAACGTCAGCAGCTGTTCGGCGTCGTTCTCCATCCCCGTTGCCCAGTCGTAGACGCTGGTGCGACCGAAGGTCATGTGGGGGAACGCAACATTTTCCGGCGCATGGTCGAACAATCTTGCATCGCCCAGTGCCGCCGACAGGTCGGGATCGCCGTTCACTGCCTCAAATATGGCCCTCTGCAATTCGACGGCCGGCGCGGTCATTGTCTTGCCCCTCGCCCGTCGCGTCGACCTCCCGGCTGCGTAGCTGCGTTGCATGACGGCATCCCGGCAAAGCGCGAATCAGCGCGTCTCATGCGGATTATGAACCTTCATGATCTCGGGAATAAGCCCTGCTCCTGCAACCCGCGACGTTTCGCGTCACGAACGCCCTTGAGGGCAATGCCAACCGGCGAATTCATTTGGCATGCATGGAGTTTGAAAAAACGGTGCTATGAAGATCCCCGGTTTCCAAACATTCGAGGTCGTTTTCGTGCGCGAGCCATCGCTGCTGCCTGTTTTCGGAAAGCTTGGAGTCAGGGCGCGGACGGTCGCGATTGCGGCGCCGACCATGTCGATGACCATCAAGAATTTGGTCAACCGCACGCGGGAGGTGCTCTCGGCGCACGGTAGCCTGGCCCTGAAGCTGTCCGTCGTTTTGTGGACGGTGCTTGTCCTGGCGGCAGTATTCTTCGTCGCCCAAGCCTGACCGAGCGACATTCATCGATCGGGCGGAAACGAAAGGACCCAAGATGGCAAACCGCTACGCGCTGCGTATGGAACATCCTCACAGCTGGACCGTCTTCGACGTCTTCACGGGCCAGCCGGTCGAGCTCAAGCAGCAACTCATGGTCGGCTTGAACACGCGCGATGCGGACGCGATGGTCGACCGGCTGAACGATCGCGACGTCAAGCGGCGGGCGAAGGCGGACCGGAAGCCCTGAGAAAGCGCCTTGTGGACGGATCGCTTCGGATCTAGCGAAAATCGGCCGCAGTCAGCACATATATGCTCCTGCGGGTGCGGGCATAGGCATTCCTGGCGACATCGTGGATCGAGCTGGAAGCCGTGTCGAAGGCCGCCAGATAGGTAGCTTCCGAGGCCGCCGTTCCCGGCTGCACTTTGGAGATGGCATCGGTTGCGACAGAGAAGGAAATCTGGAACATGCCGTCATGGCCGACGAAGCGGATGCGTTTGCTTGCCTCGTCGTAGCTGCGGCTGGGATTGGGAAATGTCAGGCTCATGATTTGGCCTCCGTCGATGCGGATACGGCCTGCTTGACTGTCCGCGCGGCCCGCTTCTTCTTTGGGGCGACCGGATTCAGAGCTGCCGCCGCGCGATCCGCCTCTTCCTTGGCCAGTCGCAATTCCCTCAGCTTCGCCGTCTTGATCATCCTGGCCTTCGCCTCCGAGAGATATTCGGCAGTTGCTTTGTTCCGCTCCGCTGTTTTCTTTTGATTTTCCATGAAGCGAGCCTGAGCTTTTTCCATGATGTTCTGATTGCCTTCGGCCATCGGTAAAATCTCCCTTGCAGCGAAAGTCGTGAATGTGAGCTTCACCGTAAAATAGGTGTTCAAGGACAGAAATTCAATTTCATTAATATTCGGCAAGGCCCCGAACACCGGGGGATGGCCTAGCAAAATAATACATTCAATATTTGACATGCCCTATGAATATTTTTTGGCACTCCTATCAATCGAGTGCCAGAGCGCCTATAGAGAGGGGCGGCCGCCTAAGCCGGCCCCAGAAAGAGTCCCCATGAAATTCCGGCCACTCCACGATCGCGTCGTCATTCGACGCGCCGAAAGCGACACCAAATCCAAGGGCGGCATCATCATCCCCGACAATGCCAAGGAAAAACCGCAGGAAGGCGAAGTGATCGCCGTCGGGCCGGGCGCGCGGGACGAAAGCGGCGTGCTGATGGCGCTCGACGTCAAGGCCGGCGACCTCATCCTGTTCGGCAAATGGTCCGGCACCGAGGTCAAGATAGACGGCGAGGATCTTCTGATCATGAAGGAGGCCGACATCATGGGCATCATCGACAAAAGCGAGATGGGCATCATTGCCAAGAGCGTGGCTGCCAAGAAGGCCGCCTGATTGGAATGCCGCGCGCCCAACCGGGCGTGCAAAGGATGCTCCAAGCTTTGATTCAGGCGCGCTGCAGGCGTCTTGCCACGACCAACCGAACTGGAAAAATCATGTCTGCCAAGGAAATCAAATTCTCCACCGACGCGCGTGACCGCATGCTGCGCGGTGTCGAAATCCTCAACAACGCCGTCAAGGTGACGCTCGGCCCCAAAGGCCGCAACGTCATCATCGACAAGGCCTATGGCGCGCCGCGCATCACCAAGGACGGGGTGACGGTGGCCAAGGAAATCGAACTTTCCGACAAGTTCGAGAACATGGGCGCACAGATGGTGCGCGAAGTGGCCTCGAAGACCAACGACCTCGCCGGCGACGGCACCACCACCGCCACAGTGCTTGCCGCTTCCATCCTGCGCGAGGGCGCCAAATTCGTCGCCGCCGGCATGAACCCGATGGACCTCAAGCGCGGCATCGACCTTGCCGTCAGCGCCGTCGTCAAGGAAATCCAGGCCCGAGCCAAGAAGGTCAAGTCCTCAGGCGAGATCGCGCAGGTCGGCACCATTGCCGCCAATGGCGACACCAGCGTCGGCGCCATGATCGCCAAGGCGATGGACAAGGTCGGCAATGACGGCGTCATCACCGTTGAGGAGGCCAAGACCGCCGAAACCGAACTCGACGTCGTCGAAGGCATGCAGTTCGATCGCGGCTATCTCTCGCCCTATTTCGTCACCAATGCCGAAAAAATGCGCGCCGAGCTGGAAGACCCCTACGTGCTCATCCATGAAAAGAAGCTCGGCAATCTGCAGGCGCTGCTGCCCATCCTCGAAGCCGTGGTGCAAAGCGGCAGGCCGCTGTTGATCATCTCCGAGGACGTCGAGGGCGAAGCGCTGGCGACGCTGGTCGTCAACAAGCTGCGCGGCGGCCTCAAGGTCGCGGCCGTCAAGGCGCCTGGCTTCGGTGACCGCCGCAAGGCGATGCTGGAAGACATCGCCGTGCTCACCGCCGGCCAGATGATTTCCGAGGATCTCGGCATCAAGCTGGAGAACATCACCATCGACATGCTCGGTCGTGCCAAGCGCGTGCTGATCGAGAAGGACACCACCACGATCATCGACGGCGCCGGCGAGAAGGCCACCATCCAGGCGCGCGTCCATCAGATCAAGGGGCAGATCGAGGAAACCACTTCCGACTACGACAAGGAGAAGCTGCAGGAACGTCTCGCCAAGCTGGCGGGCGGCGTTGCCGTCATCCGCGTCGGCGGCGCCACCGAATCCGAGGTCAAGGAAAAGAAGGACCGCATCGACGATGCGCTGAACGCCACCCGCGCGGCCGTCGAAGAAGGCATCGTTCCCGGCGGCGGCGTCGCGTTGCTGCGCGCCAAGGCGGTGCTGAACGGCATGACCGGGGCCAATGCCGATGTGACGGCCGGCATTTCGATCGTGTCGAGAGCGCTCGAAGCGCCGATCCGTCAGATTGCCGAGAATTCGGGCGTCGAAGGTTCGATCGTGGTCGGCAAGCTCGCCGACAGCAAGGATCACAATCAGGGCTTCGATGCCCAGAACGAGGTCTATGTCGACATGATCAAGGCCGGCATCGTCGACCCGGCAAAGGTGGTGCGGCACGCGCTCCAGGATGCCGGTTCGATCGCGGCGCTTCTCATCACCGCGGAAGCCATGATCACCGACGTTCCGGCCAAGGACGCCGCGGCTTCGGCCGGTGGCGGCATGCGCGGCTACTGACCATCGCCTGCGGCAAACAGGCCTGAAAGACAGCCGCCGGGGCATCTTCCCCGGCGCCCCCGGCAAGGAGATCGATCCATGATCGCATTCGTCCCGAAGCCAAATGCGGCGGCAAAAACCAAAGTGGCCGAGGAAAGCCGCTTCGATCGCATTCGCAGGCTTGCCGACAAGCACAGGAACGCCGACGCCGGCACGATAGGCCGCGACCCGAAAAAGATCGCGGACAAGCGTCCCATGTGATCCGCGAGATCAGCGTCAGATCATGAGACCGGCGGCTAAAAGTCTACAAGCATCCGTTTCCAGCGCCGACGGTTGTCAATTCAACGGCTTATTACCTCGGCATCCCGCAAACTCGACCTGACGCTGCGGACGAGGACGAGCATGGCTTCCACCGCCTCTTCTTCCGACAGCCCCTGGCTCTCGACAAGTGATCGCCACGTCGTGAAATCCAGCGCATGCCCTAATGCTGCAACAAGTAGCCGGGCGGTCTCGCTATCCGGACCGAGCCAGCCTTCTTCAAGGATCGCGACCCCGTTTGCGAGGACCTGTTGCCGGCGGGCCAGTGCCGCGGCAACCACCGGCATTTCGGCATCGCGATACAGATTTGCGAGGAGTTGCCGCTTGCGCCTGTAATAGCCGTAGAGCTGAAAAAGCGCTGTCCGGAGCCGAGCTTCCGGTTCGACGATCGATCGCCAAGTGTCCGGGTTGGGGGGTGGGTCCTGGCCGAAGGAATATGCCGAGCAAGCATTGAAGACCGCTTCCTCGTCGGGAAAATGACGGTAGACGGTTAGCCGTTGCACCCCCGCTTTCTCAGCGATGGCGCTCACCGTCGTTCGCGATGGACCCACCGAACAGTGCAGATCGAATGCTGCGCGGGCGAGCGCAAGATGGGTCTCGGCCTGCTTGATCGCGCGTCGCTGCAACCGGTATGAGCGCCGCTGGCCTTCTTTCAGTGAACTCATGTGATCACCGATATTGACTTGGGTTTGAATGGCGCGTAGAAATGGGTGATCGGCAGCGTACACCCATTTTCAGGAGGATGATATGGAACGCGCAGTGCCTGATCCAAGCCTCCAACGTGCGACGGCTTACTCGCCTCACAGCCATTCATCTGATCCCATCACAATTCTGCCTGGAGCCGGTGATCGCTTTGACCTGGGCGGTTTCGGCATCCACTGGAAGATAGACGGATTCCACACCGGGGAGCGCTTCTCCATCGTGCACCATCCGCTCGCCCCTCGTGCGCTGGCCGCGCCCTTGCACCGGCATCACCGTGAAGACGAATATTCATATGTGCTGAGCGGCAGTTTGGGCGCGTTGCTGGGAGAGAACGTTGTTACCGCCGGGCCGGGCACATGGCTGTTCAAGCCGCGAGGCGAATGGCATACGTTCTGGAACGCGGGCGACACGCAGTGCGAAATCATCGAGGTGATTTCGCCCGCCGGCTTCGAGAACTATTTCCGCGAACTGGCGGTCATCTGGCCAGACAGAACAAAGTCCGGCGAACTTTTGCGGAAGTACGAACTGGATATGGACTTCGATAGTGTTCCAGGCCTCTGCACCCGATTTGGACTGACATCCGCACGCACCGCCGCTGCAACGGCCGCACGGCAGAAATAGATACACGCCTGATCGCCCGACGTAGCGGCCTTCATACTCGCCCAGATCAACGACACCACCTACTCGCGCAGGGCAGTCAGCATCTTTCGCTGACGCAGCACGGGAGCCGTCTTCCCCTCGACAAACCTCCCGCTATATCTTCACCGCCCTTATCTTCATCGCCCTTGTAGGCAGCGCCAAAATGGACGAATAGTCATAGCGGCGCGCCGCCGTGAAATTGCCGGCATGCGGTTTCTCAGTTGGCGGCATCGCCGCAGCCGGATCCTGGAATGGCCAGTCCTTTGGAACCACGCAAGAAAAGAGGTCCGATCGCTGCAAGGCTGCTGGCGGTGGATGCGTGGATCGATTCCTCGGTCTACGAAATCGGCTTCAGGGCGCGCCAGTTCTGGGAGGCGGCGACCATCTTCTCGCGGCGTTTCCGCGTCGGCGGCTGGCGCCGCAGCCTGATCGAACTGTTGAGTGAAGGCTTTACGCTCGGTGCCGGCGGCATCGTCGTGCTTTTGGCGCTGGCCTTGCCGGCCTTCCAGATAACCGCCGGCGACTGGCGCACGCAAGGCGACTTCGCCGTCACCTTCCTCGACCGCTACGGCAACGAGATCGGCCAGCGCGGCATCATCCAGCGCGATTCGGTGCCGGTCGACGAGATGCCCGACCATGTCATCAAGGCGGTGCTGGCCACCGAGGACCGGCGCTTCTTCGACCATTACGGCATCGATGTGCTCGGCCTGTCGCGCGCCATATTCGAGAATGTGCGGGCAAATTCCGTCGTCCAGGGTGGCTCGAGCATCACCCAGCAGCTGGCCAAGAACCTGTTCCTGACCAATGAACGGACGTTCGAGCGCAAGATCAAGGAAGCCTTCCTGTCGCTGTGGCTCGAAGCCAATCTGTCGAAGAAGGAAATCCTGCAGCTTTACCTCGACCGCGCCTATATGGGCGGCGGCACCTTCGGCATCGAGGCGGCAGCCGATTTCTATTTCGGCAAGAGCGTCAAGGACCTGAACCTCGCCGAGGCGGCGATGCTGGCCGGCCTGTTCAAGGCGCCGACCAAATATGCGCCGCACATAAACCTGCCCGCCGCCCGGGCGCGGGCCAATGTGGTGCTGTCCAACCTGGTCGATTCCGGCTTCATGACCGAAGGCCAGGTGCTGCAGGCAAGATTGCACCCGGCCGAAATCGTCGACCGCGGCGAGCAAAAGAGCCCCGACTATTACCTCGACTGGGCCTTCGACGAGGTCAAGAAGATCGCCGCCAAAGGCGGCCCTCATTCGCTCGTCGCCCACACCACCTTCGACGCCAACATCCAGAAGGCGGCCGAAGAATCGATGGAGTTCCACCTCCGCCAGTTCGGCAAGGAATACAACGTCACCGAGGGCGCCATCGTCGTCATCGAGACCAATGGCGCGGTCAGGGCGATCGTCGGCGGCCGCGACTACGGCGCCAGCCAGTTCAACCGCGCCACCAAGGCGCTTCGCCAGACCGGCTCCTCGTTCAAGCCCTATGTCTATGCAACGGCAATGGAGCATGGCTTCACGCCGGATTCGGTGGTTTCCGGCGGGCCGATCTCCTGGGGCAGCTGGTCGCCTCACAATTACAATGGCGGGTCGGCCGGCAGGGTGACGCTGATCACGGCGATGGCCAAATCGATCAACACCGTGCCGGTGCGGCTGGCCAAGGATTATCTCGGCATCAAGCCGATCAAGGCGATGGCCGAGGCGATGGGCGTCGAGTCGCCGCTGGAATCACACAAGACCATGGTGCTCGGCACGTCGGGCATGACCGTAATGGACCAGGCGA
This sequence comes from Mesorhizobium sp. M0119, assembly GCF_040322615.1. Classification (NCBI taxonomy): domain Bacteria; kingdom Pseudomonadati; phylum Pseudomonadota; class Alphaproteobacteria; order Hyphomicrobiales; family Phyllobacteriaceae; genus Mesorhizobium; species Mesorhizobium sp. M0119. Next base: position 10,960 of record NZ_JAMYTU010000054.1, read on the forward strand.
CGGGCTACAGCGTGTTCGCCCAGAACGGCTTTGCCGGAACCCGGCACGGCGTCAGCCAACTCTTCACCCGCACCGGCGAGGTGGTCTACGACTTCGCCAAGGATGCGCCGCCGCCGCACCGGGTGCTGTCGGAGCAGGCGCTCAAATACATGAACACCATGCTGGCGGCGGTGCCGGTGATCGGTACAGCCCGGCGCGCGGCCCTTCCAAACATCGTTGTCGCTGGCAAGACCGGCACGACCCAGTCCTACCGCGATGCCTGGTTTGTCGGCTTTACCGGCAACTACACGGCCGCCGTCTGGCTCGGCAATGACGACTTCACCGCAACCAACAAGATGACCGGCGGCACGCTGCCGGCAATGGTGTGGCAGCGGCTGATGCTCTATGCGCACCAGCACATCGATCTCAAGCCGATCCCCGGCCTCGATCACCCCTTCGTCGATGCCGAAATCGCCGCCAAGGCCGAGGAAGCGGAAAAGAAGAACGCCGAACAGGCAGCAGCCGATGCCGCCGCCGAGCGTCCGCCGGTGCTGTCCAGCCGGACCACCCAGACCCTGAAGGAACTGACCAGGCTGTTCCAGGCGGCCCCCGTGCTCGACGCGCCCGCTGCGCCGGAGACCCTGTCGGCGCTGTGACGGCCAATTGCGCGGGGCCGCTTGCCATAAGGCCCTGCGCCGCGATATCCCCGGGCGGCAATCTTTCTGTCCCCGGCCTTCGGTTCCCTGCCTCCTCATGCTCAAGAACGCCTTCCTGACACTGCTTTCGCTTGCCATCGCCGTCGTCGGTGGTGGCGGCAGCGTCTGGTATGCACTGAAGCTGCAGGACGGCGTCGGCGCCATCAGGATCGGCCAATGGACCGCCTTCCCGGATATCGGCACGCCGACGGCAGATCCCTATTCGAAGGCCCGCGTGGCTCGCGAAGGCGTGCTGGCGCTCGGACAGGCGGAAGGACTGTCCTTCATAGCCGAACGCGATTCCGGCGGCGAACAGCTCAAGCGGCAATGCACCTACAAGATTGCGGGCGGCTTTCCCACCGCCCGGTTCTGGACGCTTTATGCCGCCGACCAGTCGCTTGGCGTGGTCGAGACCGGCAAGCCGAGGCCGGCTGCCCTGCAGTCCTATCAAGTGCTGCGCCAGGCCGACAATTCGGTGGTCATTTCTGTCGGCAGCCGCCCTGCACCCGGCAACTGGCTGCTGACCAGCGGCGCCGGCAAGATGTATTTGGTGCTTACGTTCTACGACACGCCGATCGCCAGCAGCACCGATCTCTCGGACGTCACGCTGCCGCAGATCCAAAAGATCGGCTGCAATGCGTAGCCTGCTGCATGCCGTGCTGCTCGGCTTGCTCGGCGCCGGCATCGTGCACATCATCGTGCTGCTGCTCGTCCCCGAGTTTTCCGAACGCGACGCCTGGTCGCGATTGGCCATGGCTTCGGATCTCTACAAGATGACCAGGCTCGATGCGGAAGCCGGCGGCGCGCCGGTGGTGAAATCGGTCGATCCGCTGTTTTATGCGGCGGCTTGCCGCTTCGACCTTGCGGAGGGGATGGTGCGGGTCAAGGCGCCGGGAAAGGTGCCGTTCTGGTCGATATCGGTCTATGATCGCAGCGGCCACAACATCTACTCGTTCAACGACCACAGCGCGACCGCAGGCGTGCTCGACACCGTTGTGCTGACGCCGGCTCAGATGATCGAGGTCCGCAAGGATCTTCCCGAGGAACTGCAAGGGGCCATCTTCGTCGAGGCGCCGATGGAGGAAGGCGTGTTCGTCATCCGTTCGTTCGTGCCCGACGACAGCTGGAAGCCGATCGTCTCGCGGTTTCTCGAACAGAGTTCCTGCGAACTGCAGGATTTTTAAGCCGGTTCCGATGCTCAGTGATGCGGTACCGGCAATGTCCCCGAAGGTCCAGGCTTGTCGGGGCCGGCCGGCCGCGTTTCGCCCGTCAGCGGCCGCTGCTCGTAGCGCACCCCGGGAAAGATAATCACTGCCGCCGGCGCGGTTTGTTGTGCTCGATTGGTTGCCGCCGTTCGCGGCACGAAAGACAGTACCATGCCCATGGTTCGCGTATTCCTCTCGGTTGCCCCGGAGCACAACGCAACGCCTCCATAGTCGATTAAGAAGGCAGTAGGTTAACGGAGCGCTAACGGATCGCCGCTAAATTGATCTTTGTTCTTGGGAAACGCGAAACCGGTACAGCCCGGCAGAGCGCTGTCCAGATCGTGTCGAGTGTCGGGCGTATCCTTCGTGTCAGCTTCGGATTTCAGGCAAATCGCAGCAGGAGCTGAATCGGGAAAGGCCGAAAGGCTGTTTCGTGCGGCGGTATCGGCGTTCTGCTCGCTCACCCGCCCTTCGCGCCGGGAGATCGCGCAGCTCGAAGACTTGACGCTGCCGCTGTTCGACAATGTCTCGGTCGAATCGCGCCGCTACGTCGCGGCAGCCCTTTCCGAATGCGAATATGCACCCGCCGCGCTGGTGCGGCGGCTTTGCCAGGAGCGGGTCGACATCGCCGCTCCGCTGCTCGTCCGCTCGCGCGCCCTCAGCGACGTCGACCTGATCGCGCTGATCGGGCGTCACGGCCTGCCGCATGCCCGTGCCATTGCCCGCCGCAAGGATCTCAATCAAACGATCGCGGATCTCATCAAAGTGCTCGAAAGGCCGACGCTGGTACGGTCGCAGCAGCCCGAGGCGACTGCCAGCGCCGCGTCCGAAAACGCCGAAGTGGTTGCGGGCGAGGCCAGCAGGCAGGAGGCTTCCGATGCCGCCGCCGAAACTGTACGCCGCCGGCTGCGATCCATGATGCGCGCCGAGAGCGGCACCGCCATCGGTTCGTTCGTCGAGCCGCAAACCTACGTCAAGCTGCGCGAGACCGCACTGACCGGCAATGCGGCGTTCTTCCAGACAGCGCTCGCCGATGCGCTCGAAGTCGATTTTTCAACGGCGCGGGCGCTTACCGTGAGCCACAACTACACGCCGCTGCTGGCCGCCCTGCGCGCGCTCGACCTCAGCGAAGAAAAGGCGTTCCTGATCACGGCCGCAATCTATCCGACCGCGTTTCCGCACCCGCAAGCGATCCGCATCTTCCTCGACCGCTACCGCCTGCTGCACCGCGACGCCGCGTTGGACAGGCTCCGCGGCTGGAAGGCCGACACCGTGTCGAAAATTGTTCGCAAGCCCGGGCGCGTCGCCGCAAATGCCGACCTGCGCAAGCCGAACAACGCCGATATAACCGCCGCCCCAAAGGCGCGTCGCGTCTGAAGGCTTGCCGTTACGACGCCTTGACCGAGATAAGCTCCTCGACGGGAATGGCGCCCGCCTCGATTTCGACCACCCAGATATCCGGATCGAATCTCTTCTCGCGCTCCAGCCGCGCGTCAAAGATGGTGGTATCGTCGCCTTCGCCAAGCAGGCTGAAAAAACGGTCGTCCGGCCTGGCTGAATCGTAACTCGTCTGCGGCGCCGGCCCGAACAGCGCCATCTCCCCCAGCCTGCCACGCGCCAGCACGAAAACCGCGCCGGCTTCCGTCGCGCCGCGCTTGACCACGGCGGCAAAGCCGCCGGCGCTGAAAACCCGGCGCAACAGCGCCGACACCCACAGATCGGTGGTTATCCGCATGGAGAATTCCTGGACATGCGGCGGTCCTTACAGCATCGGCCGGAAAACCGTAACCGGTCTTTGCCGAGCGACCGGCGAGCGGCCGTCACGACCCTCAGTTGGTCAGGCCGATCTCACGCATCTTGACGTAGACGATCTCGTCGGGCTCGCCGGTCTCGGGTAGGCCGAACAGCGCCTGGAATTCCTTGATCGCGGCCTTGGTGCGCGCGCCTACGACGCCATCCAATTGCATGTCGTCATTGCCGAACGCTTTCAGTCCGGCCTGGATCTTGATGATGCGGGGATCCGGCGCCACCGCATTTGCCGGTGCGGACGCTGGAATGGCGGCTGGAACAGCGGCCGTTTCGACCGGCCGCGGCACCGGACGCGGAACCACGGCCGAAGTCTTTGGCGTGGCGCCCAGTTGATCCAGCAGGACGCCGTCGATCTCGCCGGAGGCATTCAATCCGACCTTCTGCTGATAGGCCTGGATGGCCTTGCGCGTATTCGGTCCGGGGATACCGTCGACGGTGCCGGAATAGAAATCGAGATCCTTCAATATGCCCTGGACCTGCTCGACGACCGGGTCGCTCTTGATCGGCGCAGCGGCCGGACGCACGATATTGATGGTTGTTTCGGGCTCGTCGCTCTCCGCCCGGGGAAAGCGCTCGATGCTCCTGGTGACGAAAAACGCGCCGGCATGGGGAAAGGGCTGATACCAAAGAGCGTTCGCCGAGACGTAGAACAGCGTCACCAGGAATGCGGTGGAGCCGCCGACCACAACAGGATTGCGCGAGATCAGGCTGCCCAGAGCCATCGCTCCGTGCTCGAAGGCATTGCCGCGGCGTTTGACCGCCTTAGGCTGTTTTGCGGAGCGACCCATTACTCTCCCCTTTGCCACCGTCCGCTCTGGCTTTGGCTGCGGACATCGGCACCACGCCAGTCTTCTCCGTCGAGCGGCCCGGCGGGCCGCTCACCGGAAGGCTGATCGTAACCGTGGTGCCCTCGCCCGGCATGCTTTCGATCGACATGGTGCCTTCGTGCAGCGCCACCAGCCCCTTCACCAGCGAAAGCCCGAGCCCTGTGCCTTCGAAACGGCGGGTATAGTCGTTCTGGATCTGCATGAACGGCTTGCCAAGATTGGCGAAATCTTCCTCGGCGATGCCGATGCCGGTGTCCCGGACCCAGAAATGCAGCCGCGAGCCGATCCGCTTGGCGCCGATGACGACATTGCCGCCTTCGGGCGTGAACTTGATCGCGTTGGAGACGAGATTGATCAGGATCTGCTGCACGGCGCGCCGGTCGGCATTTATTTCGCCTGCGTCCGGCGCGATCTGGGCCTGCAGATCGATGGTCTTTGCCTCGGCTTGCAGGCGCATCATCGACTGGCACATCTCGACTGCTTCGCGGAAGCGGAACGGTTCCGGTTCGGTCGCGTAGGCGCCCGATTCGATCCGCGATACGTCGAGTATCGAGGTGACGACGGCAAGCAGGTGCTGGCCCGAATCCCTGACCAGCCCGACATATTCCTTCTGGCGCGGATCCTTGAAGGTGCCGAACATCTCGTGCAGCAGCATGTCGGAAAAGCCGATGATGGCATTGAGCGGGGTGCGCAACTCATGGCTGACGACGGCAAGGAATCGTCCTTTCGCCACCTCGGCCGAGGCAGCCGCCTCATTGGCTGCGGCAAGCTCCTGGCGCAGTCCGGCCACTTCATCGTTCTCGCGCAGAAGAAGCGTGAAGACAGCCTCCTGCCCCGGCGCGCGCATCATCTCGAGCGAGAACGGCCGGTAATTGTCGGCCGTCATGCCGCTGTTCTGCGGCAGCCGGACGCGAAGGTCGAGCCGGCGCGACAGGGCGCCATCGCGCATATCGGCCAGCGCACTGAGGTACGGGACACGATCAGACAGATGGATGCGATCGAAAAGTCCGGTGCCGAAAAGCAGCTCCGGCGGCAGCCTCAGCATCGTGCGTGCCTTAGCCGAGGCGTCCAGAACCTCGCCATGCGCCGCGATTCGCAGCACGACGGCGTCGATGAGGTCTTCGAGCCGGTCGCTGCCGGCCGGATCGAGCTGTGCGTTGGCGGCGCCACGAAGTGGAGAGACACGCGGAATGAGTGTGAGTGCCCAGGCCAGTGGTACCAGCCAGTGCCATGCGGCGATTTCGGTCTGGTCGAGTGGCAAGACGGAACCGGCTAAAGGCTGCAGCAAGACTGCGACAAGGGCCGATATGGCGCCCCAGATCACGGCACGGCGCGACTGGCCGATCCACCAGGCTTCAAACGGCAGCGCCACCGCAAGCACGGCAACCGGCGAAGCCAGACCGCCGGCAGCAGCGATAAGGGCACCGAGCGCAACGCTGCCGACGACCAAGGCGAGTTGGCCGGCCAGGGTCATCTTGCCCGATGCAGCCACCAGCAGGGCGGCGAACCAGCAAAGGCCGAACGCCGCAAAGATCGCAGCCACAGTCACGGCCGCGCCCATGCCCGACGTGACCAGCGTCACCGCTGCACCCGCGCTGAAGAAAGGAGCCGCCAGCATGACGCCAATGAACCGGCTGTGGCGGCGACGATCGCTCTGACCGAGGACGGACGGATGAACCATCCGTTCGCAACCGGCGGCTATCGCGCCTGGCAACTCGGCGTATCTGGCCTTGATCGCACTCAACTCAACGCACCCGGTCGTGAACGGCCCTGCTTTGCAGGCGGCTTTTGTCGATCCGAAACTCGCATCCAGCGTTTAAGGAATGGATAAGGCTGGGCCGATCGTCCCCCGGCAGGCTGCAAATATCCGGATACCGGCGGGGAAAAACCGGGGCAAATGCCGCCATAGTAAACGGAGCGTTATCCGGACCGCCCGCGGCTGCACCTGCGGCCGATGGCATCAAACTGTCGCCGGTTAAGAAAATGACCAGGAAAAACAATAGGTTGGATGGTTATCAATTGCTGAATAAAATCTGAGCCTTTCGAGGCAAATGAACTTCAAAACGCTTCGTTTCGATTCTGCCTAAAATTTGAGGAAAACTGTTGCTTTCGAGACAAGCCGTCCTTTGCGCGTCTGTGCCAATATCGCGGTACACGGGTCGTCCGGTTCGAATGCATGACCCTCATAAAGGACAGACAGATGGGCTTTCTGATAAGAGCTGCTTTCTGGTTTTCGCTGGTGCTTTTGGCGCTGCCGCTGGGTGCCGGCTCCGATGATGCGGGCCGAGAAAGCGTCGGGCCGCTCCAGGCGCTGTTTGCCGCGCGCGAAGCCGTCGGCGACATCGCCGGCATCTGCGAGCGCAAGCCGGACGTTTGCGAGACCGGCAAATCGGCAATGCACACCATCACCGCCCGGGCAAAGGAGACCGCCAAGATCGCGGCCGCCATGCTGGACGACAAGGCCGCTGAACCCGATACGGTGACGACCACCGGCAGCGTGCCCGAGGAAATCGTCTTGCCGGCGAAAGTCGATTTGCCGCTGAAAGTGCACTTGCCGGCAAAGAACTGACTGTTTCGGCCGAATTCATCGCCAGACCGCAAGGCTTCCCGCGCCCGGCACCTGCGGCGTTTCTCCTCTTTTTCCGTGACGTGGCAGCGCCGGATGACTATATCCGGGGTATGACGACGACGATCCAGACCATCCGGGACGACTTTTCCCTGCTCGACGAGTGGGAAGACCGCTATCGCTATGTGATTGAACTGGGTGAAGCGCTGCCGCCGTTTCCCGACGAGCAACGCATACCGGCCAACAAGGTGCCCGGCTGCGTCAGCCAGGTCTGGTTGACCACCGAACAGGGCGAAGGCGGCGATCCCGTTATCACCTTCAAGGGCGATTCCGACGCCCATATCGTGCGCGGCCTGGTCGCCATCATGCTGGCGCTGTTTTCGAGACGGCCGGCCAGCGAAATCCAGAGGACTGACGCAGAGGCAACGCTAAAGGCGCTCGGACTTGACGAGCACCTGTCGCCGCAGCGCGCCAATGGTCTTCGCTCGATGGTCAAGCGCATCAAGCGTGACGCCGAGGCAGCGCTGAAGCAGACCGCCTGACCGGACGGCAGTTGCCGGCAGCATGGCGGGTTCGACCTTGACCCCATAATACAAAAATACAAAACGGCGCCCGCAGGCGCCGTTTGAGTGTCAAACCGGAAGAGCCGCTTGTCAGCGTCCCTTGCGCTTGCGGCCGAGACCCATCTTCTTGGCGAGTTGCGAACGGGCGGCCGCATAATTGGGCGCAACCATCGGATAGCTCGGGTCCAGGTTCCACTTTTCGCGATACTGGTCCGGCGTCAGATCATAGTGGGTCATCAAGTGACGCTTGAGCGACTTGAACTTCTTGCCGTCTTCGAGACAGATGATGTAGTCGTCATGCACCGAACGCTTCGGATTTACCGCCGGCTTCTGCTTGTCGGCAGGCGGCTGCTCGGCGGCCCCGCCGACGCGCCCGAGAGCGGCATGGACATCGGCGATGAGGTTCGGCAATTCGCCGACCGGCACGGGATTGTTGCTGACATAGGCGGCCACCACGTCGGCGGTGAGCTCGATCAGCGCGTCACTGTTTCTGGAAGGTGTTTCGGTAATATCCATGGCGTTCAGGCCCCAACGAGAATTGTTTCTGTTTGCGCCCGTTCTGATAGGCTGGGCATCGCGCGAACTTGTGCAGGAAAAAGCCTCCGCGATTCGCGTCGCGGTATCTTAATGGGCCTGGGCGCCAAGTAAGTCAATTCGCTTCTTGCGGTCTATTCAGCGATGCAAGTCAAATCTTTCATATTCAGCTTCACTCTTTCGTGCAGAGTGTAACTTTGCCGTTTTTTCTGGTCAGACCAGCATCGACTGACGCCGCGGCAAGCAGCCATTACACAGACGGCAGCAGGTAAATAGAGCTCAATGCTTGATCCTGCCGGCAGCATTACAGCCTGGCCGATCGCCGGATTCAGTAAAATCATAGGTTGCGAAGCGTTACTGTTGCTCGTGAGCCTTCGGCCGGAGCGGCGTGCTGCGTCACTGAAACCGGGTGATGTATTTTCCGTAGACCCAGCCGGTGACGAACTGGCCGTTCTGTGCCGGATCGTGCCAGACTTGGCACCAGCGATGGCGGATCTTCTGTTTCTGCTGCCAGTACGAATGGTGGGCGAGATCGAGCAGGTTTATCCCACCGGTGCATTTGCCGGTCATCTGCAGAACCGTCCCGTTTGGATAGGCGGCCTGCTTCTGCGAAGTTCCTGAAGGATACTTGCGCACGTTGAGCGTGTCGCCGAACGGCACATTGGCCACTTGCCAAGCCGCAAAGGCAGTTGCATGAGATTGACCGGCATTGGCCAGGGTCATCGCAGCGACGGCGAGGGCCGCGGCAATCCGAGAAAAAATATTCATTGTCCTCTCCTCCGCCCATCTTCTGAAGGCACCACGACAATAGATCGTAGCCCTTGAACCCGCGCTGATCGGCGTGTTCATTCGCCATTCAAGTAACTTCCATAGCGAGACGTAATGACCAAAACCCCAGTGTTTCCGACCGCCACCCCACCGCAGCCGGAGAAGCGGCCGATCTTCGACACGCATCACGGCATGACGCGGACGGACGACTATGCCTGGCTGAGGGCCACCAATTGGCAAGAGATGTTCAGGGATCCGCCCCTGCTCGACGGCCAAATCCGCGCCCACCTCGAAGCCGAGAATGCTTACCAGGCGGCGCTGATGGCCGATACGGTCCAACTGCAGAAGCAGCTTTTCGCGGAAATGAAGGGACGCATCAAGGAAGACGATTCTTCCGTGCCGATGAAGGACGGACCTTACGCCTACGGCTCCTCCTTCAAGCTTGGCGGCCAGCAACCGCGTTATTTCCGCACGGCGCGCGACGGCGGCGACAAGCAGATCTTGCTCGACGGCGATACCGAGGCCGAGGGCAAGCCCTATTTCCGCCTGGGCGGCGTCGACCATTCGGACGACCACAGCAAGCTGCTCTGGGCCTTCGACGACAAGGGTTCCGAATTCTACACGCTGCGCGTCCGCGATCTGGCCGGCGGCAACGATCTGGCGGACAGGGTCCCCGACACCGGCGGCGGCGGTGTGTGGGATGCCGGCAATGACGGTTTTTTCTACACTCGCCTCGACCCGAACCACCGTCCTTCCAAAGTGCTGTTCCATGCGCTTGGCGACAGTCCTGAAAACGACCGGCTGATCTACGAGGAAACCGATCCCGGCTTTTTCATGGATGTCGGCGGCACGCGCTCCAACGAGTGGATCATGATCGGCATCAACGACCATGAGACCTCGGAATACCGCATCATGAGCGCCAACGATCCGTTCGCCGAGCCGAAGCTGGTTGCGACGCGCCAGACCGGCCTGCAGTACGAGCTCGAGGAAGGCGGCGACATTTTCTTCATCCTCACCAATGCCGACGGCGCCAAGGACTTCAAGATCATGACGGCGCCGGCCCATGATCCGGTGCGCGCCAACTGGCAGGAACTGGTGCCGCACGAAGCGGGACGGCTGATCCTTTCGGTGATCGGCTTCAAGGACCACATGGTCCGGCTCGAGCGCAAGGAAGGCCTGCCGCGCATCGTGGTGCGCGACCGCAAGAGCGGCGAGGAGCACCTGATCTCCTTCGACGAGGAAGCCTTCTCGCTCGGCCTGTCCGGCTCCTACGAATACGACACCGAGATCATGCGCTTTTCCTATTCGTCGATGACGACCCCGGCGCAGGTCTTCGACTACAACATGCGCACCCGCGAGCGGGTGCTGCTCAAGACCCAGGAAGTGCCGTCCGGCCACGACCCGGAGCACTATGTCACGCGCCGGCTGATGGCGCCTGCCGCCGACGGCGAACTGGTGCCGATCTCGCTCCTCCATCACCGCGACACGCCGCTCGACGGGTCGGCGCCTTGCCTGCTTTACGGCTACGGCTCCTACGGCATCACCGTGCCGGCCGCGTTCAACACCAATCTGTTTTCGCTGGTCGACCGCGGCTTTGTCTACGCGATAGCTCATGTTCGCGGCGGCAAGGACAAGGGCTATGGCTGGTACGACGACGGCAAGCGGGCGAACAAGATGAACACGTTCACCGATTTCATCGCGGTCGCCCAGCACCTCGTCGTTGAACGCTACACCGCGCATGACCGCATCGTCGCGCAAGGCGGTTCGGCCGGCGGCCTGCTGATGGGCGCGGTCGCCAACATGGCGCCGCGATGCTTCGGCGGCATTGTCGCCGAGGTTCCCTTCGTCGACGTGCTCACCACCATGCTCGACGCCAGCCTGCCGCTGACGCCGCCGGAATGGCCGGAATGGGGCAATCCGATCGCCTCGGCGGAGGATTACCGGACCATCGCCGCCTATTCACCCTACGACAATGTCGCCGCACTCGATTATCCACCGATCCTGGCGCTGGCCGGCCTGACCGACCCGCGCGTCACCTATTGGGAGCCGGCCAAATGGGTGGCGAGGCTGCGCGACCGCAAGACAGGTGAGAATCCGGTGCTGTTCAAGATCAACATGGATTCGGGCCATGCCGGTGCCTCCGGCCGGTTTTCGAGGCTGGAGGAAATCGCCTTCACCTACGCCTTCGCGCTCAAGGTGACAGGCAAGGCCGAGCTTGCCGCCGCAGCCCCGCCCGACGCCTGATTTTCCGCTCGCAATTGCAAAGGCCGCGCGCTACCCAGTGCGCGGCCTTTTCACAGCCGCCGCCAACACTCAATCACCCAGGGATCTGCCATGTTGCTCGTCGATGTCTATCTCGACAAATCGCCCATCCAGGGCATCGGCGTCTTTGCCAAAAACCACATTCCTGGTGGCACGCTGGTCTGGAAGCTCGACCCGAAATACGACCGCCGCATCGAGGTGACGGCCTACGAACGGGAAACCGGGCCGGTGAAAACCTATCTCGACCGCTACGCCTACCCGGACCGGCGCGACCCGAACTACATCGTCTTCGAGGCCGACGATGCGCGCTACATGAACCATGCCGACGACCCGAATTGCGACGTCTCGCAGCCGGAGGAGACCTATGCCTTGCGCGACATTGCGCCCGGCGAGGAAATGACCTGCGACTACAATCACTTCTTCGAAACCGGCTTCGACTTTCTCGGCGACCGCTAGACCCGACAGCCGTTAGTTCGCCGGCTTCTTGCGCGCCGGATAGCTGTTGGGATGCGGCGGCACGGCTTTCAGATAGGCGGCGATCGCCGAGCGGTCCTCCGGGGTCAGCACGGCCACGTTCCGTTGCACGTCGACCATCGCGCCGCCGACCGTATCGAAGTCCGGCGTGAAGCCGGTTTCGAGATAGTTGGCGAGGTCGGCTTCGGACCAATCGGCGATGCCGCCCTCGCCCGACGTGATGTTGGGCACGATGCCGCTGCCTTCGGCGGCGGCCGCACCTGCCAGCCACTGGCTCTTCCTGGTGCCGCCGGCAAGGTCCCGCGGTGTGTGGCATTCGCCGCAATGGCCGGGGCCTTCGACCAGATAGCGGCCTGTCAACACCGGATCCGACGTGCCGTCGGGAAAGGAAACGACCGGCTGGTCACTCAAATAGAGCAGCTTCCACAAGCCAAGACCGCGTCGGACGTTGAACGGAAATCCCAGCGAATTGGCGGGCGCCTTGCCGGCGACCGCGGGCAAGGTCTTCAGGAATGCATAGAGATCGGCAATGTCGGCCGGCTTCATGCGCGCGTAGGAAATATAGGGAAATGCCGGATAGAGATGCTCGCCCGACGGTGACACGCCCCTCAGCATGGCGTTGGCAAAGTCCTTGACCGACCAGGCGCCGATGCCGTCCCTGGTATCTTGCGATATGTTCGGCGGCACGAAGGTGCCGAACGGCGTCTTGAGCTCGAGGCCGCCGACCAGTTGAAGACGGGCATCGCCTTGTGAGCCAGGCTTGGCATGACAGGACGTGCAGCCGCCGGCGTAGAAGATGCGCTTGCCCCTGGCGGCGTCGCCGGGACCAAGCTCAGCCAGCGTTGCGGCATCGAGCCTGACCGGAGCCGACAGGAACCAGCCGGCAATCGCGGCGGCGCCGCCCAGAACGAGGGCGGCGCCGACAAGTTTCTTCAGCAGGGGCATCGGCAGGGATCAGCCTTTTTTCACCCTGTAGCCCTTGTGGCAGGTGCCGCAGTCGCCGCCGATGGTGTTGAACTGTGCCTTCAACGCCTCGGCATCCGCAGGTGCTGTGGCAACCGCTGCCTTGACGTCGGCGAGGTACTTGCCTTCAGCCGTCTTGAAACCGGCCATGTCCTGCCAGATTTTTGGGGACGCCGTGGTGTCGCCGGTGTCGCTGCCCGCCGGGAAAAGGGTGTCGACGCCGGCATGGAATTTCTCGGCATTGGCCTGCAGTGCCTGCAACGCCGTCAGCACCGAAGCTGCGTCGTAGGGCGTCTCGCCCTTGACCACTTTCGACAAGCCGGCGGCGATCTTGCCACGTTCCTTCATCAGGGCCTGCCGGTCAGCGACCGGGTCGGCAAATGCCGCCGAACCGGCGAAGGCGAGCATCGAGATGGCGAGGATAAGCTTTCTCATTCACTTGGCTCCATGTTGAAGGCAATTCAGGATGCGGTCCCACCCCAATGACAAACGGCAAGGATGGCTTAAAAATTCCGACGCTTCGCCTCACGCTTGCGTGAAATTTTTGCAGCTGTCGTTCTGATGCTGAAAAAGAAAAGCCCCGGTTCTGCCGGGGCTTTTCTGGAACGGATCAGGCCTTTTCGTAGAGTTCGAGCACATAGTCCCAGTTAATGAGACTGTCGACGAAGGCTTCGAGATATTTCGGCCGGGCGTTGCGATAATCGATGTAGTAGGAATGTTCCCACACATCGACGCCGAGGATCGGCGTCGCGCCATGGACGAGGGGGTTCTCGCCATTCGGCGTCTTCGAGATCGCCAGCTTGCCGTCCTTGACCGAGACCCAGGCCCAGCCCGAACCGAACTGGGTGGTGCCGGCGGCGATGAAGTCGGCCTTGAACTTGTCGTAGCCGCCAAGATCGCTGTCGACCGCCTTTTGCAAGGCGCCCGGCAGCTTGTTGCCGCCGCCGCCCTTCTTCATCCATTTCCAGAAATGGATGTGATTATAGTGCTGGGCGGCATTGTTGAAGAGGCCCGCATTCTTGCCGAAGGACTGTTTGACTGCCTCTTCGACCGACAAATCGCCCATGCCCGCTTCGGCGGCCAGCTTGTTGCCGTTGTCGACATAGGCCTTGTGGTGCTTGTCGTGGTGATATTCCAGCGTTTCCTTGGACATGTAAGGCTGCAAGGCCTCGTAGTCATAGGGCAAAGCGGGCAATTCAAAAGCCATCGGTCGTACTCCCTCGTGGAAAAATCCGGTGTCGATACCGGACTAACATAGGACTGGATTGGTCTGGAACAACTCCGGAAATGAAGCGCCGGCCGCTTTTTAGCGGGTCAGCCGGGCGAAGTCGAATGCGCCCATTCCCAATAGAGTTCGCGCGCCTTCTTGGCCACCGGTCCGGGCTGCAGATTGCGATACTCGATGCGGGTGACCGGCACGACTTTCGAGTGGTTTCCGGTCGAGAAGATTTCGTCCGCCTCAAGGAAATCGCGGATCGACAGCGTCTTTTCCGTCGTCGTGAACCCGTATTCGCCTAGCAGGGCCATGGTACGCGCGCGGGTAATGCCGGACAGGAAGGTGCCGTTCGGCGCCGGCGTCAGGACATGGCCGTCCTTGACCAGGAAAATATTCGAGGTCCCGGTCTCGGCGACATTGCCCAGCATGTCGAGCACGAGCGCATTGTCGAAGCCGCGCATCTTGGCTTCGAGGATGGCCCGGCCGTTGTTGGGATAAAGGCAGCCGGCCTTGGCGTTGGTCGGCATGGTTTCGATGGTCGGGCGCCGGAACGGCGACACCGTCACCGAAAACCCCGCCGGCGAGATCATCGGCGATTCGTAGAGGCAAAGGCAGAAACGCGTCGAGGCCGGGTCGGCCGGCACGCCCATATAGCCGCCATGCTCGGCCCAATACATCGGCCTGATGTAGACCGCCGTCTTGCCGTCGAACTTCTTCAGCCCGTCCCAGGTCAGGCCGACGATCTTGTCGGTGCTCATCGTCGGCTTCAGGCCGAGCGCGATCGCCGAGGCGTTCACCCTTGCTGCATGGCGATCGAGATCGGGGGCGACGCCCTCGAACCAGCGGGCGCCGTCGAACACGCTGGTGCCGAGCCACATGGCGTGGCTGCGCGGCCCTAGGATGGCAACGTTGCCCTCGTACCAGTCGCCGTCGACGAAGGTCCATGTCGCGGATTGCGCCGCAGTCGCCAGTGTCATTGCCAGGTTCCGTTCGATGCTTGTTGCGACGCATTGGAAGATGCTTTGGCGGCCGCCGTCAACCGGCTTGGCTGAGATTTGTTGAGGCCAGCGGGCTGGCGGACTGCAATCAGCGCTTGCGCCTTGCCTTGCGCAGCCTCAAAACTGTTGCATGCACCATGCGGCTTACGTTTTCGATGCCTATGGCACCCTGTTCGACGTGCACGCGGCCGTGCGCCGTCACGCCGACCAGATCGGGCCGGACGGCCAGTTACTGTCCGAGATATGGCGCGCCAAGCAGCTGGAATATTCCTGGGTCAGGACGCTGATGGGAGCCTATGCCGATTTTTGGCAGCTCACCGAGCAGGCTCTCGATTTCGCCCTGCGCAAGGTTCCATCCGCGGATGCCGGGCTGAAGGCGAAGCTGCTCGAAGCCTATTGGCGGCTGGACTGCTATCCGGAGGTGCCGGCCGTGCTCAAGGCGCTCAAGGCATCGGGGGCAAGGCTGGCGATCCTGTCCAACGGTTCGCCTGAAATGCTGGAGGCGGCCGTCAAGTCCGCCGCGCTCGACCAGGTCCTGGACGACGTCTTTTCCGTCGACAGCGTCAGGCGCTTCAAGACCGATCCGTCGGTCTACGATATGGTCACCACGGGCTGGCGCCTCTATCCAGGCGCTGTCTCTTTCCAGTCCTCCAACCGCTGGGACGTCGCCGGCGCCACCAAATTCGGCTTCCGGACGGTGTGGATCAACCGCACGAACCAGCCAGAGGAATACCGGGATTTTCCACCGGCCCTGATCCTGCCGTCACTCGAAGGTCTGATCTCCGGGGTTTGATGCCGGACATGTTGCCTCGGCGCAACAGTGACGATCCAGTCACAGCTTTGCCTTTGTTTGTCCACCCTGCGGCCAGAATTGGAACCGCCTATCGCGCCGGGCATTGCTCGAGCACCTGCGCGCAACCGGACGCATTTATGCTTTGTTGCGATTTGAGACTTAAAAAAGGCAATCATGTTCACACTCCCGTCGTCCTCTCTGCGCCTTAGCCGTCGCGGTTTCCTCAACGCAGCCGCCCTTGGCGCCGCCTCGGTCGCGGCCTCCAGTTGCACAACGCTGTCGCAACAGCCGGTCGAGCCACCGCCCCCGGCCTATGTCGAGCCGGCGCTCGGCGACTATGTGACGATGTATGGGCCGATGTCGGATGGCGGCTTCGAGCTGCCGGCCATACCGGTCGACAAGATCGACCCGCAGTTCCTGCGCCAGATCGTTGACGATCCGACCGGGCAGCAGCCCGGCACCATCGTCGTCGACACGACCAACCACTTCCTCTACCTGGTGCGCCCGGGTGGCCAAGCGATCCGCTACGGCGTCGGCCTCGGCCGCGCCGGCTTCGAATGGTCGGGCGATGCCGTGGTCCAATGGAAGCAGAAATGGCCGAAATGGACGCCGCCGGACGAAATGATAGCGCGGCAGCCGGAGTTGAAACCCTATAGCGCCGATAATGGCGGCATGCCCGGCGGGCTCAAGAACCCGCTTGGCGCGCGGGCGCTCTATCTCTTCCAGGGCAACCAGGACACGCTCTACCGCCTGCACGGTTCGCCGGAATGGCGGTCGATCGGCAAGTCGGTGTCGTCGGGCTGTGTTCGCCTGATGAACCAGGACATAATCGATCTCTACGATCGTGTGCCGAACAAGACCCCGGTCGTGGTGACGGCCGATATCGGCCAGCCGATGGTGGCGACAGCAAACCGCAAAGCCATTCCGATCGACGCCGGCGTGCCGGAAGGATCGATCCTGCTTGGCCCGATAAAATCAATCACAAACTCGATCTTCTGAGCTGGCCGAAAGCGCGCGGGCGGCGGGCTTTCGCCGCTCTGGCTGGCTTCCGGTCAGATAGCACCCGGCACAGGACTTTTTGCGTTATGTGGCAATTTATGACCCAAACAACCGGTCCTTGCTGGGACTGATGCATTGCCTGAAAGCGGACGTTGGGTGGAATCGGTGTGCCTGCCCCTATAGGCGACGTTACGGACGTCCGTTCTCCATAGTTGTTACGCCGGCTGTATGTGCAAGTTGGGGTCTGAGCGGGTTATCAACGCACTTGTCCGCAGCAAGCGCTTCATGATCATGCAATCGCCTCTGTTGTCCGCGACAGCAGGTCTTCCGCCAGCCGTGACGCGGCCTCCCGTGCATCCTGGCGAGCCGCATTGTCAATATCGGGTCCAAAGAGGGTCTTCTGAATGATTAGACTGCGGACATCTTCGACACCGATGAAGCGCAACCACGCTTCTATATAGGGTTTTTGAAAGTCGAAGCGCTGCGCCGGAGTGATGGATTGCGCCGCATAGTCGAGACCTCGCGCATGGACGACCACCGCGATCTTATCCCGGAGCAGTCCTCCGAACCCGTGTTCAGGATCGAACGAGAAGAGGATGTCCTTCTGCGATACCAGGTCGATGAAGTGCTTGAGCTTGTAGGGAATGCTGAAATTCCACAGCGGCGTCGACAGCAGGAGGATATCCGCCCAGTGCAGTTGTTGCGCCAATTCTTGCAATGTGGCCCATGCCTGCTGTTGAGAAGGGGTAAGCGGCGTGCCGCTGAGCCCCGCATATTTGGCCAACATTGCGTCCTCACCTAATTCGGGGAGGTCGACATCCCATAGGTCGAGCGTTGAAATCTCCAAGTCGGGTCGCCGAGCACGATAGCTTTGAACAAAGGCCTCGGCGACCTCACGCGAGGCGGAACGCTCTTTGCGGGGCGAGGAAACGATATGCAGGAGCTTGGTCATGGATCATCCTTACTCATTGTGACGAACCGCATTGCGTCATATTTTAATTCGATATAGAAATCGAGATTATCGACAGTATTCATCATGGATCAGAATATATGTTGGAATTGGTCCTGCTCAGGACGTTCGTCGCCGTGTTCGACGAAGGCGGCTTCAGTCGGGCGGCAGCGCGACTGAACCTTACGCAGTCGGCCGTCAGTGGGCACCTGCGCCGTCTCGAAGAGCAGGTCGGGAAGCCGTTACTCAACAGGACGACGCGCTCACTGGAGATGACACTCGATGGCGAACGCTTGCTCGCCTATGCCCGGGCGATGCTCACCCTTAACCGGGATGCTTTGGCGGATCTGGCGCGGGCACCCTTTCACGGCAGGGTTCGTGTCGGCCTCTCGGAAGACTTCGCACAGGTCCCCATCCTTCGCGCCTTGCAGGCATTCGGCGCTGATCGCCCTGGATTGCAGGTCGAGGTGCAAGTCGGGGTTCCGGGTGCGCTCCTCTCGAAGATGAAGGAGGGCAACATCGAACTGGTGCTCGGATCACAATGTGAGGGTGAGGAGATGGGGCGCCTCCTGTGGCGCGAGCCTCTTGTCTGGGCATGGGCGGATCATACCGGCTTGGATCTTCCGGACCCGCTGCCATTGGCCGTGTTGCCGGAACCTTGCCCCTACAGGGAAGTTGCTCTTGAACGGCTTGCCAAGGCCGGGATCAGCCAGCGCACGGTGATGATCTGCGCCAGCAACGCCAGTCTGAGGGCGGCTGCCATCTCAGGCTTTGCTGTAGCGCCGATGATCGCCAGTCAACTGAGAAATGGGCTGGTCAGGGTACCCAAAAGCTACGGTCTGCCAGAGTTACCAGAAGCGGAGTTCAGGCTATTTGCCGCATCGAACGGTGATACCTCCGTCCTCGAAGAACTGGCGCAGGCCATCATGAACACCGTTCCTCGAAGGCACGCTGGCGAGGAGTGATCCTGAACTCATATCAACGTCTGCTTTGCGGCTAGTTCCGAATGTCCAGTAATGGCGGATATCGTTGAAAAAGTCGGCCGCGTCTCGGCCACGACATCGACTGATGTTAGGTCGTGAGCAGACGTCTTCCGCCTCATGCCGGTTTCGGCATC
>NZ_JAMYTU010000055.1:0-28549 GCF_040322615.1 Mesorhizobium sp. M0119
CAATCCGCGACGCCTTGCCACGCTTCACCGCCGAGGAGTGCTCAAACTACTTCTGCGCCGCAGGATACGAGCCTGAGTGATCAGATTCTGCTCTAACCACATTCGCTTCAATCATGCACGGCATTCGATGCGGATGTGACCTGGAGTGAGCGATGGCGGAATCGGTTTACACAGAGATTGAGGTCGCCGCGCCACAAGCGACCGTGTTCGCGCTTTTGACGGATCCGGACCAAATCGTGCGATGGATCGGGACCGAAGCGAATTTGGATGCAACGCCGGGCGGTCTGTTCCTCGTCAATGTCGGTGGTCGCCATATGGCGCGCGGTGAGTTCACCGAGGTGATCCCGGTCCACCGTCTTGCCTACAGCTTTGGCTGGGAAGACAACGAGACCGTGCCGCCCGGCTCCAGCCATGTCGAGATCGACCTGATCGCGAGGGATGCGGGGACACTGATCCGCTTCACGCACAGCGGACTGCCGAACGCAAAGGAGCGTGGCAGCCACCGAAGGGGATGGGACCACTACCTCTCAAGGCTGAAGATCGCTGCCGATGGGGGACATGTCGATCCCGACGTGCCGATGAAGAATATGTGATTTTCATCTAAGGGCCGCGGATGCCCGTAATCCGAACCAGGCGCGGCATGCGTCAACGAGGCCCCTTTGACCTGCTGTCGCCAAACCGGCCGCTCGGGAAACCCAGCGACCTGCGGGCTGCCGCACCATTACAGCTGCCGGCGACGGATCGTTTCGGCGAGCTCGGCGAAGGCGTCCGCGATCCCGGTGCCGCTCTTGGCGCCTGCGTGGAGTTCTTGAAGCTCAGCGCTTCTGGCGCAACGCCTCGGATTGAATTAGCATCCGTTCATCAAAGCTCCGGCCGCACTCCTGCAGGATGCGGAATGCGGAGCGCAGGCGAGCGAGGCCGGGCGCGGTCACATGCCGGGCGCTGATCCAAGCGCGACTGGGCATCCGAACTTCCGTTCGGCGGCAAGACGGCGTGGCCGGGAGGAGTCAGATGCAAAAACTGCAATCGCATGGCGTCCATCACATCACGCTGGTCGGCGCCGGGCGCCAGACTTCCATCGATTTCTGGGAAGGCGTGCTCGGCATGCCCTTCATCTTCGAGCAGCCCAATCTCGACAAAGCCAGCGAAAGCCATCTCTATTTCGATCCGGGCGACGGCCGGCTGATCACCGTCTTCACTGACGAGAGCCGCACGCCGGTCAAACGGCGCACGCCAACCGATACTGGCTGCGTCCATCACATCGCTTTCGCGGTGTCGCGCGTCACCTTTTTGCAGGCGGTCGCCCGGCTCGACGAGCGCGCCATCAAGCACAGCGGCGTCAAGGATCGCGGCTTCATGGACTCGATCTATTTCGAGGATCCGCTCGGCCTGCTGATTGAGCTCGCCTCCTACCGTTTCGCGCCGCCGGCGGGCTTCACCCATGCCGACGTGCTGATGCAGGCGCACAAGATCCGCCTCGCGCGCGGCGACTACAACATCGCCGAAGTGCACCTTGCCGATGCGATCCAAGCGCTTGTCGAGCGCTCGCGCGCAACCTTGTCGGAGGATCGCGCACCGAAAAATCCATACTGACGACACGCCAAACAAAGGGAGGACATAATGGCAAAGACAGCAACGAAGAGTGCGAAAAAGCCCGCCGCCAAGGCAGCCAAGCCAGGAGCGAAGCCGGCGGCCAAGGCTGCCGTCAAGTCAGCGGCGAAAGTGGCAAAGCCGGCGGCAAAGATCTCCGCCAAAAAGGCCGCGAAGGCCAAGGCGAAACCGGCGAAAAAGCCGGCGCTGATGCTCAGCATGCTGAAGCCGAGCGTCAACAATATGAGCGTTCGGGTGTTTGCACGCGCCGCCGGGCTCGACCATTCCGAGACCGACGTATGGGGCCATACGCGCTCGCCCGAATATATGGCGCGAAACCCGGCCCATTTGACGCCGATGATCGAGGACAAGAGCCTGCCGAGAGGTGTCTTGTGGGAAAGCTGCGCCATCATGCAGTACCTCGCCAACAAGCACGGGCTGGAGAAACTATATCCCAAGGCGCCGGCCAAGCGGGCAATGATCGACAGTGCCATGTTCTACCTGATCGGGACGCTCTACCCCTACGTGGCGCGCGCCACTTATCCTGCACTGAATTTCCCGCAATATGCCGGCGAGGTCGGCCACAGCGACGCCCACCCCGACAAGAAGTCGGAAGCCCAGAAGGCCGCTATAGAAGCGATAGCCGAGCCGCTGGAGGTGTTTCACAGCTTCTTCAGGAACGGCAAGCCGTTCATCGGCGGCAAGAACCCGTCGATCGCCGACATCCGCCTGGCGGCGACGCTCGAATTCCTCGCCGTCATCGACTATGCGCTGCCCGAATGGGCAAAAGACTATATGGCGGCGATCGAGAAAAAGCTCGGCAAGGCCTATGCCGAGCCGGCCGGCGATGTGCGCGGCTATATCGCCTATGTGCGGTCGCAGGCCAATGCCTGAGGCACGTGCAGGCCGGCGATCGTCCGCACGTTCTGCAGGAGCCGGTAATGATCTGGGATAATTCTTTTTTACTCTCCCCTGTTTGCACGATGTGGGGAGCTTAAGGTTTCGTTAACCGAAACCCTTTCTACTGGTATTTACCTCCAGCCCGCGACCACGGATGTACTGGCGCGGATGGAAAGCAAAGGTCGGCTGCTCGCCGGCCTTTTGCTTGTTGCAGCCCGCCGAAGTTGCGGCTGTCGGCGCTTCACGACGCCTGCATGGCTGACGAAGCGCGTTGCCGCCATCTTGTCATCGCCGATGTCGGCCCTACCATCGAAGTTAGTCCCGTCCTCGAGGGCGGTTCAAGAACAGAGGCCCTGTCATGAAATGCATTGCCGGAATGATGGCGGTTGCAGGCGCCATGCTGGCGGGTGCAGCCGGTCAATCGAATGCAGCGACGCTCAACACCATGCCCGAGGTCGGGGCTGCCATCCAGGCGTGCTGGACCCCGCCGTCGAATGCCGGGAATTCCACCGTCACCCTGAGCTTCAGCTTCAGGCGCAATGGCACGCTGATCGGCAGGCCCAAGCCGACCGCCATCCGCGTGGCCGGCGACGAGAAGGCACGGCAGGCTTTTGTCGATGCAGCGATTGCGGCCGTGGACCACTGCCTGCCGTTGAGCCTTTCACCGGCGCTGGCTGAGGGCATCCCGGGCAAGGTGTTCACTCTGCAATTCAACTCGCCCAAACAAAAACAGCCTGCAACGCGAGTGCAGGCTTCGCCTTGATCTTTTCCGACAACCGGATTCCGCTTTTCGGGATCTAGTGCATGTCGCGTAAAAGTGTGCAGCGGTTTTGCGACAACGACATGCATAAAACAAGAACCTAAGCGCGTCGCGTGAGGCCCGATCGACCGCGATGCGCTTTAGTGGCGGCTTCGTCTGGCCTCGACATGTCGCGCCAGTTCCGGCATCTCGAAGACATAGTCGCTCCAGGCCGATTCCGGTATCTGGCCGGCGAGATAGCACTCCAGCAAAAGCCTCTGCTCGTGGTCGAGTGGCCTCGGTGCGCGTTCATGGTCCAACCCAAGTGAATGGAACAGATTCCTGGTCAGGTCCGCGACAGTGAAGTGGATCGACATTTGCGGTCTCCTCCTTTGGCCGTTCAACGCCGAACTTGGGGCTAAGGTTTCAGCAACGGCCGGCCGGTAACGCCGGATTGATCGCGCTGCGGAACCAGCCGCGCGCATCAAACTTCGCCGTGGCGCGCGTCCGCCGGCGTTGCTGCCGGTTCGTCTCAATCTTGAAATAAAAATGTAATATTGAATTTACGTCAGTGGATATAATACACTAGAACTAAAGTCTCTGCCGGCGGTGTGGGCCACTTTGATTAGATAAAACTGATTTAGCCAGTACTTATCCATAGTCGACAAAGAAATCCTGTTCTCGGCGCAACAAGGACAATGGTCGTTCCAATGACACGCTTCTGGCCTCTCACGATTTTGATGCTGGTGTTGGCAATAGCCGTTGCGCTCGGTACGTCCTCCTCTTATGCGGATAGCTGCGGCGCCATCAGGAGCCAATTGCTTTCGACGGGGCGCGGCGGCGGGACCAGCCCCGAGCTTGCCCAACTGCGCCGGCAACTCGCCGCGATTCAAAAGCTGGAGAGACAACGCAGGTGCACGGCGAAAACGGCCGGCTTCTTCTTCAATCCCTGCGCCGACCTGGTCAGCAGCAAGGCGGAGGTGCAACGGCAGATCGCCAGACTGTCGAATTCGGGCAGGGACACGTCCGGATTGAAGGCCAGGTTTGTCGCGCTGGGCTGCGCCGCCCCCGCTGCCAAGAAACAACCGGCGCAGCAGCGCACAGCACCCAAAACCCAGTCCGCAGGCGCAACAATTGGCGGCAATCGGATGCTGTTTTGCGTTCGCTTGTCGGACGGATATTTCTTCCCCGCGCCAAAATCGCAGTTCGCCAAGAGCGACGATCTGAAGGAAACGGTCGATCAGTGCCGCTATATCTGCGACGATGCCGGCGTCGACCTCTATACGCTGAGCGACGCCACTCGCGAGACCGAAGAGATGATCGCGCTCGAGTCGGGAAAGCCCTATGTGGAGCTACCTGCCGCGTTCCGGTACCGCGACGACGCGAACTTCAAGGCCTGTGACGTCAAGCGCTATTACCGGCGCGTCGCCGAACTCAGGGCACGAACCGTGACACCGGCCAACATGACCAACGCCGTCATTCCGTTGCCTACGGCAAAGCCGGATTTTGGCATCGTCGCGGAAATTCCTGAGTCCGGGATCGAAACCGCCGGTGCCGCTCCCGCAGAGGCAAAAACGCCGATTACCGAGGTGCAGGGGGCTGCCCTGCATCAGTCGATCGAAAGAGCGGTTGGCGTGCGGCCGGTGAGAGTGGTCGGCCCGGCCTTTTTTCCGGCGGACTGACCTAGGCGGGCGAAACGGCGAACGGCTGGCCGGATAGCCGCTTCAAGGCCTGGAGGCGCGCGTCGACCGACGTCGGCGGGTTATTCGCAGACCATGCGGGCCCGTTTGCCGGGCTCGCTGACGTTCCTGCAGGTTAGCGGCTTCGTCGGCTCCGGCGACAGCATGGGCGGGTTGTTGGCGACCCTCCTCCGCGGCGCTGCAACTGAAGCTGCGCTCCTGCGCACCGCCGGCCTTTTCGGCGTTTGCGGCGCCACTGGAAAGACGTCGGTCTCCAACTGCGACTGTTCGGCTTGCGCCTGCGGCGAAGGCCGGTCCCAGAAACGGCGAACATCGAGCGGCTTGGGAATGATCACGGTGCCGTCATAGCTGCGCGCGCAGCCACTTCCCAGAGGCAGCGCCAGGCACAGGAAGACAGGCAGAATCCGTCGAAACATCAGCAATACCCCTGCAAGCTTATAACGCCGCTTCGGCCTAACCGACAACCGGCGGAATAGGGCGAAGGGAGTAGATAGGGTGAAGTAGAAGTCGTCGCACTTCCAGTCGAACGCCTTGCTCGAAAATCGAGCGCCGGGTCGGGCGCGGATGGAGGTCCAGCGCGAGTTAGAACCTTGCGATTCGTCAACGCTTCCAGCGTAAGGCCATGGTGCGATCGCACCATACCAAAGCCGTGCTCAGTGGCGACAATGGGATATTCGAAGTTCCGCTCCTCCAGTTACGGGCGGGAGCAGCGACCGCCGGCAAGAAACAGGGTCAGATTTACCCCAACGGACCTGTTTCGGCGATGGCGCGGCCATGACACGTTCTGGCTGCATGCAACGCGCTCCCGTCCGGCTTTTTTCTTTTAAAGCCGGTGGCTGCGATCGCCGAGCAGACGATGCCGGCCGGAATTCACGCAAGCTGCTGATTCCAGCGGCAAACCGCGGCCCATGCCGACAAAGGCCGCGGCCGCTCCTTCTTAACCCGGCTGGACGACGTTACCGGAGCGACATGAAACTGTCATGCGACTGTAATAATCGGGGGCTATTGGCCTCAGCGGGCGCCGGAGGAATGGCGCCGAGAGACCATATTCCGAACAGGAGCAGGCCACATGAGACATTTCATCCGCTCGGCGGCCGTTGCGATTGCAATGGCTGCGGCGACGACCACCCTCACCCTGTCCGCCGCGCTCGCCGCGGACATCTCCGGCGCCGGCGCCACCTTCCCCTACCCGATCTATGCGAAGTGGGCCGACACCTACAAGAAAGACACAGGGTTTGGCCTTAACTACCAGTCGATCGGTTCCGGCGGCGGCATCAAGCAGATCAAGGCCAAGACCGTGACCTTCGGCGCTTCGGATGCGCCGCTGAAAGGCGAAGAGCTTGAAGCGTCCGGACTGGCTCAGTTCCCGATGGTGATGGGCGGCATCGTTCCCGTCGTCAACCTCGAAGGCATCAAGCCGGGCGAGTTGGTTCTCGACGGCCCGACGCTGGCCGACATCTTCCTCGGCAAGATCACGAGCTGGGATGACGAGGCGATCAAGAAGCTCAATCCCGACGTCAAGCTGCCTTCGCAAGCGATAGCGGTCGTTCACCGTTCCGATGGTTCGGGCACGACGTTCAACTTCACATACTACCTCGGCGACGTCAGCGCGGACTGGAAAGAAAAGGTCGGCGTCGACAAGGCCGTGGAATGGCCCGTTGGCATCGGCGCCAAGGGCAATGAGGGCGTTGCCAACAACGTCTCCCAGACCGGCGGCGCGATCGGCTATGTCGAATACGCCTATGCCAAGCAGAACAAGCTCACCCACACCGACATGATCAACAAGGACGGCAAGAAGGTCGAGCCTGCCGCGGCGGCCTTCTCGGCGGCAGCGGCCAATGCCGACTGGAGCTCGCAGCCGGGCTATGGCGTGATCCTCGCCAACGAGCCGGGCGCCGAGTCCTGGCCGATGACGGCGGCCACGTGGATACTCCTGTACAAGAAGCCGGACGACGCCGCGACCACCGCCGAAGCCCTTAAATTCTTCGCCTGGGCATATGACAAGGGCGACGAGATGGCCGGCGAGCTGGACTACGTTCCGATGCCCGACAAGGTGGTAGAGAGCGTCAAGGCGATGTGGGCCAAGGAAGTCGTCGGCAGCGACGGCAAGCCGCTCTACTCGGCTATGTAATCTCCTTCAGGGAGGGCGTCGACGGCGCCCTCCCTGTTGCCTTCAATCGCGAGGACCTAATGACCATCGCTTCCGATGCCATGCCATCATCTGCAGCAGCCCGGGCGAGGGAAGCTACGGTGCGGCGCTTCGCGCTCACAGATGCCATATTCCGCGGACTCACCCGCGCTTCCGCAATTCTGGTGCTGGTCATCCTCGGCGGTGTCGCGATCTCGCTGTTTGCCGGCTCATGGCAGGCGCTGTCGGCCTTCGGTTTCTCCTTCCTGACGACTGAAAGCTGGAATCCGGTCACGGAAAAATTTGGCGCACTGGCGCCGATCTACGGCACCCTGGTAACGGCGGCCATCGCCATCCTGATCGCGGTCCCGATCGGCATCGGCATTGCCGTGTTTCTCACCGAGCTCTGCCCGCGCCCGCTCAGGCGCCCGATCGGCATAGCGGTCGAGCTATTGGCCGGCATTCCCTCGATCATCTATGGTATCTGGGGCCTGTTCGTGTTCGCGCCGTTCCTGCAGACGACGATACAGCCCTTCATCATCAACATCTTCCACGGCGTGCCGGGACTATCCAGCCTTTTCGCCGGCCCTCCTTACGGCATCGGCCTTCTGACCTCGGCGCTGATCCTCGCCATCATGGTGCTGCCCTTCATCACCTCGATCACCAAAGATGTCTTCGATACGGTGCCGGCGGTGCTGAAGGAATCGGCCTACGGCATCGGTTGCACGACCTGGGAAGTGACCCGGCGCGTGGTCATTCCCTATACCCGCATCGGCATCATGGGCGGCGTCATGCTTGGTCTCGGCCGGGCGCTCGGCGAGACCATGGCGGTGACCTTCGTCATCGGCAACGCGCACCGCATCAGTGCCTCTCTGTTCGCGCCGGGCACGACGATCTCGGCGACCATCGCCAATGAATTCACGGAGGCCGACGGCGACCTCTACACCTCCTCGCTGGTTTCGCTCGGCCTGATCCTGTTCGTCATCACCTTCCTGATCCTTGCCGCCGCCCGCTATATGCTGATGCGGATCGACGCCCGTACGGGAGCCTGACCGATGTCGACATCCTCATCGCTCCACAGCCGCCGCAAAGCCAGGAATTCGGTGATGATGGCGCTTTGCGTCGTCGCCGCCGGCATCGGGCTTGCCTGGCTGGCGCTCATCCTCGGCGCGCTGGTCTATAAGGGTACGGCCGGGCTTTCGCTCGCGGTCTTCACCGAGATGACGCCACCACCCGGCGAGGCCGGCGGCCTGCTCAATGCCATCGCGGGCAGCCTGCTGATGACGATCATCGCCGTTGTGGTCGGCACGCCGATCGGCGTGCTGGCGGGAACCTACATGGCCGAGTATGGGCGCTTTTCGCGCATCACCACCGTCGTCCGCTTCATCAACGACATCCTGTTGTCGGCGCCGTCGATCATCATCGGCTTGTTCGTCTATGAGCTGATGGTGCGGCCAATGGGACATTTCTCGGCCATTGCCGGCGCCGTGGCGCTTGCCATCCTGGTCATTCCGGTGGTCGTGCGCACCACTGAAGACATGCTCAACCTGGTACCGAACGCGTTGCGTGAAGCCGGTGCCGCGATCGGCGCGCCGCGCTGGGTGGTGATCCGTTCGGTCGCCTATCGCGCCGCATTGTCCGGCATCGTCACCGGTATATTGCTGGCGATAGCACGCATTTCCGGCGAGACGGCGCCGCTGCTCTTCACCGCGCTCAACAACCAGTTCTGGAGCAGCAATATCAACGCGCCGATGGCCAGCCTGCCGGTGACCATCTTCCAGTTCGCTCTCAGCCCTTACGAGGAATGGCAGCAGCTGGCGTGGACCGGCGCACTCATAATCACCCTGACGGTTCTGGGCTTGAGCATCCTCGCCCGCAGCCTTACCGGACGCAGAGAGGACAGATGACACAGATGTTGTCCCCGGACATGACGATGACCGAAACGGTCGCCGAGAAGACGAAGATCGAGGTCAAGAACCTCAACTTCTACTACGGCCAGAGCAAGGCGCTAAAGGACATCAGCCTGTCGCTGCCCGAGCGCAGTGTCACGGCCTTCATTGGGCCTTCGGGCTGCGGGAAATCGACGCTGCTGCGTGTGTTCAACCGCATCTACGAGCTCTACCCGAAACAGACGGCCGAGGGCCAGGTGCTGCTCGACGGCCAGAACATTCTCGACCGGTCGCAGGATCTCAACCTCCTGAGGACCAAGATCGGCATGGTGTTCCAGAAGCCGACACCGTTCCCGATGTCGATCTACGAGAACATCGCCTTCGGCGTCAGGCTCTATGAGAATCTCGGCAAATCCGAGATGGACGGCCGCGTCGAACAGGCATTGAAGCGCGCCGCGCTGTGGAGCGAGGTCAAGGACAAGCTCAACGCCAGCGGCTTGAGCCTGTCCGGCGGCCAGCAGCAGCGGCTCTGCATCGCCCGCACCGTGGCCGTGAAGCCGGAAGTCATTCTGCTCGACGAACCGGCGTCCGCACTCGACCCGTTGTCGACCGCAAAGATCGAGGAACTGATCGACGAATTGCAAGCCGACTACACGATCGTCATCGTCACCCACAACATGCAGCAGGCGGCGCGCGTGTCGCGCCAGACCGCCTTCATGTATCTGGGTGAACTGGTCGAGTTCGACCGGACCGAGAAGATCTTCACGTCGCCCCGCGAGAAGCGCACGCAGGACTACATCACCGGCCGCTTCGGCTGAGCCGTTCCGATCATGCATATGAGGACAGGACCATGGGCGAACACACAGTCGCTTCTTTCGACGAGGATCTCGAGCAGATCAGCAAGCTGATCCGCGACATGGCCGACCTCGCCGGTTCGATGGTCGGCGGGGCAACCAAGGCCCTGTTGAATTCCGACAATGTGCTGGCGCAACGCGTCGTTTCCGACGACGCCATCATGGATGCGCGTCAGCGCGAACTGGACGATCGCGCCATCACCCTGATCGCCAAACGCCAGCCGATGGCCCACGATCTTCGCCATGTGGTCGGAGCGATCCGTATGGCCGGCGACCTGGAACGCATCGGCGACCTTGCCAAGAATATCGCCAAGCGTGTGAGTGCGGTCGGCCTCAACGTCACACCGCGCGACCTGTCGCATTCCATCGACGCGATGGCGCAGCTGGTGCTCATCCAGGTGCAGGGCGTCATCGAGGAATATGCTGCAGGCGATGCGGCCGGGTTGGCCAAGCTGCGTGCCGCCGACGAGCGCATCGACGTCAAATACACGTCCGTGTTCCGCGAGCTGTTGACCTACATGATGGAAGATCCGCGCAACATCACCGCTTGCACGCACCTGCTGTTCTGCGCCAAGAATCTGGAGCGGATCGGCGACCATGTCACCAACATCGCCGAAAATGCGTATTATGTGCTGACCGGGGAGCAATTGCCGGTCAATCGTCCGAAGCAGGACGAAACGACAATGTCCGCACCGGTGACATGATGGGGGTGCCCAGCCGATGATCGCACCACGCATAATGGTGGTGGAGGACGAGGAGCCGTTGGGTGTGCTGCTCCGCTACAATCTCGAATCCGAAGGCTACCAGGTCGAGGTGGTGACACGCGGCGACGAAGCCGAGATCCGTTTGCAGGAGAATGTGCCCGACCTTCTGGTGCTCGACTGGATGATACCAGCGGTTTCCGGCATCGAGCTCTGCCGCCGGTTGCGGGTGCGCCCCGAAACCGAGCGGCTGCCGATCATCATGCTGACCGCGCGCGGCGAGGAGAGCGACAGGGTGCGCGGTCTTTCGACCGGCGCCGACGACTATCTGGTCAAACCGTTTTCGACACCGGAATTCATGGCCAGGGTCAAGGCGCTGCTGCGCCGCGCCAAGCCTGAAGTGCTGTCCAGCGTGCTGAAGGTCGGCGACATCGTGCTCGATCGCGAATCGCACAGGGTCTATCGCAAGAAGAGCGAGATCAGGCTCGGGCCGACCGAATTCCGGCTGCTCGAGTTCATGATGCGGCATCCGGGCCGCGTCTTCTCGCGCAGCCAGTTGCTCGATAATGTCTGGGGCGAGACAATCTACATCGACGAACGCACAGTGGACGTCCATGTCGGCCGGCTGCGCAAAGCCGTCAACAACGGCCGCATGCCGGATGTCATCCGCACCATCCGCGGTGCCGGTTATGCGATCAGGGAAGATTGACCCGCCTGGTCAGGCTACGTGCTTTCTGACGCCGGGCCTCATTTGCGCGCCCGGCGCGAAAATCTCCTGGTCGACGAAGCTTAACGCCCGCATCGCGCAGCCTTCGCGGATCAGCGGCAATTCGTTTGGTTCGGTGTCGAAGGAGATCGAGCCCGAATGCTGGCCGCCGGCGGTCTGGGCGATGGCCTGGCGCAAGGCCGGCTCGATCAGATCGAAGGCGGCGGCACTGGCGCCGACCATCGCGACCGGCGCCGGATCGATCAGCGCGAACAGCGAGCCGAGACCGAAACCCAGCGCTTCGCCGGCCTTGCGGTAGGCCTCGCGTTCCGGCCCATCTTTCTCGCGTGCCCGGGCCGCCAGTGCGCGCATGTCGGCGTCGCTGACGTCGGCGATGGGTTCGCTGTCTTCGCTCATCTGCCTGGCGTTGCGCCAGATGGCGTAATTGCCGGCGTAGGCCTCGATGCAGCCGCGTCGTCCGCAACGGCAGAGCGCGCCGCCCGGACGATGGATCATGTGGCCAAACTCGCCGCCCGAGGAATGCGTGCCGGTGAACAGCTCGCCCTTGAGCACCAGCCCCATGCCGATGCCGTGCGAAAGCAGGATGGCGATGAAGTCGTCGCGATAGCGATCCGGATCGCGCCAGCGCAAAGCCACCGCCATCATATTGCAGTCGTTCTCCACCGTGGCCGGGATGCCGAATTCGTCCTCCAGCATGTCGGCAAAGGCGATATCGGTCTGCGGCGTGATCGGCGACCACAGCAGGGCGCGTGCAGGGGAGTCGGTAATGCCCTGAATCGCCAGGGCAATGCGGGCGACACTGCGGACGTCAAGGTCTGGATCCTCGAGCCGGCGCCGGACGATGGCCATGCATTCGCGGATCAGTTCGTCGCGCGGCATGGTCAGCGTGTCCAGCCGGCGCTGTTCCTCGGCGACCACCTGTCCCGCATAGTCGATAATGGCGGCCGACAGGAAATTCAGCGACAAAACCACGGTCAGCACCGCCGCCGCTTCCGGGTTGAGGGCGAGGCCGACCTGCGGACGACCGCGTTTCAACGAAACGGGCTCACTTGCCTTGCTCTCGGCGAGGATGCCTTCCCGTATCAGGTCGGAGGAGATCGCCGATATGGTCGAATGACTGAGGCCGGTGGTTGCTGCGATCTCAGTACGCGATGGCTGGCCGGCCCGGCGCACCGCCGAGATCACCATCGCCCGGTTGCGCCGGCGCAAATCGTCATGGCGGATTCCGACCGACATCGTTTGCTTTCCTCCCGGTTGCCGCGGCCGCTCATGAACCGGAAGCCGTCGGTAATGTCCGACAAATAGTGTCGGATGCAGGCAAATAGTGTCAGATGCCGGTGGCGCTGTCATCGTTTATTCCGACGCTCGAAAAAACTCGCAGAGTCATCAAAATCCATCAGAATCGATGTTGACAGCAGCCGGAGATCGGGCCAGTATTTTTTCGAGGCTCGAAAAAATTAGAGCTTCTAAGCTGGTCTTTGAGCCAATTGGTCACGCCGTACGCGGCGCAGGGAGGATATGATGAAGAAATTCACGACCGCCATTCTGGCGGGTGTCGCCATGACGCTGGCGCTGGCGTCGGTGGCGCAGGCTAAAGACAAGGTGATCGGCGTTTCCTGGTCGAACTTCCAGGAAGAGCGCTGGAAGACGGACGAGGCCGCAATGAAGGCGGCCATCGAGGCCGCCGGCGACAAGTATATTTCCGCCGACGCACAGTCCAACCCCGGCAAGCAGCTCACCGACGTCGAGAGCCTGATCTCGCAGGGCGCCAACGCACTGATCATCTTGGCGCAGGACGCCTCGGCCATCGGGCCAGCCGTGCAAAAGGCGCTGGACGAAGGTATTCCGGTTGTCGGCTACGACCGGCTGATCGAGAACAAGGACGTCTTTTACCTGACCTTCGACAACAAGGAAGTCGGCCGCATGCAGGCCCGCGAAGTGTTCAAGGTGAAGCCGGAAGGCAACTACGTCTTCATCAAGGGCTCGGGCGCCGATCCGAATGCCGATTTCCTGTTTGCCGGTTCGATGGAAGTGCTGAAGGACGCTATCGACAGCGGCAAGATCAAGAATGTCGGCGAGGCCTATACCGACGGCTGGCTGCCGGCCAACGCTCAGAAAAACATGGAACAGTTCCTGACCGCGAACGACAACAAGGTCGATGCCGTGGTCGCCGCTAACGACGGCACTGCCGGCGGTGTCGTCGCCGCTCTGACGGCGCAAGGGCTGGCCGGATCGGTTCCGGTTTCGGGCCAGGACGGCGACCACGCCGCGCTGAACCGCATCGCGCTCGGCACACAGACCGTGTCGGTATGGAAGGACGCGCGCCAGCTTGGCAAGAACGCCGCCGAGATCGCCTCGCAACTGGCCGACGGCAAGCAGATGACCGACATTGCCGGCGTGAAGGATTTCACCACGCCCGGCGGCAATACCGTCAAGTCGCTGTTCCTGACCCCGGTCGCCATCACCAAGGATAACCTTAACGTCGTCATCGACGCCGGCTGGATCAAGAAAGAAGAGGTCTGCGCCGGCGTGGCGGCGGGCACTGTTGCAGTCTGCAACTGAGCCGACGTTTCCGAGAAGTCCGAACGCCGCGGCCGCTCGCCGCGGCGTTTTTTCAACAAGAGTTGTTTTTCCGCTTTCGGCGGATAACTTCTAGGCTGCTTCCGGCATCCGCGGCAGACGGCAACCCGGCGGGAGAAACACGATGACCGACACGACTTCCAACACGCCGGTCGACAGCACGGCAGACCGGGCGCGGGAATCCGAGCTCGGCATCGTTGCCCGATTTCTCAAGGCAACCGAACTCGACACGCGCATGCTCGGCATGGTCGGCGCGCTGCTGGTCATCTGGGTCGGGATCCACATATTGTCGGGCGGGCTCTTCCTGACGCCGCGCAATCTCTGGAATCTTTCGGTGCAGACCTCCTCGGTGGCGATCATGGCGACAGGCATGGTGCTGGTCATCGTGATGCGCAACATCGATCTTTCCGTCGGTTCGGTGGAAGGCGTGATCGGCATGGTGATGGGCGTGGCGCAGGCCGAATTCCTCGTCCGCGTCATGGGATTTCAGCTTGGCAGCCCCTGGCTGTGGGTCATCGCACTGGCCGCCGGCCTGGTGCTCGGCCTCCTGATCGGCGCGTTCCAGGGCTTTATCATCGCCTATCTTGAGGTTCCGGCCTTCATCGTGACGCTGGGCGGCCTGCTGGTCTGGCGCGGCATGGCATGGTTGATGACGAGCGGGCGCACCGTCGCGCCGCTCGACGCCACCTTCCAGCTCATGGGCGGCGGGCCGCGTGGCTCGATCGGCGCAACCGCAAGCTGGATCGTCGGCATTCTCGCCTGTGTGGGCGTCGCCTTCATGCTGCTCAACGGCCGGTCGCAGCGCAAGCGGTTCAAATTTCCGCTGCGCCCCGTCTGGGCGGAGACCCTGCTCGGTGTTGTCGCCTGTGCCGCCATCCTCGGCGCTGTCTGGATCGCCAATTCCTATCCCTGGCCGATCGGCATCGTTCGCCAGTACGCCCAGCGGAACGGCATCACCCTCCCCCAAGGCGGGCTGTTCATCGCCCATGGCATCGCCATACCGGTGCTGATCGCTGTCGCAGTCGGCATCGTCATGACCTTCATCACCAAACGCACACGTTTCGGCCGCTATGTCTTTGCCATTGGCGGCAACCCGGAAGCGGCGGAACTCGCCGGCATCAACACGCGCTGGGTGACCATGAAGGTGTTCATGATCATGGGCGTGCTGGCCGCGATAAGTGCGGCAATCGCATCGGCCCGCCTCAATGCGTCGACCAATGCGCTGGGGACCCTGGATGAACTCCTGGTCATCGCGGCGGCCGTGATCGGCGGTACGTCGCTCGCCGGCGGCTCTGGCACCGTGCTCGGCGCCATGCTCGGCGCGCTTTTGATGCAGTCGCTGCAATCCGGCATGGTGCTGCTCGGCATCGATTCGCCGCTGCAGAGCATCGTTGTCGGCGCCGTGCTGGTGGTCGCGGTGTGGCTCGATACCGTCTATCGCAAACGGGTCTGAGCATGATCCCGCAAGGTGGAAACCGGTTTTTGCATAACTTGATGCTCAAGCAGGATCTATAGGGAGGAAGAACAAGCATGGCAGACAAGACCGCTCCCACGCCGCTGATCGACATGCGCAACATCTCGATCGCCTTCGGCGGCATTCGCGCCGTCGACGATGCCTCTGTCGACCTTTTCCCGGGCGAGGTGATGGCTTTGCTCGGACACAACGGTGCCGGCAAATCGACGTTGATAAAAATCCTGTCCGGCGCCTACAAGCGCGATGCGGGCCAGATTTTCGTCAACGGCGAGGAGGCTTCGATATCCAATCCCCGCGACGCCAAGAAGTACGGTATCGAGACGATCTACCAGACGCTGGCGCTGGCCGACAATGTCGATGCGGCCGCCAACCTGTTTCTCGGCCGCGAGCTGATGACCGGCTGGGGTACGCTCGACGACGTCGCCATGGAGGCCGAGGCGCGCAAGGTGATGGGCAGGCTCAATCCGCGGTTCCAACGCTTCAAGGAGCCGGTTGTAAAGCTTTCAGGCGGCCAGCGGCAGTCGGTTGCGATCGCCCGCGCCATCCTGTTCAACGCCCGCATCCTGATCATGGATGAGCCGACGGCGGCACTCGGGCCGCAAGAGACGGCGCAGGTCGGCGAACTGGTCAGGCAGCTCAAGGCCGACGGCATCGGCATTTTCCTGATCAGCCACGACATCCATGACGTGTTCGAGCTTGCCGACCGTGTCTGCGTCATGAAGAACGGTCGGGTTGTCGGCACTGCACGCACGACCGACGTCACCCAGGACGAAGTGCTCGGCATGATCATCCTCGGCAAGTGCCCACCCGGCGCCATTCCGGGGCCGGGCGCCCTGAAGATCGCCGCATGAACGAGAATTAGCCGGCTAATCACAAGCCGCCAAAATGTGCCAGCCGTCACCATGCTTTGGCCTCGCCATTGTGTTGGCGTCGGGACTTGCCCATAAAGATGCCGAACCGTCCACGGGACGTATCCGCAATTGAAGAAGCTTTTTCCGACCGTTGCTTTCATCGCCGTCGCGCTGATCAGCCTGACGATGGCGGGTTTTGCCTATTTTGCCACCCAGGAGGCGGCCCGCATAAAATTCGAGGCGACGGCCGACGACGCGCTTAACCGGATTGAAAGCCGCATCGACCTGGACCTGTCGCTGCTGCGCTCAACCCGGGCGCTGTTCGACGCGCGCAATGGCGGTATCTCGCAAGGCGAGTTCAAGGCTTTCTTCAAAGCGCTCGACATCGACAATAATTTCGCTGGCCTCCGCGGCATCGGCTTCCTCCGCCTGGCGAAGACGGGAAACGAGGCCGCGGTCGAGCGCGATATCCTGCACGATCACGGCGCAAGCCATCCGATCTATCCCGACACGAACTTGCCGTGGCGTACGCCCATCGTGCTGTTCGAACCGCTGGATCCGTCCAATAAATCCAGCATCGGCTACGACATGTTTGCCGGGCCGGTGCAGCGCGAGGCGATCGAAAAGGCGATGGCCGACGACCAGCAGCATGCCAGCGGGCTCGTGGAGCTCGGCAAGGATACGGGTGCCGCGCAGACCTTTGCCGGGTTCCTCGTCTTCGTCCGGCTCAATGTGGAAACCGCGCCGGACGCCGTAAACGCGTCGAGATCCTCGACTGCCGGCTTCCTTTATGCGGCCTTCCGCGCCCGTGACCTGTTCCAGGCTGCGCTCAGCCGGGCACCATTGCTGCCGGTCAACACCGAGATCTATGACGGCACGGTGGACAGCGACAACCTGCTGTTCCAGTCGGAAACGCCGCCTGTTTCGAGCCTCGGCGACAGGCTGCTGGTCACCCGCAAGATCACCGTCGCCGGCCGGCAGTGGGTCGTCCTGTTCAGGCCGACAAGTGCTTTCTCGCAACCTTCCTCGCGCGCCATCCCGGTGATGCTCGGATTGTTCGGGCTGCTGCTTGCCGGCGCCATTGCGCTGGTGGCCCGCTATCAGGAGCGGGCCTATGAGGCGGTCTCGCTGCTTCACGAAACGACCGAAAAGAGCCTGCTGGAAAAAGACCTGATGCTGCAGGAGATGAAGCATCGCATCAAGAACTCGATCACGCGGGTGCTGGCAATCGCGCGCCAGACAGCATCGCACACCGCCGACGTCCAGGAATTCTCGACGTCTTTCTCGGCCCGGCTGCAGGCGATGGCGGCTTCCCAGGACATGTTGACGCGCTCACGCTGGCAGAAAGCCGATCTCGGCGACCTGCTGCGCATCGAGCTTGGCCAGGTGTTCGGCAGCGAGCTTCCTGAAGGGCTGTTGTCGGGACCGGAGGTTCTTCTCGACGAAAAGACGACGCAGGCACTCGGCCTCGTGTTTCACGAACTGGCGACGAATGCGCTGAAGCATGGCGAAGCCGGCAATTCAGTCGGTGCGCTGAAGGTCGACTGGTCGCTCGAAGGCCGCGGCGGCGCCCGGACATTGGCTCTCAACTGGCGTGAGGCCGGTCAGAAGAAGCTCGAGACACCGGCAAAGAGCGGTTTTGGCACCAGACTGATCGATCTCAATGTCACACGCGAATTGCGTGGCACAATCAGGCGCGATTTTCGCGAAGACGGCTTGAACGTCGAAATCAAGGTTCCGCTGCCGGCCTGAAACGCCGTCTCATGACCCGCGTCGCAACAGCGCCTTAAAAGGGCAAACGCGGAGACAGGTGGCCTGCCTCCGCGTTTGCTGTTCGCCTGGAGCTCGAAACTAGTTGCAGCGAGCTGTGTAGATCCGGCCGTGACGATCTCTGTACTGGCAGTAGCCATTTTGCAGACGGCGAACGAGCAGACCGCCAATCGCACCAGCGCCGGCGCCGATCAAAGCGCCCTTGCCGCCGCCGACAGCGCCACCAATGAGTGCGCCGCCCACAGTGCCGATACCCACGTTCTCTTCCGTGGTGGTGCAGCCGCTGACCGCAACCACGGCAACCATGGCAATAATCATCTTCCGCATGGAGTCATCCTCACTTTTGTCCTCACTTTAATAAGCTCCAGCCGCCATTTAGCATGAAAGTACGGCCTTTGCCCGCACGATTTCATTGTTGATTAAGATAGTCTTTTTCGGGGCGTGCGCCGTTCGATGCTACCACGAACCCGGAAATCTCCAAGGACGCATCGAGCGTGCCGTCGGGACGCACGTTCTAGATGATGCTGTCATAGTCGTCCTCGAGCGCCGGATCGACGGCAAGGCATCTGGCGACGACATGTTGGGCTTGGCCCTGCAGGTCGATGACCGCGAATGGGCGCGCGGTCATGCACTCGGCAGTGGTTTCGAAAACGCTTACCGGCGCCGGCAATTCGCGGCACGCGGTCATGGCATTCGAACAGCCGACAACCAGCAGCAAGACGGAATGTGCTCCATGGCGGGAACCTCTCGCCATGGAAACAGCCAAAATCCCTCAAAGTTCCTGTGACGACAGAGCGATCAAGCAGACGTGAGCAGCGGAAGCCGGCGGCGGACCTTGGCGAGCTCGATCAGATCAGCTGGGACGCGGCGGTCAGGACGATCGCGGCCATAAGCGCGACGGCGGCGAAGCGGAGGGGCGAAGCACGAGGCGCGGGCGCTGCGGACGCGTCGGGATCCTGAAAACCGCTCATCGAGACGCGAGCGGCGTGTTCCAGTCTGTTCAAGTCAGCAGCCGTCAAGGCCCATTCCTTTCATATTGTGCCAAACTCAATCGATGTCCGGTGGATCGGCACGTTCGGACAGGATCGGACCTTATGGTGAACAGTCGGTTAAGGTTGGCGATGCGTAGCAAGCCTTCTCGCGCCGACCGCCGTTCGTTCAATCCGTCTCGAAATTGCCGTGAGGAACGACAAGGCGGTATTCGAGGCGGTTCCCGGTGATCTCAAGTGTCGCCGTTCCATTCAAAGAAGTGGGCACGACGCGTTCAAGCGCGACGCTGCCAAAACGCTTCTCGCTACGTTGATTGTCGTTGGCTCCGATCACTTCGGCCCATGTCAGCGACAGCGCAGGCTCGCCAGCGGAAGCTGCCGTCAGATCGGCCGTCACCTCGACGAAACCGTCGCTGCGCGACAGTGCGCCATAGCTGACCGAATTGACGGCGAGCTCATGCATGGCCAAGCCGATGTGCAAGGCGGCATTGGGGTTGAGATATGGATTTGCGCCGCGGAAGCGTAGGCTGTGCAAGGGGTCCGCGCCGTACCTGCCGACCTGACCGGAAACCAGCTCGCGCAGCGCCGCTCCCCGCCAATTAGATGACGTAACCAGGTCCTGCGAGGAGGCCAGCGACTGCAATCGGCCCCGGAAACGCGTCAGGAAATCGTCAATGCTGCCGGAATAACGGCCCGTCTGGGTGGCGATGCTCTGGATGATGGCCAAAAGGTTCTTGGAGCGATGACTGACTTCGCGCAGCAGCGCCTTCAACGTCTGCTCCCGGCGTTTCTGCTCGGTTGTTTCGACCATGGTGGTCACGACGCCCTGCACCGCGCCGGTCTCGCTGCGGTCGGCGTCTATCCACACCTGAAACCAGCGGGCGCCGTCATCGGCCGGCACGCTGAGTTCGAGATGTTGAGGATTGCCCGAAACGATGACGTCGTGCTTAGCGGCGCCGATACGCTCCGCCTGCGCCGGCGGCAAGATGCCGTTGTTGTCGGAGGCATCGGAAGTCCATGGGGCGCGCATGTTGCGCGCCCACACCGTCTTCATTTCGCGATCCTGGTATAGGACGGAAATCCCGGCATTGTGCAGTGCATGGAGAAGTGCCCGGCCAAGCTGCATTCCGCTTTCGGCGGGATGCAAAGCGATGATCTCATCACTCTGGCCGCGGTCTTTCATTTTTCCGACTCTGGAACGCATCAGTCAATTTGCTCAACCCATGTCGGGCTGAACGGCTCGCGGAAAAATGGGTTCCAAAAGGAGGAGCTTCGTATCAAGCCTTAAAAAGCGGTCCGCCGAGCGGCATCCCGTTGGAGGACACTGCCCGGCGGTGGCTGGAAACCGTTTGAGGGGTGCGGCTTCCAGTGTTCGCTTAAATGGCCGCTTGGCATTCACGCTCGTCTGATCAGGCCGGCAATAAGCGATATGATCAAGAAGGCGAGAAAGATGAAGAACAATATCTGCGCTATACCGGCCGAGGTGCCAGCGATACCGCCGAAACCAAGCGCACCGGCGATGATCGCCACGACGAGAAATACGAGCGCCCAGTAAAGCATGATCCATCTCCTTCCAATGCTGCGGTGAAAACGTGATTCGCCTCCGTTTGTTCCACCATTTTCCGAAAAAGACGATGCTGAAAATCGTTACGGCCCGAATTGCTGCGATGTGTGCGAAAAGGTCCTCGTCAGGTTCGGCAGCAGTTGGCTGCCGTGTGTTAAGCGGGCGTCACGCCCCCATCCGGTCCAAGGGGAGTGGCTATCCCACACCCTGGCGGCCGCAACTCGGCCGCTAGCTGTTTTATGCTGCGGCTTTCGCGTGCCGGTCAAAGAACAGGGCCTGGCTGATAAGAGCCTTGACCATATCCGGATTGAACGGCTTGGTGACGAGGAAAGCCGGTTCCGGCCGCTCGCCGGTGAGCAGGCGCTCGGGAAAGGCGGTGATGAAGATCACCGGTACCGAGGTCGACGACAGGATCTCATTGACGGCCGCGATGCCCGAACTGCCGTCGGCAAGCTGGATATCGGCAAGCACCATCTTCGGCCGCGCCTTGCCGAACATCGCCACCGCCTCGGCGTGGGTGCGCGCCGTTCCGACGACGCGGTGGCCGAGGCTTTCGACCATTTCCTCGATATCCATGGCGATCAGCGGCTCATCCTCGATGATCAGCACGTCGGTTGCCACCTGACGGGAGATCTCGTTGCTCGCCTGCGCGAGAAGTTCGGAGAATTCCTGTTCGTCGACGTCGAGAATCTCCGCCGCCTCGTCTTCGCTGAAGCCTTCGACCGCGACCAGCAGAAAGGCTTGGCGGGGACGAGGCGCAATTGCATTCAGATTGGCCGCGGCGCGCTGCTCCCATGCCGACTGGGCATGCTCCTGCGGAACGCGAATGGCCACCGAGGTGAAGAGCTTGGCAAAGACCTTGTAGAGCGCGATGCGGTCGTTCGATGCGTCCGGAAAGATGTCGACATCGGCAATGATGGCTTCGAGCATTGCGGCGACCAGCGCGTCGCCGCTCTCCTGCGATCCGGATACGGCGCGCGAGAAGCGGCGCAGGAACGGCAGGTGCGGAGCGATGGTTGCTGATAGGCTCATATCGGACGTCTCCCTCATATGACGTGATTGCATGTTATAGCTAAAAACGGTTCGCAACCCCAAAGTTAGAAACGCGGGTTGTGCGAAAAAGTTCCGGTCATGCGGAACTAAGTATGCGGGCTGGCGTTTAGGGCGGGGTTGGGCAACCAGACGAGGCTGCCGCTTGCCTTGGGTTATGTGTTGAAGGGCGGCTTAAGGCTGGGACAAAGGGCGAAATGAAGAACATGACGAAAGCTACCACGGCTGGCGTTGGCAACGGGCGCCGGGCTGCTTCCCGCGACCCGCTTGGGCCGAACTCGGAAATCGGCCGCAAACTCAAACAATATTACGACGAGCTGGTCTCTGACAATGTGCCGGATCGCTTCGCCCAACTGCTAAGCCAGTTGGAAAAGGCCGAACCTGTGCAAAAGAAGGACTGAGGCATGGCGGCCGTCTCCCAGGGCTTCAAGACCGATTTGCTCGGCTCGATCCCGAGCCTGCGGGCTTTTGCCGTGTCGCTGACGCAAAACGCCGACAAGGCCGACGACCTGGTGCAGGAAACGTTGGTCAAGGCTTGGGACAAGCATGAAAGCTTCCAGCCCGGCACCAATCTGAAGGCATGGCTGTTCACCATCTTGCGCAACGAATTCTATTCGCAGATGCGCAAGCGTGGCCGCGAGGTGCAGGACAGCGATGGCGTCATGACGGCCAGGCTTGCCGTTCATCCGGCACAGCACGGCCAGCTTGACCTCGAGGACTTTCGCGGCGCGCTCGAGTTGCTGCCAGAAGACCAGCGCGAAGCCATTATCCTCATCGGCGCGTCGGGCTTCTCCTACGAGGAAGCGGCCGAAATCTGCGGCTGCGCGGTCGGAACGATCAAGAGCCGCGTCAGCCGCGCCCGCACGCGGCTGCAGGAAATCCTGAAGATCTCCGGTGAAGACGAGTATGGCCCGGACGCAATTTCGGCTCAGGTAACCGGGTCGACGGCTGCGTGAAGTGTGGCCGTGTTCGAACCGCTCCGCGCCTCAGCGCAGAGGCGTTCGCCTGCGGGCCGCCGCCACTGCCTCGACGAGATCGTCTCCCGAATAGGGCTTGGTGACCAGTCTGACGCCGGGAAAGGATTTCTTGATCTCGTCGGTATCCGAATAGCCCGAGGCGAAGACGAACGGGATGCCCGCTTCACGCAGCCGCGAAGCAAATTGGAGCGTCGAAACGCCGCTCAGCATGAGGTCGACGATGGCCACATCGAACTGCGCGGCAACGTCTTGCTGTTCGATCTCAGTCAGATCACGGGCGATGACCACATTGAGCGCGCCGTAGTCGCGGCAAAGCTGCTCGATATCCATGGCAATCAGGAACTCATCTTCCAGGATAAGAATCCGCAAACCGTCAAGCGATGCGCGCACGCAGCAATATCTCCTTGAATGCGTCTCTAACGTGAAACGGGGAAAGTCATGATCGTTATTTGGCATGCTGTCATTTAAAAAAGACGTGCCGGCGCGGATGCGTCGGCCTCGGCCCGTGCAAGGCATTTGCAACGCGCGCTGCCGGAGATAGGGTTAGAAGAGGTTCGTGCCGGAACCTTGGGGTCTGTCGGGCGTTTCGACCGAGCAAAAGCATGGAGAGTGAAGCAATGGCGACTGCCGCAGGAAAGGCCGCGAACGAAGCCCGCACGAATTCCGATGTTGAGGCCGACATCGCACAACTGAAGGCCGACATCGACCAACTTACCAAGCTGTTGGCCAAAACTGGCGAACATGGCTACGGGGCAGCACGGCGAGCCGCCGCCGAAAGCGTCGAGCAGTTGCGAACCCAGGGCGAGGCAGCCTTCGACAGCCTGCGCAGCAACGCCAGGGACATCGAGGCGCAGATGATAGCGCATATGCGCGAAAAACCGGTGACTTCGCTGGCGATCGCCGCAGGTGTCGGATTCCTCTTCGCGCTTCTCGCTCGACGCTAGTTCTGCACGCATGGGAATGCTTGCATCGCTGATCTCGGGCCTCGCCTCGGGCGAAACCATTGCGGCGGTGCAACGCGCGCGCGTCGCTGCGATTGTCTATTCGGTCGCAGCGCTCGCGGCGCTGTGCGGCCTCGGCTTCCTCGTCGGGGCGGCCTATATCTGGACGGCGGCCCGCTATGGGCCGATGGCAGCTTCCCTGAGCTTCGGGATAGGCTTTCTGGCAATCGCCGGTCTCATCCTGCTCGTCTACCGGATGTCGGCCGGCTCGCGCGCCAGGCGCCGGGCGAAGCGACGCAACGCCGACATGAAGGCCATCGGCATCACTGCGGCACTCGCCGTGCTGCCGGCGCTGCTCAAGGGCAAAGGTGGCCCGGGGAAGGCCGGACTGGGCGCGATTCTCGGCCCGGCGATAGCACTCGCTGCCTACGCTATCTACCGCGAGAACGTGAAGCGCGGCTCCGATGATCCGGATCCCGGCAAACGGGAATAGTTCGGCGGGATAGCTTGGGGGAAACGATTCTGGCGCCGGTCGCAAAAATGCTGGCGTCACAAATCTTCGAGCGGAATCGATATTTCGGCGACCACGCCGTCCGGCCGGAATTCATGGGTCACCTCGCTGGAAATGACCTTGGCCAGGCTGCGGCGGATCAGGATCGAGCCGAAGCCATGGCGTTCGGGCGGCGCAACCCGCGGGCCGCCGCTTTCGCGCCAGGCCAGCAACAGACGCCGTGCACCCTTCCTGCCTTGTACCCTCCAATCGAGATCGACCTTTCCGGAAGAAACCGAGAGCGACCCGTATTGCAGTGCGTTGCTTGCCAGTTCATGCAGGATCAGCCCGAGCCCGACTGCCTGGTCGGGTGAGAGCAGGACTTCGGCGCCGGAGATCGCCATGCGCGATTGTCCGGCGGCTTGGAACGGCTTTAGCTCGATCTCCACCAGCTCGCGGATGCCGATGCCGCGCCACTCGCGGTCCGACAGCAGGCTGTGCGCAACGCCCAGTGCCTGCAGCCTGGCGCTGAAGGCTTCGAGGAATTCGCTTGGCTGGCGGGCATGGCGAACGGTCTGCGTCGCCAGCGCCTGTACGGTTGCCAAAGTGTTCTTGACGCGGTGATTGAGCTCGCGCAGCAACAGCCGTTGACGTTCGTCGCCAAGCTTGCGTTCGGTAATGTCGTAGTTGACGCCGAAGATCAGCGTCGGCTTGCCCTCGCCGTCGCGTTCTATGACGCGGCCGCGCGTTGCGATCCATCGTGGCGGATCGAGGCCTTTGACACGGTATTCGCCAAAATAGTCGTCGCTGCCGGTCAGCGCGTCGCGAAAGCGTGTTTCGGTCTGGTGAACGTCGCGCAGGTCGATGGCGGTCAGGATGTCGCGCGCCCTCAGCCTGTTCGACTTGGGCAGGTTGAACAATTCGGACAGCAGGACATCGCAGTCGATCATGTCGCTGCGGATATCCCATGCCCAGCTGGCAAGCGAAGCCGCGTCGAGCGCGATAGCGCGCCGCTTTTCCTCTCGAACCAGTGCGGCTTCGGCAATCGCCGCGCTGCGGGTTGCATCCTTCAGCGTGAACAGGCTGGCGGCGAGGCCAGCCAGCGCCGACAGCTGGTCGAGCTGGACAGAAGAAGGACGTGCGTGCGGCTTCCGGTCGAGCACGCACAGCGTGCCGACCAGCGCGCCGTCGACTACGATCGGCACGCCTGCGTAAAAGCGGATATGATGCTCGCCGGTGACCAGCGGATTGGCTTTGAACCGCGGATCCGCCGCCGCGTCGGCCACGACCATCGGCACGTCGCCGGCTGCAATGGTATAGGCGCAGAACGATGTCTCGGTTGCGATTTCGGTCTCGTCGAGACCGATACAGGACTTGAACCACTGCCGCTCGGCATCGACCAGCGTGATCAGTGCGACAGGCGTTTGCATCGCCGAAGCGGCAAGACCGCCGATACGATCGAAATCAGGGTCGGCAGCCCTGTCCCGCGCGTCGAGGCCGTGCAGCACGGCAAGACGGTCCGCGGCGCCCACCACACGGCGAATATCGGCCGGCAGGCCCGGCGTTTTCTGGCTATTGTCGTCCACTATGCCCCCAGTGGCCGGCCCCGCTGATTGATCAGGCCAATCGGCCCGTTTGTCGCCTTGCCGAGCCGGAACTTTCGCGGCGGGGGACCGTTACCAGCCAACGCCCCGCTAGTTACGCCTGCCGGCGCCAAATATGGAGCCAGACAATGCCAAAAATCATTCCTGAAAACAAAGCCCGTCAAGGGCGGCGGGGTCGGCATGTCCTTCGTATCCTGATCGCCGCGCTGTTGCTGGCTTTTATCGCCTGGGGCGTCGCCGAAATCTACGGCTGGATGATCGAGACGCCGAAGACCGAGCAGGGCAACACGCCCAGCGGCTAGACTCTCTCCATCGCTCGTGCCAGCTCGCATCACGCAACCCCACATCACGCTATCCCACGTCAGGCAACCTTTGCCTCGGCGGCGCGCGCCGGGACGAGAACATTCAACGCGCGCGGATGGATTTCGACGGTCGTCTCGCGATCGAGCTTTACCAGTTCGCCGTCCATGACGGCCTGAACTTTCCTGTTCGTCGAATGGATTTTCAAAACGGCGCGGTTTGCCTGATGGATTTCGACATGCTCGTTGCCGCGCCATTTCCCACGGGCGACGTCAAAGAGGAACCTGATCAATTCGCCGCGCCGCCGTGCCACGGTGACATAGATGCCCAGCACGCCGCCTGCCGGATTATCGGCATAGGGCAGGTGGCCCTCGCCGAACAGATTGTTGGTGATGCCGATACCGGTGATCCGGGTTCTGATCTCGGCCTCACCGATCGTT
Source organism: Mesorhizobium sp. M0119 (assembly GCF_040322615.1). Taxonomy (NCBI): domain Bacteria; kingdom Pseudomonadati; phylum Pseudomonadota; class Alphaproteobacteria; order Hyphomicrobiales; family Phyllobacteriaceae; genus Mesorhizobium; species Mesorhizobium sp. M0119. Next base: position 26,259 of record NZ_JAMYTU010000055.1, read on the forward strand.
AGCGTTACTTTCATCGCCGGCGGATTGTTGATCGTTGCCCAAGCGGCTCGCACCGAGGCACGCATCTTCCCAAGCCGCGAGCCGAATTCCATCTTCTGGCGCAGTTGCACCATCCTGGCGTGCATGCCGATCGAGAATTGATGCACGAAAGGCCGGCCGTTGGCTGTTGCAATGTCAATCGCCATCACCTCGCCGTCCGCAAACGATTTCAGTGCCGCATCGAGGGTCTGCGGAATACCGAGGCCGCGCGCGAAAAGGTTCATTGTGCCAGCCGGCAGAATTGCTAGCGCCTTCTCCCCATTCATCAAACGGGCTGCCGCGGCCGAAATGGTGCCGTCGCCGCCGCCCGCCAGCACGACGTCGATGCCACGCCTGGAAGCCACGCCGTCCAGCGTGGCGACGATATCCTTGCCGGCGACGATTTCGATATCGATCGAGTGGCCGGCAGTCTCAAGCGTGCCGCGCATCCGGCTGGCGAAGGCCTCAAGATCGATGGTGCGCAGGGTGCCCCCGTCCTTGTTCAGCACCGCTGCAAACCGCATGGCCGTTCCATTTTCCAGCACCTATCGGGCCGGGACGGGGCCCCAGCCGGGAGTGGAACGGGGCGGGCGAGAAAATGTTCCGTTCGACCAGCGCGGCGAATCCGAGAACCATTGACATCGCACCGGGTGCACCACGGCTTTTTTCGGAACAACAGTGTGGTCACAACGTTGTGAACATGCAGAAGACGCTGCGCCCGCAGTGACGCCAGGCGGGCAGGGCGTGCACGAAATCACCGACGAGGAGACACTAAGATGATCCGCACCCTTTTAACCACGACAGCAGTCGCAACATTGATTGCGACGGGTGCATTTGCGCAATCGGCGACGACCCCGGCGCCGGCGCAACCACCCGCCGCCCAGGATACCGCTCCGGCGATACGTGCCGAGGGCAGCCTTGCCACCAACATCATCGGCGAATCCGTCTATAACGGCACCGGCGACGATGCCCAGAATATCGGCAACGTCAGCGACGTCGTCTTCGACGAGCGCGGCCAGGTGAAATCCGTCGTCATCGGCGTTGGCGGTTTTCTTGGCATAGGAACCAAGAACGTCACTTTCGACTACAGCAAGATGCAATGGGCCGAAAGAAATGGCGACCGTTGGCTGATAGCGCAAACGACGAAGGATGAGTTGACGGCTCAGCCGGATTTCGACCGGACTCCTTACGATCCACCTCCGCCACCAGCTTCGGCCGATAATGCGGCGCCTGCCGCCCCTTCCACCAGCGCGCAAAATACAACCCCTGCGCCTGCCGCGCCGGCTGAGCCAGTGAAGCGCGCCGAAGGCAATCTCGCCACCAATATCATCGGCGAGACCGTCTATAACGGCACCGGCGACGACGCCCAAAACATCGGTGACGTGAACGACATCGTCATCAACAAGGAAGCCAAGGCGCAATCGCTGATCATCGGTGTCGGCGGCTTCCTCGGCATCGGCGAAAAAAACGTCGCCTATGATTTTGACAAGGCGCAATGGGCCGAAAGGAACGGCGATCGCTGGCTGGTCGCGCAAACGACCAAAGAAGAGCTGCAGGCGCAGCCGGACTTCGACCGCAAGCCCTATGATCCGGCCCCGGCAACCACTGCGTCGAATGATGCCGCGGCTACTGCGCCCGCCACCGTCACGCCTACCGTGACGGCCAGCAACACCGCGACGACCAACAACACTGACCAAGCCAGCAAGACGGCTCAAAACGCTCCGGCAGCAGCGCCTCCGGCTAACTCGGCGGCCGACCAGACCAAGACCGGGTCGATCGACAAGTCGACGCTAACCGAAATGCCGATGGGCGAAATCCGGGCCGAGGATCTGGTTGGAACAACCGTTTACGGCGCCAACGATGTCAACGTCGGCGAAATTGGCGATATCGTGCTGGGCAGCGACAAGAAGGTCGACGCAGTCATCATCGACGTCGGCGGCTTCCTCGGCGTCGGCGAGAAGGAGGTGGCGGTCGGCATGGACAACCTGAAATTCATGACCGACAAGAACGGCAAGCGCTATCTCTACACGAACTTCACCAAGGAGCAGCTTGAGGCGCAGGCCCCCTATGACAAGGCCACGTATGCGCAAAGTCGCGACAAACAGCGCATGATCATGCGCTAAGCTGCACACAGGCCGACAGAGAAGCGGGGGGGGGGGGCGGGGGCGGGGGGGGGGGGGGTGGGGGGGTTGGGGCGGCGGCGGCGGGGCCGGCGGCCGGGGGGGCGGGGGGGGGCGGGGGCGGGCGGGGCGGGGGAGGGGGGCGCGCGGGCG
>NZ_JAMYTU010000056.1:0-26761 GCF_040322615.1 Mesorhizobium sp. M0119
CCCCCCGCCCTTCCACCACTCGCGTGGGGGTGCCCCGCGTTCGTTTTGAATATCAGCCCGCGGGGCCCTCGCGCGGCCCCGGCCCGCCGGTCTGGGTCCATGGCGACGTCGCCTCGGGCAATCTGCTCGTCGAAGATGGCAAGCTCTGTGCGGTCGTCGATTTCGGCAGTTCGGCTATCGGCGATCCTGCCTGTGACCTGGTGATCGCGTGGACGGAATTTTACGGCGAGAGCCGTCAGGCGTTCCGCGACGCCGTTGCCCTTGACGAGCACAGCTGGGCGCGCGCACGGGGCTGGGCGTTGTGGAAGGCGCTGATCGTCGCTTCGGGACATGACGGCAACCAGCGCGAGGCGGAAAAATCGTGGCGGGTTATCAATGAGGTGCTGGCGGATCACACAAACGGTCAGAGCGGGATGGCTAATTCAGTTTGAACGCATCCCGCTCTAATAACGAAAGCATTACTGCCCGCCCATCTCCCTCCTGAACGTATCGAAATCGACCTGCATGCCGTTGAAGATGGTGCTTCAATGGCGGGTCAGCGCTGAAACGGCGACCGCCTCCTGGATCTCCTCGTCGGTGGCGCCGGCGCGCTTGGCGTCCTGCGTGTCCGACCAGATACAGTAGTTGCACGGGATTTGCGCCGCCACCGCCAGCGAGATCAGCGACTTGACCTTCGGCGGCAGCGCCGTCTTGTCGCTGAGCTGGATGGCCTTGACCTCGGCCCATGCACCGGGCAGACCGGCTTTCGGGAACTGCTTTACGAAACCGGGCACCCCGCCCATGGTCGACTGGATGTCCTTGACGGTTGCGTCATACTCATCGGCATAAGAAGGGGCTGCAGCCAGGGTCGGCACGTAGGCGGCGGCGAGCAGGCAGGCACGGCGGACGGAAGAATGCTTTGATGAACGAGTACGACAGACAGACATGATGTTCTCCTCTGGTTTTTGTTAGCCTTACGATGTAAGGTAATGTTGAAAGTGAACCTTACAGCGCAAGTTGTTAAGCGGCACCATGGACACATCGATCAAAAAGAAGCGACCCCGCGGCCGGCTGTCTCGCGAGATGATCGAGGATGCCGCTTTGAAGGTGATCGAGAGCGAGGGCCTCGCCGGTTTTTCGATGCGCAAGCTGGCGACTGCACTCGGCTGTGAAGCCATGAGCATCTATCACCACTTTCCTTCGGCGGCGCATCTCTTCGAAGCCTTGGTGGACCGGCTGATCGGCTCCATCGAAATGCCCGACGCGGATTTGCCCTGGCGGCAAAGATTGCGCAGCGCCATGCTGGATTTCCGCCGCGTCGCGCGTGAGCACCCGGCCTTTGCCACGTTCCTTGTAACCTACCGGATGAATTCGCCGACCTGTCTCACTTGGCTGAACGGCATCCTTGGCCTGTTCGAGGCCGGCGGCTTCGGACCGGAACTGGGTGCGCGGCTGTTTCGCACTACTGGCTATTATCTGATGGGTGCCATCCTCGACGAGACTGCCGGCTATGCAAAGGGGCCTTCGGGCGTGACTATCGTCAGCGATGAGCAAGTGGCGCAGGATTTTCCAAAAGTAGCTGCGGCCGGGCGTTATTTCGGCACCGCCGAATTCGACCGGACGTTTGATCTCGGCCTTGACATGCTCCTGGACGAAATGGAGCGCGCCCGCGACGGCACCAGCGCGCCGAACACCGGGTCTTGACCTCATGCGCTCTCTGTTCGCCCTGATCCTGCTCATCGGTACTGGCATCGGCGTCGTCTATCCCTGGGCGATGACCAATTTCTCCGGCCGTGAGATCGGCACCTGGCGGGTTTACGACCAGGGCCGGTTCAAGCCGGTGACGGTGGCCCTGAGCGCACGCGACGGGCCGCTACGCGTGCTGGTCGACCTTACGGCAAGAGCCGAGCGCATCGTGTCGCAGCAGCGCACCGTGTTGACCCGGACTGCCGCCCCCGGCGGCAGGACGGTGCTCGCCTCGACGCTGCAGTTCAACCATTCCGACAATCCGCGCCAGGTCAGTCCACAGCTGCCGGACAGGATCTTTCGCGACGACGCCGGCCTGATCCCGAGCGTTGCCGCCGGCCCCTACATCTTCACCGTCGGTCCGGGCGACGCCGAGGGCATTCCGATGCGGGCCGTCGACATCGTGCTGCGCTCGGCTGCCGGCGAGGTCGACCGCCGGGCGCGCCCGGTCGGTTTTTCCCTGATGGCGGCCGGCATGGTCGGGCTGGTGCTGGCATTCCGTTTCGGCGGCCGCCGGCCGGAAAATCCAAACTCACAGTCGCCACCGCCGCGCTGGGGCAGGGGCTCCAATTGAACTATCGCCACGCCTACCATGCCGGAAACTTCGCCGACGTCGTCAAGCATGTCGTGCTCAGCCGGCTGATCGAATATCTGAAACAGAAGGACAAGGCGTTTCGGGTCATCGACACCCATGCCGGGATCGGCCGTTACGATCTGTCCTCGACCGAAGCGCAAAAGACCGGCGAATGGCAAGGCGGTATCGGCCGGCTGGTCGATGCGGCCCTCGACGCCCCGGCGGCAGCACTGCTGGCGCCGTATCTTGAAGCCGTGCGTTCGCTCAATCCGGACGGCGGCGTGAAAAAATACCCGGGTTCGCCGCTGATCGCCCGGCACCTGATGCGCAAGCAGGACCGGCTGTCGGCGGTCGAACTGCACCCTAAGGATGCTGCCAGGCTGAAGGCGCTGTTCGACGGTGACTTCCAGACCCGGGTGATCGAGCTCGACGGCTGGCTGGCTCTCGGCGCGCATCTGCCGCCAAAGGAAAAGCGCGGCCTCGTGCTGATCGATCCGCCTTTCGAGGAAGAGGGCGAGTTCGGTCGCTTGGTCGACGGGCTGCAAAGAGCCCATCGGCGCTGGCCAGGAGGGATTTACGCATTGTGGTATCCACTCAAGGACCGCAAGGCGGTCGCCGCCTTCCGCAAAGCGCTGAAGCAGATAGGCATTCCGAAGCTGCTCGATATTGGTTTTGAGATCAGGCCGGCCTCCGTCGAGCCGAGCCTCGACGGCTGCGGCATGGTGGTGGTCAATCCGTCCTTCACGCTGGAAGGCGAGTTACGGACACTGCTGCCGGCGCTGCACCGGCTGCTTGCACTCGAGCAGCCGTCGCATTGGACGCTGGATTGGCTGGCGGGAGAGTAGTCAGGTTCGAATTTGGCCAATGGCTATAAGGATGCCTTGGCAAAGAACGGCAATACCCGCCATAGTAGCTGCCCAAGCGTTGAGCTTAGCTTGAAGGTCCATCTGCTTCACAATTTTGTCTGGGGGACCGCTAAGATATGCCATCGGATAGCTCGGCGGAATCCGCGCTGACCAGAACCAGAAAAAGGCTGAAGCAGCCGCAGACACAACGCCTATCATCGTCACTGCAATCTCAATGGTCATGGCCGTCCTAGCTCTCCCGTCTCATCGGTTATTGTAGGGAACTATAGCGAGTCCGTTCAAAGATAGATCTTAAAGTGGGAAACCATGGTCACTACAACCGCTTGACCGCGCGTCAGCGAATCCGCACAGTGCGCGCAGTCGACCTTGAGAGGCTGCCATGACTCGCTTCGCCCAATCCGTCCTTGCCGCACTGCTCGCCTTTTGCACGCCGCTGGCCGCACCTCTTGGCGTCACCCAGGCAGTCCAGGCGGCCGACCTTGCAATCTATACCGACGAGGATAGCGGCGTCTGCGGCGAGGCCTGGGTCCTGAACAAGATCACCGACCGCTTCTCCTATCAGGTGCATCACGTGCCGCATCTGCCCGACGTGCAGATCGTCGACTTCCAGCGTATCCACCAGCATCGCTATCTGCCGGCCGACGACACCTGGCCGATCGGCCGCCGTTATTGCGGTGCCACCGTCAGCCTCTCCGATGGCCGCGGCCGCACCATCTGGTACCTGATCGAAGAAGGCCAGGGCTTTGCCTCGATCGGCGACAATGTCGAATTCTGCGTCTCGGGCTTCGACCGCTGGATGGTCTACAACGGCCGCTGCCGCGTCCTGCGCTGATCGCGCACTCGCTGATTCCGACTTTTTAGCACCGGTCACCTGATCGACCGTCACCGCTTCCACGCGGCGCAGCATTCGCGGGAAGCGCGATCTGCTGTCACGAGTTTGCAGGGAAGCAGCATTACATGGATTCGCTTGTCTACGTTGTTGCTCTCGGCGCGGTCGTTGCAGGCTTCGTCCAGGGGCTATCAGGGTTCGCGTTCAGTCTGGTTGCCATGTCGTTTTGGGTTTGGAGCGTGGAGCCCCAGCTGGCTGCTGCCATGGCGGTCTTTGGGGCGCTCACCGGCCAGATCATCGCCGCCGTCACCGTTCGCCGGGGTTTCGACCTCAAGCTTCTGCTGCCATTCCTGATCGGGGGGATCATCGGGATTCCGGTCGGTGTCGCCATCCTGCCCTTGCTGGATGTGCAGTTGTTCAAGCTGGTCTTCGGCGCGCTGCTGGTCGTTTGGTGTCCCTTGATGCTCTTTGCGCGTCGCCTCCCTCCCATCACGGTCGGGGGTCCTGTTGCAGACGGTGCAATAGGTCTGGTCGGGGGCATCATGGGTGGACTTGGCGGCTTCACCGGCCCGGTTCCAACGCTGTGGTGCGTGCTGCGTCAATGGGAAAAGGACAGGCAGCGCATTGTCATCCAGAATTTCAACCTTGTGACCCTCTCCATGACGATGGCCGCCTATCTTGCGGCCGGAAAGATCAAGCTGGAAATGCTGCCGATGTTTGCCGTCGTCGCGCCGGCGATGTTGATACCGACACTCCTTGGCGCGAGACTCTACATCGGCATCAGCGAGGCAACTTTTCGAAAGATCGTCCTCACACTCTTGGCCGCATCAGGTGCAGCATTGTTGGCATCGTCCTTGCCGCACCTCATGAGCCGGGTTTGGATCTGACGTACAGAAATCCCCGACGTCCGCCGTAGGTCATTTGCCAATGCCGCGGCGTTGCAATTGAGCTGTCGGCAACACGACATGGTCGTGAAAAGGCGCGCCATCGGCTTGGTGTCGCCTATGACGGCACGTGCACAGTCGTGGCCTGCGCTATCGTCCGATGCGGCCCGCTCCCGATAGGTAGGCGCAGATCAGTTCAACGAGTTGCTTTTGCAGGTCCGGCGCGGCGAGCATGTTCCGGCGTGCCGCGTTGTGGATCACGCCTTCGATCGCTGACGACAGCACGCGCGCCACGGTCTCCATGTCGGCGCCTTTCCTTGGCTTGCGATAAGTGGCGACAGCAGTCGCATAGTGATTGAGGTATTGTGCCTGGAACGAAGCATGGGCGGCCCTGGAGCCGCGATCGCCCGGCGCCTCGTCGAGCAGCACCTGATGTAGTGTCGGGTGAATGCTGTGCGCCGCGATCATGCCGCGCACCAGCTCCTGCGCGAATTTCCTGAGCGGCTTTTGGTCTTCCGCCGAATCGCGAATGACCGACAGCACATGATCGAAGTGACGGCGCCGGACGGCTGCGAGCAGGGAAAGCTTGTCGGGAAAATACTGGTAGAGCGTGCCGATGCTCACACCTGCCGTCTCGGCCACCTTGTTGGTGGTGAAGCCGGCCCAGCCCAGCCCGCTCAGAACATGAGCCGCCGCCTCGATGATCGCCTCGACGGTTGCCCTGGAACGCGCCTGGCGCGGCTGCTTGCGCATGCGCGGATGCGGTTTTGCAATGCGAGTAGACACGCCCGCTCATTCTCCTGAAAATATAAACAACATACTCGCATTTCCGGAAAAGGACACCGACCATGAGTGCGCTCGCCCTGCTTCGCAGCCTGTTTGCCTATCAGGCCTGGGCCAATGACGAACTGCTGGAAAAGCTGGCGAGTGTCGACCGGCATGTTCACGGCAAGGAACGGCAGGCCGTGATACGGCTCGTCGATCACAGCCATGTGGTGTCGCGGATATTCTCGGCGCACTTGGTTGGTGCAAGCCATGGCTACTCCGCCGATACCACTGAGGACCCGCCGGCGTTCGACGAACTTCGCGCCGCGGTCGCGGCGACCGATCGCTGGTATCTCGATTATCTCGAAACCGTTTCGTCTTGGCAGCTGTCCGAGCCCGTCGCATTCGTGTTCAGCGACGGGGATAAGGCATTGATGTCGCGACAGGAAATGCTGACCCACGTCGTACTGCACGGCGGCTATCATCGCGGTGAAGCGGGGCGCATCCTGGCGCAGATTTCCGTCATGCCCCCATGGGATACCTTCGCCGTCCATCTCCACAGGGCCGAGCCTTCGCGCCGGCTGCAGATGCAGCGCGGGCCGCTCGGCGCCTGAACGGCCGAGCGCATTCGATCACGAGGTCGGCTCGACCGGATCTATCGAGCGATATCCTGTCTTTCAGAAATGCGAGCTATCTGCTTACTTTCATCGCGTAGTGCAAGATAGCGCAGCGGCGTGCTCGTCGCGTTGCTTCCTACTTACCTGTAGTTTATCGTTTCGGACAAGACGAGGCGGGCGACCGCCTTCGCTCTTGACAATGTTCGCGCTGAGCGTCGGACGTTGAAGCGCTAAGCTGGTCGAAAAGGTCCTGAGCTTGACGAGAAGACCGGTCGAGATAGAGAGACCAGAATTTCTGTCGCAGAACTTCGCTGCGGGACACAAAGATTCGCAGCCGATTTTTGCGCCGGTAAAATGGTCGCGCGCTCGCCGTAACGGAAACTTAAGCTGCAAAAATCATTCTAATGCTTCGCTGGCTAGCAAGCCGCGAGTCAGATATGCAATGCGCGCCGGGTCAATAACGGCCGTCGGCACAACGGAAGGGGCATGATATGGCTAAGCAGTCATCCAAAGCGCCGGCATCCAAGGCACCGGCAAAGTCACCGGCAAAGAAAGCACCAGCAAAAGCAGCCGCGGCAAAGACCGCAACTGCTGTGAAGAAAGCAGCACCCGCTGCCAAAGCGAAGGCCGCTGCGCCTAAGGCAAAAGCAGCGCCAGCCAAAAAGCCGGTCGCCAAGGCCGCGGCAAAACCGGCCGTGAAGAAAGCAGCACCTGCCAAGGCAAAAGCAGCACCGGCCAAGGCTGCACCGGCTAAGAAGGCGGCACCGGCCAAGAAGCCGGCTGCAAAGGCCGCGGCGAAGCCCGCTGCGAAGAAGGCAGCACCGGCAAAGGCCGCCGCTGCGAAATCTTCTGCAGCAGTGAAGAAGGCAGCGCCCGCGGCCAAGCCAAAGGCAGCGCCCGCAAAGGCGAAGGCCAAGAAGTAGTCGCCGCCCTGCTACCGCCGGGGACAGTACTCAAGACGGCCAGGGCGGGATGCCGAACAGGCGCCTCGCTTGCTGATTGACGATCGGGCAGGACGAGAAAGAGGCGGGAGGAAGACGTCTTTTCGCAGCTCCCAGGACTTCGCCATGCGGCGAAGTCCGGTGGGATTTTCGTGGCTGCCAAAGATCAACCTTCGGTGCAATGGCCGAGTTGGTAGCTGATCGGATTTGGATCGTCCGACCTGCTCGCGTCTGCCGCCACAGCTCCGGCTCATCACATCCGAAGTCGAGACTATGGTTGCACGCTGGCGGCGCGGTTTTCCGCCTCTGGCCGTTGATGAATCCTGCATGATCGGTCAACAGTGCCCACGCACGAGCCCCTGTCGGAATCGATTTTCGGTGCGGGTCATGCGCGAAGTCACAATGCTACCGCGTCCTTTGCGCGTCCAACAGGGCGTATGGAGCTGTAGCCGGCAAACAGGAATCGACAATGCCCAGACTGCTCTACGCGTCTACTTCTCCCTACAGTTCCAAGGTGCGCATGGCAGCACTTCATGCCGGCATTGCGGTCGATCTCGTGCCGATAAAGACCGAGGAAAGGCCGGCCGAACTGATCGGCGCCAATCCGCTCGGCAAGATCCCGGTGCTGGTGCTCGATGACGGACGCTCGGTCCACGACAGCCGCGCCATCACCCAGCATCTCAACCGGATGTCGAAGAACGCATTGTTTCCGCGCAATCCCGACAAGCGCCTTGAGGCGGAGGTGCTGGAGGCATTGGCCGACGGTATCTGCGACTGCGCGCTGTCGATGGTCTATGAGCGGCGCACGCGGCCGGAAGAGATGGTCTACCAGCCTTGGCTTGAGCGCCAGTGGACGAAGATTTCGGCCGCGCTCGATCTGCTCAACGCCAACCCGCCGAAGCTGCCGAAGAAAATCACCGTCGGCCAGATCGCGCTGCGCGCCTGCCTCGGTTATCTCTCGCTGCGCTTCGCCGGAAAATGGGAAAAGGGCCGCGGCCGGCTGACGCGCTGGGCGGCACGCTTCGACGAGAAATTCCCGGAGCTGAAGCCCGGCATCCCGGCTTGAGGGCGGGGATGGCGAAGCGCCGATCTCCCCTAATGCGCGTCGCCTTCGACCGGCCTCACGCGACGCACATTAGGTTTTGTTTTATGCATGTCGTTATCACAAAACCGCAGCACACTTTTACGCGACATGCATTAGCGGAGTCCTGGCCGGGGAGGCGCAACGGCTAATTTCGACATGCTGGGAGGTGAGCCGGGCGGCGAGGTTGGAATGTTGGTCCTGAGGGCATTTTGGTCGACAGACGTTCGGCCCAGTCTTATCGTGGCTTTCTCAAACGTAAGCCGATGGGGAGGGCAATTTGATACAGCGCTTGTTTGCCCTGATCATTTGTCTATCCGCGTGCACTGGCATTGGCCTTGAACTCAGCACCTTGATCAAGGGCTGCGCATCGATGCTTGGCTCGGTGTGGGTGTTGGTGGGGTATTTCACCATCCTGACCAACGGTCTTGTCGCCATTGTATTCGCAGCCATAGCGCTCCTCGGCGAGCGTTTCGACCATCCAACGCTGGTGGCGTGGACGGCTGCCGTGATGGCCCTGGTCGGGGTGATTTTCGCGGTGTTGCTCCAAGGGCTGCGCACTTTGGCCGGCGCCACCGCCGAAGCAAACTTTCTGCTCCACCAACTCAATCCTGTTCTTGTCTTATTGTTCTGGCTTCTGTTCACGCGAAAGGGGAGGCTTTCGTGGCGCGATCCGCTTCTATGGGCGCTCTATCCCCTGGCGTATCTCGCCTATGCCCTGGCTCGTGGTGTCGCTGAAGGGAAGTACGCTTACCCGTTCATAGATCTGTCCGCCAATGGCTGGGCCGGAGTCATGTCGAATGCCGCCACTATCGCCCTCGGTTTCATCGCAGCAGCCGAAGTTCTGGTCCTGGTCGACCGGATGCTGGCTCAACGCTGACCTCGAGATCACGCGTGCCTTTGCCGACAGAGCGGGCACCGGGCACAAAAAAAGCCGGGCGCGAGGCCCGGCTTTTTCGTGTCGTGGCTTGGACGACTTAGAACTTCATACCGACGCCGAAAGTGACGCGATTGTCGGTCGACTTGACCTTGCCGATACCGTCGAAGTCCTTCCTGCCGAAGTCCGTGTAACGATACTCGACACGGCCGAACACATTGTCGGTGATCTTGATGTCGGTACCCACGCCGGCTGTCCAGCCAAACTGGGTGTTGGTGTCGCTGACGCCGGCCGCTTCAATCTTCTGGTTCTTCAGCGCGCCACCGGCGGTGCCGTAGAGCAGGATATCCGGGGTGACAGCGTAGCCGAGACGGGCACGCAGCGAGCCCTCGAAGCCACCCTTGGCCTCGATGCCGGCATCGTCGCCCTTGACGCCGTTGTAGCCGATATCGGCTTCGGCACCGTAGACGAAGTTCTCCTGCTGCCAGTTATAGCCGCCGAAGACGCCGCCGACAAAACCCTTGGTGTCGACGTCGACGCCAATGTCCTTGGCTTTGGCGTGGCCGGCGAAGCCGTAGCCGACGCTCACACCGGCATAGGGACCGGCCCAGGATGCGACCGGAAGTTCCGCAATCGGGGCGGGTGCCGGCGGCTCTTCCTGAACCACGTCCGCGGCATAGGCGGTTCCGCCCAGCGCGAACAGCCCAAACGCCACCGCGAGCGGTCGCGCAAATTTAAGATTGGCTTGCATTGTTCTTTACTCCTTAAGCCACAGGACACAGGCTTGTTGTTTATGAGCGCCCTCAACCCGTCCGGGGGGTGAAACGGATCCGGCGTTCAACGGTTGCAAATGTCGTGTCCAAATGCGGCTGAAGCGAACCTGAACTTGGGTCATTCCCTGGCACGAATGAGGCAGAACCTTGACGTTGCATCTTCGCAACAGCGAATGTCAGCAGGTTCGCCGTGCTGCACTGCACACGGCTTGGTATAAGGGCTCCAGCGCCCTATATTGCGGTCGGGCTGGCCCGAATGCCGGTCGAGCCAGAACGCCCACCGGCCACTTTGCCACAATTCTGCCCCAGGTGGAAATGGGATTTAACGCTTGGCGGGCCATATTTTGCCGGCAGGATGCCGGCAGGTCGGAATCGGCATCGGATTAAGGATTGACAGATGAGCAAGGTCGCCGCGACGGCACTGGTGACGGGCGGGGCGAAGCGGATCGGCAGGGCGATCGTCGAGGACCTTGCCGCGCATGGTTTTGCCGTCGCCATCCACTGCAATCGCTCGCTGGCCGAGGCGGAGGCACTGGCGGCCGAAATCAACAATGGTCATTTTGGTCGACATGGCCGGGCCGCTGTGATTGCTGCCGACCTGACCGACATGGACGCCGTCGGCAACGTTGTCGGCCGCGCGGCGGCGGCGCTCGGGCCGGTGTCGCTGCTGGTCAACAACGCCTCGCTGTTCGAGCACGACAGCGTTGAGGATTTCGATTGGCCGGCCTGGGATCGCCATTTCGCCGTGCATGTTAAGGCGCCGGCGCTGTTGGCGCAGACTTTCGCCCGGGCCTTGCCGCAGAACAGTGAGGGGCTGATCGTCAACATGATCGATCAACGCGTCTGGCGGCCGACGCCGCGTTATTTTTCCTATGCGCTGTCGAAGTCGACCTTGTGGGCAGCGACCGAGATGATGGCCCAGGCGCTGGGTCCCCGCATCCGCGTCAACGCCATTGGTCCTGGCCCGACCTTGAAGAACACGCGCCAGCACGACAGCGATTTCGATGCCCAGATTGCCGGCCTGATCCTGAAACGCGGCCCGGAATTGCCGGAATTCGGTGCCACTATCCGCTATCTTTGGGCGGCACGCTCGGTCACCGGCCAGATGATCGCGCTTGACGGCGGCCAGCATCTTGCATGGCAGACGCCCGATGTGACAGGCATGGCGGAATGAGCCCCATGGACCAGAAACAAAAAACGCGCGGTGGCGCCGACGACCTGCCGCCCGAAATCGACCTCGAGGACGAGGCGGCCGAAGAGGTCGTCGAGCCTGCAGCCAGCGGTCCGGACGTCACCTTCACCACCATCGACTGGACCCCGCATGCCGGCGACGCCGACGGCATGGTCGGCGCCGAGGTAATCCAGACCCTGGTCAAACGGCTGCCCAATGCGCCCGGCGTCTACCGCATGATGAATGCCGCCGGCGACGTGCTCTATGTCGGCAAGGCACGCAGCCTGAAGAAGCGGGTCACCAACTACGCGCAAGGCCGGTTCCACACCAGCCGCATCGGCCGCATGGTGCGCGAGACGTCGACGATGGAGTTCGTCGTCACCCGCACCGAGATCGAAGCGCTGCTGCTTGAAGCCAACCTCATCAAGCGCTTGCGGCCACGCTTCAACGTGCTGATGCGCGACGACAAGTCGTTTCCCTATATCCTGTTGACCGGCGACCATGTCTCGCCCGGCATCTACAAGCATCGCGGCGCGCGCTCGCGCAAGGGCGACTATTTCGGCCCCTTTGCCTCAGCCGGCGCCGTCGGCCGCACCATCAACTCGCTGCAGCGCGCCTTCCTGCTCAGGAGCTGCACCAACTCCTTCTACGAGAACCGCACCCGGCCTTGCCTTCTGTTCCAGATTAAGCGCTGTGCCGGCCCGTGCACCGGCGAAATCTCGCATGTCGACTATGCAAGGCTCGTCGCCGAGGCGAAGGATTTTCTCTCCGGCCGCAGCCAGAAGGTGAAGACGGAGATCTCCGCCGCCATGCAGCAGGCTTCGGAGAACCTCGATTTCGAACGGGCCGCCATCTATCGCGACCGGCTGGCGGCGCTGTCGCATGTGCAGAGCCATCAAGGCATCAATCCGCAGACCGTCGACGAGGCCGATGTCTTCGCCATCCATCAGGAGGGCGGCCAGGTCTGCATCCAGGTGTTCTTCTTCCGCACCGGCCAGAACTGGGGCAACCGCGCCTATTTTCCCAAGGCCGATCCGGCGCTCGAAGCCGGCGAGGTGCTGGGTTCGTTCCTGGCGCAGTTCTACGACGACAAGCCGACGCCACGCACCATCCTGTTGTCGTATGGCGTCGAGGACCAGGAATTGCTGGCGGAGGCCCTCTCCACCCGCGCCGGCCGCAAGGTGTCGATCTCGGTGCCGCAGCGCGGCGAGAAGAAGGACCTGACCGACAACGCGCTGCAGAACGCGCGCGAAGCGCTCGGCCGGCGGCTCGCCGAGACCTCGACCCAGGCGCGGCTGCTCAATGGCTTGGCCGAGACCTTCGGCCTGGAAAAGCCGCCGGTGCGCATCGAGGTCTATGACAACTCGCACATCATGGGCACCAACGCCGTAGGCGCCATGGTCGTCGCCGGGCCGGAAGGTTTTGTGAAGAACCAGTATCGAAAGTTCAACATCCGCTCGACCGAGATCACGCCGGGCGACGATTTCGGCATGATGCGCGAGGTGATGCAGAGGCGCTTTTCGCGGCTGTTGAAGGAACATGGCGATGCCCCGCAAACTGAGGGCGCGGACGAGGCGAGCCCTACCGGACCGGGCGACGATATCGAGGACGCCGGCGGCTTCCCGGCCTGGCCCGACGTCATCCTCATCGACGGCGGCCAAGGGCAGATGACGGCGGTGCGCAAGATCCTCGCCGATCTCGGCATCGAGGACCGCGTCGTGGCCATCGGTATCGCCAAGGGTCAGGACCGTGACGCCGGCCGCGAACGCTTCTTCGTCAAGGGTAGGGACTCATTCTCGCTGCCCGTACGCGATCCGGTGCTCTATTTCGTCCAGCGGCTGCGCGACGAGGTCCATCGCTTCGCCATTGGTTCGCACCGCGCCCGCCGAAAAAAAGAGATGGTCAAGAGCCCGCTCGACGAGATCAGCGGCATCGGCCCCGGCCGCAAGCGCGCGCTGCTAATGCATTTCGGTACGGCCAAGGCGGTCAGCCGCGCCGCCGTCGAGGACCTGGTCAAGGTCGACGGCATTTCCGAGCAGGTGGCGAAATTGGTCTACAATCATTTTCACGAGAGCTAAGCCCTATTGCCGATATTTCGGCTGGCTAATCGATTCTGGCCTGTTGACCCCCCACATTCGCTTCTGATTTGACTAAGCAGGCAGAAAGAGTTCCCAAAACATGTCCCAGCGCGCGTTCAACCTGCCCAACATGCTCACTTACGCCCGCATCCTGGCGGTGCCGCTGGTGGTGCTGTGCTTCTTCCTGGAGGGGCATCTGAAATCGAGCGACTTCGCCCGCTGGTCGGCGCTCATCATTTTCCTGCTCGCCTCGATCACCGATTACTTCGACGGCTATCTGGCGCGCGCCTGGCAGCAGACCTCCAATATCGGCAAGATGCTCGACCCGATCGCCGACAAGCTGCTGGTCGCCACTTGCCTGCTGCTGCTTGCCGCCGACACCGATCGCCATGCCGGCATCGCCGGCTGGTCGCTGTGGGCGGCGATCATCATCCTGTGCCGCGAGATCCTGGTCTCGGGCCTGCGCGAGTATCTGGCGGCCCTGAAGGTCTCGGTGCCGGTGACGCAGCTCGCCAAATGGAAGACCACCATCCAGATGATCGCCATCGCCTTCCTGCTGGCAGGCCCCGCCGGCGACAAGATCTTCCCGCTGACCACCCAGACCGGGCTGGTGCTGCTGTGGATCGCAGCCCTGGTGACGCTCTACACCGGTTACGACTATTTCCGCGCCGGCCTCAAGCACATCATGGATGAATAAAATGTCGACGAAGCTCATCTATTTCGCCTGGGTGCGCGAGCGGATCGGCAGACCGGAGGAAGAGGTCGAACTGCCGGCCAGCATCGAAACGGTCGCCGACCTGTTGCGCTGGCTGAAATCGCGTGGCGAGGAATACGAGAACGCGCTGCAATATCCTGACGTGATCCGCGTCGCCATCAACCAGGAACATGTCGAGCACCGCGAGAAGATCGCCGGCGCGCGCGAGATCGCGCTGTTCCCGCCGATGACCGGTGGCTGAACCATGTCCGCGGTGGTGCCGGTCGTGCGCATCCAGGCGGAGGATTTCGACGTCGCCGCCGAGATCGCCAGGCTGACCAGGGGTCGCAACGATATCGGCGCTGTGGTGACCTTCTCCGGCCTTTGCCGCGACGAGCAAGGCAGGCTCTCCGCGCTCGAGCTCGAACATTATCCCGGCATGGCGGAAGCCGAGATATCCCGCATCGCCGGGGAAGCAATCGAGCGCTGGCCGCTGCAGGGGCTCACCGTCATCCATCGCCACGGCAAGATCGCGCCGGGCGAAAACATCGTGCTGGTGGTGGCCGCTTCCGCCCACCGGCAGGCGGCGTTCGAGGCCGCGAATTTCCTGATGGATTATTTGAAATCACGGGCGCCGTTCTGGAAAAAGGAACACCATAGCGACGGTTCCGAGGGCGGCTGGGTCGATGCCAAGGAGGCCGACGACAAGGCGGCGAGCCGCTGGAAACGAGACTGACCAGGCTTTCCGCGAGCCCTCAGCCTTTGTCGGTGCCGATCAAATGATCGAGCGAAATCCGGCCGGGTCCCCAGGCCATGATGCCAAGCGCCATCGCCGCCCAGGTAATGTGCAGCGGCCAGCCGTCCGGCACGGTGAGCTCGATGACCAGCGTCATCACCAGCAACCCGAATGCCGCCAGTCGCGTCGCCAGGCCGAAAACAAGGAGAACTGGCAACACGATCTCCGCTGACCCTGAGGCGAACGCCACCAGCCCAGGTGCCGGAAAATCGTAAGGGCCGCCCGGCAGATGCAATTTGAGTTCCGAGCTGAAAAGCAGCACGGCGACATCGTTCAACTGTAGAAAACCGTCCCATTTGTTGACGCCGGACCGCCAGAACGGGACGGCGAGGGCGCAGCGCAGAACAAGCTGCGTCAGAGATTGAGTCGCGATCGTGCGCAGGGCGGCATTCAGCCTTTCGACGAGAGCGGCGACCCCTCGCGGTCCGGTGCTCGCGTTCTGCCCATCGCTCATCGTGCTCACCTTTCCTGATGTGCCGTCGTGAAGGCTCCCGCTTCCAGCACGCCGGCAATGTTGGTGGAAAGCTCGAATTCGGCACTCGCCGCAAATGCCGCCGCGGCCGCTGCGCCGAGCGCCTCGCCCGCGATCAGATGCAAGACAAACACTGCGCCGCCGGGCGGCAGGTGGCGAACGAAGACCTCGAGGCCGGGCCGCGTGACCAGCGCATCTTCGGCGCCCGTTGCCCGGATCGGCCCAACAGGAGCCTCGTTCCGGTTTGCCGCGAAGACCGTGACTGCCGGGAACCGGGAGCGCGCGACCCGCGTCGCCGGATGCGGCCGCAGCACCGTATCGGCAAGCCTCTCGCAAGGGATCGACGCCAGTGCCTCAGCCGACAGCGCCTCCGCGTCGGCGGCATGATAGGCGTCGAGCCAGGCCCGCTCGATGCGCGCCACGTCGGCCAGCCACGGCATCGACTGCGCGTATTCGTAGCGCTCGATGAAATCGGGAAAGTCGCGGCCATATTCGAATAGAAGCGGCGAGGTGGGCGGCGTTTCGCGGATGTGAAATCGCGCCATCGCGCGAAAGAAATCCGGGCCGGTGATGCGCAGCGTCGCTGGAAAGCTGGCGGCCAGCGCATCGATCAGGCTGACCGTGATGTTGTTGCGGTAGACGGCATATCGCTTGACCGCAGCCTTCCCATTCGGCCCCGAGACAGAGTCAGGCGGGGCACGGTCAGGATCGAGCAAACCGGCGGTGAATGCCGCGGCATAGTCAAACCGGCGGCCGAGATCGCCCGAATGGAGCTCATCCTGCGGCATGGGCTTTTCCGAAATCGGCATGACGGTCGAGGATGGCTTGGGCGGCGGCGGCCTCCGCCTTGAGCACCGGCCACTCGGGAATGTCGCTGTCCCATTCGATCAGTGTCGGCAGTGGCCCGCATCGGCCGATGACGGTATCGAAAAGCTTCCAGACCGCGTCGGCAACCGGGCCGTCATGGCTGTCGATGAGCAGCAGGTCGCCCTCGTCGTCCTCCTGCTTGGCGTGCCCGGCCAGATGGATTTCCCCGACATGTTCGAGCGGGAAATCCGCGAGATAAGAACGTGCCGAATAGCCGTGATTGGTGGCCGAGACGAAGACGTTGTTGACGTCGAGCAGCAGGCCGCAGCCGCTACGCCGAACCAGCTCGCGGATGAAATCCGTCTCGCTCATCGTCGATTCCGGAAAAAGCACATAGGTTGAAGGATTCTCGAGCAGGATCGGGCGGCCGATCGTGCCCTGCACCTCGTCGATGTGATCAGCCACGCGCGAAACCGTTGCCGGCGTGTAGGGCAGGGGAAGCAGGTCGTTGTAATAGGTGGTGTCGTGGGTCGACCAGGCGAGATGCTCTGAAACGAGCGCCGGCTCGTAGCGATCGACCAGCGCCTTGAAACGACCGAGATGCGCCTTGTCGAGCGGCTGCGGGCCGCCGATCGACATACAGACGCCATGCAGCGAGACGGGATAATTGCGGCGGATGCGGGCGAGCGCGTCGTGCGGCGGGCCGCCGGCGCCCATGTAGTTTTCCGCATGAACCTCGAAGAAGCCGCTTTGGGGACCGTCGCCGAGGATTGCGGATAGATGCTCATGCTTGAAACTGGTGCCGGCAAGGCCGGCGACCGGGTGCGCCGGAAAGCGCGAGGTCTTCGACATGCGGGATGCTGGACGGGTCGGTCCGTTCATTGTCATCGCCACTTTCCGGGCAGGGTGCATCGCTTACGATGGGACGTCGCGGGTCAGCTCGGTGGGTGAGCCCTTGCGGCCGCCGGGTAGGTCCATCGTCGTGCAGGTGCCGCCGTCGACGAACTTCCAGGCGTTGCCTTGGTAGTCGACGGTCGAGGTACCTTGGCAGGTCGTTCCCGGGCCTGCCTTGCAGTCGTTCTGTCCCTTCAAGGCGACGCCAAAGCACTTCTCCTTGCCGGCGTCCATCGCTGCCTTGACCTGTGCCTCGGTCAGCGGCGCGGCCATCGCAAAAGAAGCAAGAGCCGTGGCAACTGCGCTGGCCAGTAAGGCCGCACTCACGGTTGATCTCGTTGACATGATTTCACCTCCGGTTGGGTTTCAGGCGCATTCTCCTCAGCGCGCATTGGTCAGTTCGGTCCGGATGCCCGCCGTGTTACGTCTGTTTGGAACACGAAATCGTGATCGCCTGAGGCTTGGCCGAGCGTGGCCCGAACAGAGCTTGCGGAGCGGCCAAGGAGGCCGACGACAAGGCGGCGCGCCGCTGGAAGCACCCGCAGGCCAAATAAATCCCTGCGACAGCCATCCCATACCCCGCCAGCCATTCATTGACCGCAATCCTGCAAGACCTTTGGCCGGAAGGGGAGCAGGATCATGCTGGACAGGATCGCCGAGTTCTTCATCTTCGGACTGGTGCCGCTGGCCGTCGGCATACTTGCCGTTCCGGATCATTCCGTGGCTGCCGAAAAGACCCTCAAGGGCGAGGTGATGTATCGCGAGCGCATTGCGCTGCCGCCCAATGCCGTGCTTTCGGTGCAGCTTGCCGACGTGTCGCTGGCCGACGCGCCGGCCGCGATCATCGGCGAGCGCAAGGTGGTGCCGGCCGGCCAGGTGCCGATCAAGTTCGAGATCAGCTTCGATCCGCGGGTGATCCGGCCTGATATGACCTACGCGCTGCAGGCGCGCATCACTGTCGATGACCGGCTGCTGTTCGTCACCGACACGCGCCATCAGGTCGACCCGCTCAGCGACGCACCACAGACCATCATGCTGAAAATGGCGGCGCCGGGCGACGAGCCGGCGGCAGCCTCCGTGTTCGGCCAAAGCTGGCTTGTCGAATACATCGACGGCATCGGCGTGATTGCCGAGCCGCGGGCGACATTTCGCATCAGCGAAGCCGGCAAGGCCGGCGGCAGCGGCCCTTGCAACGTCTATTTCGCCACCGCCAAGGTAGACGGCTCGACGATCGCCGTCACCGACATCGGCTCGACCTTCAAGGCCTGCGCGCCTCAGGTCATGGCCGAGGAAAAGGCGCTGTTCGAGGCGCTGGCCAAAGCAGCATCCTACCACGTCGACGCCGGCAAGCTTGTCATCGCCGACAAAGACGGCCGCGACATCCTGCGCTTCAACGCCGCGAGCTAGCGCTTAGTCCGCGCCGATCGGCCCGCGCGGCAGCTGCATGTCGATCACGTTGTGTTTCAGCCGGAATAAACCGGGCAGCGCGCGCGTTACGTCCTCATACGATGGCGGGTAAGGCAAAAGGGATGTTTGTCCCTTCGTTGAAGCCGCCAGAATGGCTGCGGCTCGTTCTGGCCTTAACTCAAAGGAGTCCAGACATGAAAACGCACGCGCTTATCCTTGCCGCCACCGGTGCATCGCTCCTTGCCTTCACCGGCCTTGCCAAGGCGGACGACCATCTGTTCGATGCCCTTCAGCATGGTCTCAGTCCTGACAGCCAGCCTTTCCAGACCAACAAGGCTGGTCATAGCGGCGATCTCGCGCCCGGGCAGGGCAGCCCGTTCACAGGTGAGGAGACCAAGACCCCGGCCACCGACACGGACGCGGCGAATGAACATGCGAACGTGAAGGAACGCCAGGCGAAATAGACTGCAGAACCCGCCGCCAGGGGGCGGCGGGCGAGATCTATCGGGCGACGACCGCATACACCAGGCATTCTCAATTTGTCGCGAGTTTGAATACCGCGCCATAGTGGTAGGGCGGTATGTCGACCAGCTCGGCGAGCTTGAACCCGCTCGCTTCCACCGCCGCGGTGGTCTGTTCGGGTGACAGCCTCAGCTCGGTCTTCGGTCCGCGCGGCTCGCCCAGGACCGTGGTTTGCTCGCGCGGATACTGGTGCCAGTTGACGATGGCAAAACGACCGGTAGAGCCAAGCGTCGTCCGCACGGCGCGGGCAAGGCGCGGCCGGTCCGGAACGCCATGGAAAGCGTTGGCCATGAAAACGAAGTCGACTGTTTGAGGCACCAGCCCGGCAAGCTTATAGGCGTCGCCCGCCACAAACTCGCAATTGCTCGCGCCTACTTCGGTCAGCCGCCGCCTGGCGACTTCGAGCATATCTGCATCGATGTCGATGGCGATTACATGACGCGCGACCCTGGCGATTGGCATCGTGAACCAGCCGTCGCCGCAGCAGAGATCGACCACGTCCATGCCGGGCTTTATTCCCACCGCCGTCAACACCCCGGCAGGCTCGGGCCACAGCGCTTCCCACCAGCCGCTGGTTGGCATTTCGGTGCCCTGGAAGAAGCCGGGAATGGTGCTGGTCATGGCCTGGTCGGCTCCATTGTCGGGACCGCCTTTGATCCGCCCCTCCGAGCTTAACGCACCCGTGACCCGTCGAGGAGCCTGAAGCTGAAAATGTTCGCTAACAAAAAAGGCCGGCGTTGTGCCGGCCTTTTTGATGGGGTTCGGGATGCCGGCTCAGCCGACGATCTCGGTGTCCGAGAACCAGTATTTGATCTCCTGCGCGGCGGTTTCCGGCGCATCGGAACCATGTACGGAATTCTCGCCGATCGACAGCGCGTGCAGCTTGCGGATGGTGCCTTCGGCGGCGCTTGCCGGATTGGTGGCGCCCATCACTTCGCGGTTCTTGGCAATGGCGTTCTCGCCTTCCAGTACCTGCACGATGGTCGGGCCCGACGACATGGACTCGACCAGTTCGCCGAAGAACGGACGCTCCTTGTGGACGGCATAGAAACCTTCCGCCTCGCGGCGGCTCATCCACACGCGGCGCGAAGCAACGACGCGCAGGCCGGCATCTTCCAGTATCTTGGTGATAGCGCCGGTGAGATTGCGGCGGGTCGCGTCCGGCTTGATCATGGAAAAGGTGCGTTCGAGCGCCATGGGTCGTCCTTGTGATGAGAATGGAATTGAAGGTGGCGGGCTCTATACAAGCCGCCCGCCGGCTTGCCAAGGGGAGGCGGCCGCATAGCGCGTCGCCGTCGGCCAGACCCAATGTGTCATAGCTCTATCTCGATCGTCAGGTTGGCCGTGTCGCCAGCCCCGAGGCCTTCGCGAACCCGCACCGCGGTCTTGATCGGCAAGAGCAGGCTGCCGGATTTCTTGTCGGGAAACAGTGATGTCCGCCATCTGGTCTGGCCGATGACGGCTTCCACGCCAAGCGAACCCCAGGGCCGTGCCATCTCCACCATCGCAGTCTTGATCCGGGCCCCAAGCTCCGGCGGCAGCGTCACGAAATGCCAGCCGCCCTTGCCCGGATAGACCCAGATCTCGGCCTGCATGTCGTAGCGAAACATTCTATGCCCTTCCTCAGATCAAGGCCGTCACGACTGGCTTTGCGATGCTGCCTTGTTGGCGATGCTGACGATCGGCGAAACCATCCATGATATCCACAGCCCTGCAGGGGAAAGCCATTCTTCCCTGCAACGAGGATGGCAGCGCCGCCATTCCACTACCGCCTTGTCACGATAGACGGCCGCCGGGTTTCCCAGCCTTCCCGTTCCAGTTCCGGCACGCTGTGGTTCTCGCTGGGGTAGCCGATGCAGAAGTAACCGATCAGCGTCCACTCCGGCGGCACGTCCAGGATCGTCGCCATCTCGGCCGGATCAAGGATCGAGACCCAGCCCATGCCTATTCCTTCGGCGCGCGCCGCCAGCCACATCGTGTGGACCGCCATGACAGCGGAATAGTCTATGCTGGCTGGCATGGTCAGGCGGCCGAGCCCATGCCCTTGCGAGGTTGTACGGTCGGCGAAAACCGCAAGCTGGCAGGGCGCCTCATTCAGGCCGGCAAGCTTCAGGCGCCCATAGAGCGCGGCGCGTTCACCGCAAAAATTTGCGAGTGCCTCCGTGTTGCAGCGCTCGAAGCAAGCCCTGACGGCGGCGCGGCATACTTCGCTCTCGACGACGACGAAGCGCCAGGGCTGGCTCAGCCCGACGGACGGCGCGGCGCTGGCAAGCTCGAGCAGCCGCTCCAGCGCCCCTTCGGGGAGCGGCGTCGGCTTGAACCGCCTGACGTCGCGCCGCCACAGGAAAAGATTGGCGAGCCCGGCGCGAAAGTCGGCCGGGAACTCTGGGTTTGCGGTCATGGCGCGCTGCCTTTGTTGTGGTTGCCCGGTTCGCCGGACTTTCGTCTTGTTTGCTTCGATCCGGGCAGTGATGAGGCGCCTCAAGCGACACTTCGTCTATCCGCATTGTCGCATTTCGCCGGGCGGCTATTCCAGCTGAGGCCGGGCGACGTCGCCGCGATCTACGCCGTTGGACCTCGATCGGCAAACAAAACCCGCCTCGGCAAGCCGGGCGGGTCGTCGGTACGAATCAGCACCATACCCAAATTAGTAGCATAGCTGCCGGCACAAAGCAAGAACAAAATGTGGCGTTGCCGATGAAACTGCCGATTTCACCCCTCAAGCGGGGCGATCGCTGCCGGCGCGACCGTTCGGCCGAGGCCGCCATGCAGATCGAGGCATTGTTCGAACCATTGCGCCACGACGTCGCTGTCGTCGAGCAGCCGGTAGGGCGTGGCGATGCGCGCCCATTGCAGCGCGCCGAAAACGATGTAGTCGGCAAATAGCGGCGACGGGCCACCGATGAAGGGCTGATAGCCAAGCATCGAGCGGAGCGGCTCCAGCGAGGCGCGGAAGCCGGCGAGCCCAGCGTCGCGTGTGGCATATACCGCCTCCAGGCGCTTGCCGAAGCGCTGCGCGGTTCTGCCGGAAATAGGCGGCATTCGCCTCGTCCTGCATGGCGTGCAGGTCCAGTATCGCAGCGGTGGTGACGTAGGGATGGATGGTCAGCTGCGACCAGCGTTCGATGAAGCGCGCCATCGCCTTGCCGCCGTCGCCGGAAAACAATGTCGGCCGCTCGGGATAGGTCTCTTCGAGATAGAGCGCGATGGCGAAGGAATCGGTGACCACCGTCTCGCCGTCGCGGATCACCGGAACGAGCTTCGAGACGCCGCCTTCCACCTTCGGCACTTCGAGGAAACGGGTCGGCACGCTGGTGATGTCGAGCCCTTTGTGGGCCAGCGCCATCGCCGCCTTCCAGCAATGTGGGCTAAACGGGCGGGCGGCGTCGCGTCCGACAAGGTCATAGAGCAGAATGGTCATTGGCGGCAGCGTCCTTGCAGTCTAACTATGCCCGAAACAGACCCGCGCGACACAGGGTCTCGCAGGTCGAGAGAAGAATGAAACAGCATTTCAGGATGTTTGCGGCCTACAATCAATGGGCCAACGGCCGCATCTACGATGCCGCCGCCGATCTCGACGAGGAAGAGTTCGACCGCAATATCGGCGTCTTCTTCGCATCGATGATGGGAACGCTCAATCACCTCCTGGCAGCCGACCGTATCTGGATGAAACGCTTCACCGGCGAGGGCGACGCGCCGGCAAGGCTCGACACGATCCTGCACCGCGCTTTGCCCGGCTTGCGGCTGGCGCGCGAGGCCGAGGACAAACGGATCATCGACTGGGTCGACGGCCTGAGCGACAAGGCGCTGTCGGGCCGCTTCTCCTACATGACCGTCTCGGATATGCGCACCGTCTCGCAGCGGCTGGCGCCGGCGCTCGACCACTTCTTCAACCACCAGACCCACCACCGCGGCCAGGCGCATGCGATCCTGACCATTCTGGGCAAGCCAAGCCTCGGACTGGATCTGACGATGTTCCAGCGCAGCGAGGAGGGCAGAGCATTCGCCTGAACCTGGGGCGGCTGGGGAAGCGGTGGATAGGGGACGATCTGCCGAGATTGCAAAACGCGCCAAAACATTTTATGGAGCGCACGGTCGTGAGGGCGGCCGCTTCAGCGGCATTCAGCAGCAACAGCGAGAATTGGCACGCATGCCCAATGAACCCTTGCGCCTCGTGGCGTTCTTCGCCGTGGTCCTGGCGCTCCTCAACTCCGGTTATTATTTCCACCAGGGCGACATTGTCGCGACCATCTATTTCATGATCGGCGCCATTCTTGTGACTGCGGTGACCCGGATGAGCATCAGAAGGCAGCTGATTTAGGATCGATCTTCGTATCTGGCCGCCATCTCGACGGCTGGTTCGCTTCGATTGCGATCGAATTGAAAGCAAAGTCTTAGGACTTCGTTTGCGCTGTTGCTTCAAGGTGGCCGGCTGAAGCAGGAGCAAAAAAATGCGGATCGATTTGTCCCCGACGAGCTGGGGCAGGGTCGTGGCGGTTACCGTCGCTGGCACCGTGGTCTGCATTGCAGCCGCGTTCTTCGTCGATTCCTTCAATTTCCCGTATTTGTCGCCGGAAGCGCTGTGGCGGGCGCAGCTCACCGACCTGCTGCTGCCGCTTGTGCTGGCCGGCTCGTTCTTCTTTTTCCTGATGTGGAAAATGCGCCAGCTGGCCATCGCGCAGAAGGCACTGGCCATCGTCGCGGCGACCGACAGCCTGACGGCGGTGTTCAACCGGGGTGCGTTTTCGATGCTCGTCGAAGCCTATCTCGAACAGGCCCGCAGCCATTCCGTCGTCAATGCCGGCGCCTTGTTGATCGTCGATGCCGACCATTTCAAATCGGTCAACGACCGCCTCGGCCACGACTGCGGAGACCAGGCGCTCAAGCTGATCGCCAGGACGATCCAGGGCCAGCTGCGCGGCGCCGATATCGTCGGCCGGATCGGCGGCGAGGAATTTGCGGTTTTCCTTCCCGGCGCAGATCCTTCGCAGTCCTGGCTGGTGGCCGAGGCAATCCGCCGCCACATTCGCGAGGCGGAGTTCTCGCCTGGCGGCCGATCGTGTCCTCTCTCGGTCAGCATCGGCGGCGTCGCCTTCAGCGGGCCGACCGCCTACGCCGAAATATTCGTGGTTGCGGACAAGCACCTTTACAGGGCCAAATCGAACGGCCGCGATCAAGTCAGCTTCGAAGCCGCGCTACCGGGCAACCCGCCGGGCGGTCGCCTAATGACGGTCCATTGACGGTCGTTTCTGTCAGGCGGCGTACCCGCCATGGCCCCGGGCAACGGGTTTGACAGACACCGCCGGCTGAGCGGCCGGCCAGAGAACGCCTGCCGTCACGGCAAAGGTGATCAGGGCGTCGCGTGCCGCTTCGGCCGAGATCTCGCCTGCACGTGCCGCCTCGCAGGCCTTTACCGCGGCGCCATAGCTCAGCCGCCGGCGCGAAGGCGGGAATTCAGTCAGGAATTCGTGCATCTCGGAGAACGAAGCGATCGTACGCTTGTAGCCTGCGCCAACGGTTAGGGCGACCGGGGTGGAAAACGTCCTGTCGTGCATTCTGGCCTCTCGAATGGGCGGAGGTCACGGCGGACGCCGTTCTCCGGTCTGGGGGTCGGGCAGAAACGCGGATCACGGCGCGAGGTTCCATGTTGCCGGGATTGTTTTTTCGCCGGGTCTGGGAGCGGTCGCCGGGCGAGCGGCGCCAGCGGCGAGGCGGGTGCCTATTTCCACATGCCACGCATGCGGGCGCCGAGGTCGACACGCACCTGCGGCTGGCGGCGCGGATCGTCCGGGGCCTGGACGCTTGCCCATGCCACCTGCTCGAAGGCGCCTAGGATTGAGCGCGGAATGAAGCGCGTGCGCGAGGCATAGACATGGCGGTCGCCGCGCGCCGCCTGGCCGTGGACGAAAAAGCGATGCGGCATGACCAGGTGCAGCCTGTCCTTGGCCCGCGTCATCGCCACATAGAGCAGCCGCCGTTCCTCGTCTATGTCCTCCTTGCTGCCGACGCCGAGATCGATCGGGATGCAGCCGTCGACGGTGTTGAGCACGAAGACGTTTTTCCACTCCTGGCCCTTGGCCGAATGGATCGTCGACAGGATCAGATAATCCTCGTCGCGGTGCGGCGGGCCGGCCTCGTCGCTGGTGGCGTCCGGCGGATCGAGCGTCAGCTCGGTGAGAAAGCGCTCGCGCGACGCATAGCCGGAAGCGATCTGCTCGAGCTGCAGGAGATCGGCGCGGCGCGTCGTCGCATCCTCGTGGATGCGTTCCAGATGCGGCTCGTACCAGAGCCTGACCTGCTCGATGTCGGCCGGCCATTTTTGCGCGCCGGCGCGCAGGCCGCAATAGAGCGCGACAAAGCCCGGCCAGTCGTCGGCGGCACGCTGCGGCGGCCGGTAACGGGCGAGCCCCATCGTCTCGTCGAGCGAATTTGCCATGGTCTCGACGATCGCATTGGCGGCCGAAGGGCCGATGCCGGGCAGAAGTTGCAGCACGCGAAAGCCGGCGACGCGGTCGCGCGGGTTTTCGGCAAAGCGCAGCACGGCCAGCACGTCCTTGACGTGAGCTGCATCGAGAAATTTCAGCCCGCCGAACTTGACGAAGGGGATGTTGCGGCGCGTCAGCTCGATCTCTAGCGGGCCACTATGGTGCGAAGCGCGAAACAGCACGGCCTGTGCTTTGAGAACGGTGCCGGCCTCGCGTTCGGTGAGTATCGCCTGGCAGACATAGCTCGCCTGCTCGGTCTCGTCGCGCACGCTCACCAGCTTCGGCTTTTCCGCCGATTTGCGCTCGGACCAGAGATTTTTGGTGAAACGCTCCGACGCTTCGCCGATCACAGCATTGGCGGCCGCCAGGATCGTCTCGGTCGAGCGGTAGTTGCGCTCCAGCATGACGACCTCCGCCGGCTGCGCGAACTGCTTGGGAAAATCCAGGATATTGCGCACTTCAGCGGCGCGGAACGAATAGATCGACTGCGCGTCGTCGCCGACCACCGTCAGCCCCGATCCGTCGGGCTTCAGCGCCGTCAGGATCGATGCCTGCAGCCGGTTGGTGTCCTGGTATTCGTCGACCAGCACGTGGTCGAAACGCGCACCCAGATGCGCGGCGATTTCCGGCTCGCCGGCCATCTGCGCCCAGTAGAGCAGCAGGTCGTCGTAATCGAGCACGTTCTGCGCCTGCTTGGCCTCGACATATCGGGCGAACAATTGTTTCAACTGCTCGGCCCAGCCGGCGCACCACGGGAACACCGAACCCAGTACCTCGCCGAGCGGCACCTGTGCATTGACGGCACGCGAATAGATCGCAAGGCAGGTGCCCTTGGTCGGGAAGCGGGCTTCGGTCTTCGAAAACCCAAGCTCGTGGCGGGCGAGATTCATCAGGTCGGCGGAATCCTCGCGGTCGTGGATGGTGAAGGCCGGATCGAGACCGATCTCCAGCGCATAATCGCGCAGCAGCCTGGCGCCGATGCCGTGGAACGTGCCGGCCCAGCTCAGCGCATCGGTGATGACAGAGGCATCACGCCCCAGCACCTCGCCGGCGATGCGCTCGACCCGCTTGGCCATTTCCGCTGCGGCACGGCGCGAAAATGTCATCAAAAGGATGCGGCGGGGGTCGGCACCCCTGACGATCAGATGCGCGACCCGGTGCGCAAGTGTGTTGGTCTTGCCGGAGCCGGCGCCGGCAATGACCAGCAACGGTCCGGCGATCTTGCCGTCGCCATGTTCGACGGCAAGCCTCTGCTCGGCGTTGAGCTTTGCCAGATAGGCCGGCTGGAAGGACGAATCACGGGCGGCGAGGTTCATCGCCCATCAAGCATCGTTTCTGCTTTGTTCGCAACGGTTTGCGGAGCCGGAATAGGGCTCGTGAGCGAAGAAGCCTTGCGGGCAGGCCCGTCGACTAGAGTCTTTCACGTTTTGACGGAAGCGTATCCGGCGTTTGCGAAGTAGTTCTTGCATTCGCCGGGTTCGATCGTCGCAACGAGGTGGCCGA
>NZ_JAMYTU010000057.1:0-26518 GCF_040322615.1 Mesorhizobium sp. M0119
TCGCCGCTGACGAGAGAGCTGCTACTCTCTCCCAGCGGTTCATTCTCGCCTCTTCGCAATGAATGTCATAAGACAAGCGCGTCGCATGAGGCCGGACGAACGCGACGCGCTGTAGGCCGCTGGAAAGAAAACGCCAACAGGCGTTCTGAGATCACCTTACCCCCTCCCAACTGCGCGCCCAACTCTCTATATTGGGTCATGGAAAAGCGAATCTATCCCCAAGCCATTGAATCGGTCGTCACGCCGGAGCCGTTTGGCCGACAGAGCTTCAACGATGCCAAAAAGGCGGTCGCGGCCCTGCAGGTGCTTTACGATCGCAATACCAAATTCCTGCGCGATTCATTTACCGCTCTCGCCGCGGGCGGCGACAACAACAAACGCTACCGGGCCTTCTATCCGGAGATCGGCGTCACTACGAGTTCGTTCACCCAGATCGACTCGCGGCAGGCCTATGGTCACATGCCGACGCCGGGGCATTTCTCGACCACCGTCACCCAGCCCGCCCTTTTCGAAAGCTATCTCACCGAACAGCTTCGGCTGATCATGCGCAACCACGGCGTTCCGGTCACGGTCTCGGAATCGACCACTCCCATCCCGCTGCATTTCGCCTTTCTCGAGGGCACTCATGTCGACGGCACTGCCGCGGAACGCATCAAACGGCCGATCCGTGACCTGTTCGACGTGCCGGATCTCGACGGCACCGACGACCAGATCGCCAACGGCACGTTCGAAGTGGCATTGGGCGAGGCACGGCCGCTGGCACCGTTCACCGCGCAACGGATCGACTATTCGCTGCACCGGATGTCGCATTATACGGCGACCAGTCCCCAGCATTTCCAGAACTTCGTGCTGTTCACCAACTACCAGTTCTACATCGATGAATTCGTCGCCCGTGCACGCGATTTAATGGCCAATGGCGGTGACGGATACGTCGAGTTCGTCGAGCCGGGCAATATCGTGACCAAAGTCGGGGACAGCGCGCCCGGTGAGGGTGCCGCGCCGCCTCGCCTGCCGCAGATGCCGGCCTATCATCTGAAGAAGCCGAACCATGGCGGCATCACCATGGTCAATATTGGCGTTGGCCCTTCCAACGCCAAGACGATCACCGACCACATCGCGGTGCTCCGGCCGCATGCCTGGGTGATGCTCGGCCATTGCGCCGGCCTGCGCAACACGCAGGCGCTGGGGGATTATGTGCTGGCGCATGCCTATGTGCGGGAAGACCATGTCCTCGACGACGATCTTCCGGTCTGGGTGCCGATCCCGCCGCTGGCCGAAATCCAGGTGGCGCTGCAGGAAGCGGTCGCCGAGGTCACCGGGCTTTCCGGCTACGACCTCAAGCGCATCATGCGCACCGGCACCGTCGCCACTATCGACAACCGCAATTGGGAGCTGCGCGACCAGCGCGGGCCGGTGCAGCGGCTGTCGCAGTCGCGGGCGATCGCGCTCGATATGGAATCGGCGACGATCGCCGCCAATGGCTTCCGCTTCCGGGTGCCCTATGGCACGCTGCTTTGCGTATCCGACAAGCCGCTGCATGGCGAATTGAAGTTGCCCGGCATGGCGACCGAGTTCTACAAGCGGCAAGTAGCGCAGCACCTGACCATCGGCATCAGGGCGATGGAGAAGCTGGCTGGAATGCCGATGGAGCGACTGCATTCGCGCAAGCTCAGGAGCTTTTCGGAAACTGCCTTCCAGTAAATGCGAATCACATGTGTCGGTCCAGGTCAGAACATTTCGTCATCTTGATTGAGCCGCATTTCTGCCGATAGACAAAGCAATGGCACGTGTTCGGGACATGACGGTTGCGCTGGCATTCGTCGCAATGCTTGCACTCTCGGCCGCGCTGGTGGCCGGGTTCTTCGGATCGCTGCATCCGGCCCTCGATTCCTTTGCCCATTTCCGCGTCCATTTTTCCGTGCTGATGGCGCTTTGCGCGCTGCCGCTGCTCGCCACCTCGTTTCGCCTGCAGGCCGCGGCCGCATTGCTGTTTGCCGTAGCCTCCTTTGCCACCACGTCGAATGCCTTGCCGCTTTCGCGGCTATGGCAGGTGCAGGCCGCCTACGAAGCCAAACCCGGTGACGAGCCGGTCTACCGCCTGCTGCAGATGAACCTCAGGTTCAACAATCCAACGCCTGAGAAGGTGCTGTCGCTGATCGGCCGGACCCAGCCTGATGTGATCACCCTCGACGAGGTGTCCGAGATGTGGAAGGCAAAGCTTGGGCTGCTATCCGGCGCTTATCCCTACCGGATCCTCTGCCCGTATCCCAATGGCGTGTTCGGCGTTGCGCTGCTGTCCAGACGACCGTTTGCCATAGGCACGGAGCCGCACTGCGACAGCCGCGGCGCGATGGCGATCGCCACGGTCGATTTCGGCGGAACCGACGTCGATGTCGCCGCCATCCACCTCACCTGGCCATGGCCGCACAACCAATCACGGCAGATTGGAGGGTTGTCTGACGAAATCGCCTCGCTTGGCGAGACGTCGATCCTGGCAGGCGACTGCAACGCAGCGCCATGGAGCGCCGCCGTCCGGCGCGTCGCATCGCTTGGCAAGCTGACCGTAATGCCGTCGGTCGGGCCGACCTGGCTCTACAGAAGGCTGCCGGATTTCCTGCGCTTCGCCGGACTGCCGATCGACCAGGTTTTCAGCAAGGGCGCTATCGTCATCCGTTCAGCGTCGAAGCTGGAAGACACCGGCTCAGACCATCTGCCGGTGCTGGTGGAGTTTTCGCTACGGTCGGACGAACAAAAGCCGCTCGACGAGCACCAGACGGCGACCGCGCTTGCGGCGCTGCCTGGCGGGACGCGAAGCTGAAAATCCGCAGTCCAATCTCGACCTGGCTTATTACTGGCCCACAAAAGCGCGGATGAGGTGCTCGACAGGGCCGCCGTCGCGATGCTCGTGCGCATCGAAGGCGATCTGCTTTGCCTCGTATTCGGCATAGATGGCACTGATCCGGCGCTTTGCCTCGCGACGTGCCTCGAAACAGTGCGGGTCATCACCGACTGTCAGCCTTCGAACCGACTTTTCGGTGGCCCGCATCATCTGTCTGGCGATGCGGCCATGGGTCTCTTCATGGGCGCGGACGCCAGCGAAGAACCGCTTCCACCGCTTCTGCAGCGCCGGCGACGTGGCTGAGACTAGTTTGGGATAGGTATAGAAGAGATTGAGCGTCCCGTTGGCCTGGCGCAGGCGGCAGACGCCGTTTTCCGTGTAGGCGTCGAAGGTCCAATCATCGACGCTGTAGCCGGTCTGCGCGATGGCGTGGGTCATGAAGCCGTGCTTCGGCCCACTGCGATCCATGGCCCCGATCAGGGCCGCGCCGGTGGTTCCGGCAATGTTGTAAGTTCGTGTCTTGACCAATACTTTAGTGTCGGCCAAGGCTGAAGGGGTGCACAACGCCCCAATCGCCACAACGCTCGTCAGAACTGCCAGACGCATTTTCCTTCCTCCCTGTCGTCACAGAAAGGAAACACAGGCAGGCGGTCTATTCAACAATCCTACGGTTGCGCTGCTCCTCATCTTGTTTGGTCCGGAGCAAACCTTGTGACTTACATGTTCTGGTAGACCGGGCCCTCGCCGCCCTGTGGCGGCACCCAATTTATGTTCTGGTTCGGGTCCTTGATGTCGCAAGTCTTGCAGTGCACGCAGTTCTGCGCGTTGATGACGAAGCGCACATCCTTGGCGGCAGGATCGGCGGCGGCATTGCCGTCCTTGTCGACCCATTCGTAGACGCTGGCCGGGCAGTAACGCGTCGAGGGCCCGGCATAGACGTCATGCTCGGAGCGCTTCTGCAGGTCCATGTCGGCGACGAGCAGATGCACCGGTTCGTTTTCCTCGTGGTTGGTGTTGGACAGGAACACCGACGACAGCCGGTCGAAGGTCAGCACCCCGTCCGGCTTCGGGTAGGCGATCTTCTGGTGCGCGGCGGCCGGTTCCAGCGTGGCGTAGTCGGCCCTGCCGTGCTTCATCGTGCCGAAGGGCGAGAAGCCGAACAGCGTGTTCAGCCACATGTCGAGGCCGCCAAGGCCGACGCCGACAATGGTCCCGAAGCGCGACCATAGCGGCTTGACGTTGCGCACTTTCTTCAGGTCCTTGCCGATATCGGTGGCGCGCCAGGCGGCCTCGTAGGAGGCCAGCTCGTCATTGGCGCGGCCGGCGGCTATCGCATCACAGACATGCTCGGCCGCCAGCATTCCGGAGAGCACGGCATTGTGCGAGCCCTTGATGCGCGGCACGTTGACGAAGCCGGCCGCGCAGCCGATCAGCGCACCGCCGGGGAAGGACAGTTTCGGCACCGACTGCCAGCCGCCTTCGGTGATGGCGCGGGCACCATAGCCCAGCCGCTTGGCACCCTCGAAGGTGCCGCGGATCGCCGGGTGGGTCTTGAAGCGCTGGAACTCGTCGAAGGGCGACAGATAGGGGTTCTTGTAGTTCAGGTGAACGACGAAGCCGACTGCCACCTGGTTGTCCTCGAGATGGTAGAGGAAGGAGCCGCCGCCGGTCTTCATATCGAGCGGCCAGCCAAAGGAATGCTGGACAAGGCCCGGCTGGTGGTTTTCCGGTTTGACCTGCCAGAGTTCCTTGAGGCCGATGCCGTATTTTCCGGGCTCGCGGCCGTCGGAAAGGCGGTATTTGGCGATCAGCTGTTTGGCGAGCGAGCCACGCGCGCCCTCACCGATCAAGACATATTTGCCCATCAGCGCCATGCCCGGCGCAAAGCCCGGACCGTGCGTGCCGTCCTTCTCGACGCCCATGTCGCCGGTAACGACGCCGGTGACCGCACCGGCCTCGTTGTAGAGCAGGCCGACCGCGGCGAAGCCCGGATAGATCTCGACGCCCAGCGCTTCGGCCTTTGTCGCCAGCCAGCGGCAGACATTGCCGAGCGAGACGACATAGTTGCCGTGATTGTTCATCAGCGGCGGCATCAGGATATTGGGCAGACGGAACGAACCGGCGGGGCCGAGAACCAGGAAATGGTCGTCGGTGACCGGTGTCCTGAAGGGATGACCCTCCTCTTCGCGCCAGCCGGGCAGCAGCCGGTCGATGCCGATCGGATCGACGACGGCGCCGGACAGGATGTGCGCGCCGACTTCGCCGCCCTTTTCCAGCACGACGACGGAAAGCTCGGGATTGACCTGCTTGAGACGGATCGCGGCGGCAAGGCCGGCCGGGCCGGCGCCGACGATGACCACGTCGAATTCCATGCTTTCGCGTTCGATATCGCTCATCGACTCCTCACTGGCTCGCTAGTCCCGGCATCTTGCTGGCTCACGCGCTGCATAGCGCATCAAATAGCGACGGGAAACCGGCGCGGACGTGACAATACCGATTTCGTCAAAAAGTCACGTCCTGCCGCACAGATTCGCCTTGGCGAGCATCAATCTTCAATCCTATTCCGTTTGCAGAGATATGTCGCACCGATGTTTTTAATTGTTCGACGGCTTGCTTATCGGCCATACTTCCCGCCATGCGCATATTCGGGCCGGCTGGCTTTTCATCGACGCGCTTTTTTTTCACGCCCGGCCGGATTTGCCGTGCGGCGCTCTTGGCGCTTCTGCCGCTGCCGGCCCTCGATGCGCGTGCCGAGCAGCAACTGGTCTGGGCCACCGGCGCCTATTCCTTTTCCGACGAGCGGGGCGGCTTCCGCATCACCGGGGCTTCCGGCATCGGCACGAAGGAGGATCCGCTGGTCATCACCGAAGAGCTGAATTCAGCGACCCCGGTAACGCTGGCCATTCGCACGACCAAGCCGATCCAGCCGTTCGGCAAGGCGGGAGACTTCGCCAACGGTCTGATGTATATGCGCATCGACGTGCTCAACAATAGCGGCCAGGCCTGGGTCGAGTTCCAGTTCGAACTCCAGGAGATCCTCGACCAGCCGAGCGTGTTCGGCGACGGGCTGTCGTTCGACCAGCGCAACAAAACGCCCGAAAATATCTGGTCGAGCAGCTACGCCGATTTCGACCGCAATTTCGAACCCTATGACCGCCTGCTGTTCAAGAACGGCAAGATCGACCCGCTGAAGACCGCCAGCTTTTATTTCCTGATTACCGACTACACGCCGCGCTGGACGTTCTATCTGGTGCAGGATCCGCGCATACCGTCGAGCTGAACTTGCAAATTCAAGCTCCGCGGCCGAATGTGAAACCATGACTGCCGCCCCCCACAATAGCCGAGCCGATCTCGCCGAGCTGCTGGCCTTCTACGCCAGCGCCGGCGTCGACGAGGCACTTGAAGAACAGCCGGTAAACAGGTTTGCAGAAGCCAGGCCGCCGGAGCGGGTGCCTGCGGCGGCCGCACTGCCGGCCGGTGAAAATGCGGCGCCACAACGCTCGACGAGCGTGTCGCGCGCCGAAATGGGCGAGAGACCGAATACGGCACCGGCCGTGCGAACGCCCCCGGCCACCGCAACAGTGCCCGACGAGGCGCAGGCGGCATTGGCGCGGCAACTGGCGAGGTCGGCGGCAAGCCTCGACGAGCTTCGCCAGCACATGGCGGCATTCGACGGCTGCAATCTCAAATTCACCGCCAAGAACCTGGTGTTCGCCGACGGCAATCCGACTGCCGCGGTGATGCTGGTCGGCGAAGCGCCGGGCCGCGACGAGGACATAGAGGGCTTGCCGTTCGTCGGCCGCTCGGGCCGGCTGCTCGACCGCATGCTGGCCGCGATCGGTCTTGACCGGCATTCTGCCTACATCGCCAACGTGATTCCCTGGCGGCCGCCGGGCAACCGCACGCCGACGCCGCACGAGACCGAGATCTGCCGGCCGTTCATCGAGCGGCAGATCGAACTGGTCAATCCGAAGGTGCTGGTCAATCTCGGCGGCCCGTCGGCAAAGACCCTGCTCAACACCTCCGAAGGCATATTGCGGCTGCGCGGCAACTGGCGCGTCCACACGACCCCGTCCGGCGTCGCCATTCCTGCCATGCCGACCCTGCATCCGGCCTATTTGCTGAGAACGCCGGCGCACAAGAAGCTGGCGTGGCGGGATTTCCTCGAAGTGAAGGCGAAGTTGCGGGCGCTTGGGTAATGGCGCAGGGCGCGTCTTCCGTTCTCCCCTTGCGAGGAAGGAAGGGCGGCATCATGACCTGGCAGGTAATTGAAATGCGCCCACTGCCGGCCTAGTCATCTCGTCATGACAGCAGCCCAGATTTCCGCCGGCAGTCTCATTCGCGAATGGCGTACACGCCGGCGCATGAGCCAGCTCGACCTTGCTATGGAGGCCGAGATCTCGCAGCGGCATCTGAGTTTCGTGGAAAGCGGCCGCGCCGCACCCTCGCGTGATATGGTGTTGCATCTGGCAGAGCAGCTCTCGATCCCGCTCAGGCAGCGCAACCAGCTGCTGCTGGCCGCCGGCTTTGCCCCGAGCTTCAGCGAACGACCACTTGACGATGCCTCGATGGCACCGGTGATGGCGGCGGTCGAGACCGTGCTCAAGGCGCACGAGCCGTTCCCGGCGCTTGCCGTGGACCGGCATTGGAACCTGGTGTCGGCGAACGCCGCCATCGGCCCGTTCCTCGCCAATGTCGCCGATGCCTCCCTGCTGAAGCCGCCGGTCAACGTGTTGCGCCTCAGCCTGCATCCCGGCGGCATCGCGCCGCGCATCGTCAACCTTGCGGAGTGGCGGACGCATCTTCTGGAGCGGCTGAAGCGGCAGAACGACGCTACCGCCGATCCGGTTCTGGTCGAGCTCGAGCGCGAGCTTCGGGCCTATCCGTCCGGCCTTAAAGGCAGCCGGCCAGCGCCGGTCGAACCGAACGCGATTGTCCATCCGCTCAAGCTTGCCCATGGCGACGCGGTGCTGTCGTTCATCAGCACCATCACCGTGTTCGGCACGCCGCTCGACGTGACGCTGTCGGAGCTGGCGATCGAATCTTTTTTCGCCGCCGACGAGCAGACGCGGGCGGTGCTGATGCGGCTGGCGAAAGAGCGGACCGACGCAGCGAAGGGCTGATCACCCTTCCGGCGCGACGGCCTTGCGGGTGCGGGTGCGTTCGAGACCCAGCTGGCGCTCGCGCCAGATGATGAAAATCCCCGCCGCAACCACGATCATGCCGCCGACCAGCATGTTGATCGTTGCGACGTCGCCAAAGACCAGATAGCCGACGACGACGCCGAGGATCATCGAAGTGTATTCGAAAGGTGCCACGACGGAAGCCTCGGCATGGCGATAGGCCGAGGTCATCAGGATCTGGCCAAGCCCGCCGCAAAAACCCGCGGCAATCAGAAGCCCCGCCTGTGCTGGCGTCAGCGCCTGCCAGCCAAATGGCAGCGAAAGCAGCGCCATGACGCTCGCAGTTACCGAAAACCACAGCACGATGGTCGCCGTCCGCTCGCTCTGGACGAGGTTGCGAACCAGGAGCATGGCGATGGCCGAGATCGCCGCGGCTATTAGGGCGGCGATGACGCCGAGCACCTCCTGATCGCCAAGGGCAGCGCCCGAACTGAGCAGCGTCAGTTCCGGCCACGAGATGATCAGCACCCCGACCAGGCCGACGGCAACCGCACTCCAGCGATAGATGCGGATGGCTTCGCCGAGGAAGATCGAACTGAACACCACGACCAGCAGCGGCTGCGCGTAGTTCAGCGTGATCGCCTCCGGCAGCGGCAGCCGCGTCAGCGCGAAGAAGCCGAGCCCCATGGCACAGACACCGACGACGCCGCGCGCAATGTGGTTGAGCGGGCGCTTCGTCGAAAAGGCCGTTCCGAGTTTTCCCTGGAAGGCGAGGAAGGCGATGATCGGAAAGATGGCAAAGAAGGAGCGGAAGAAGACGATCTGGCCCGCCGACACGGTGCCTGCCGCCTTGATGCAGGACGACATGCCGACGAAGACCGCCACCGATACGATCTTGAGCACGATCCCGGTCAGCGTGCTGTGTTCGCCGGCGTGGTCGCCGGCAGCAAGCACTGGCAAGTCCGGTTCGGCTGTCACGCCCCTTTTGCTTCCTCGATCGCCACCCAGATGCGCGCCGGCGTTGCCGGCATGTCGATATGCCTGATGCCGTAGGCGCGGTAGAGCGCGTCGGTCACCGCATTGAGCGCGGCAGGCGTCGACCCGATCGTACCCGCCTTCCCGGCGCCTTTGAGGAAGGCCTGATCCTCGCGACGCAACACAGAGGCGCTCATCCCGAATTTCGGCGTGACAACGGTCATGGAAGCCTCGCGATGATGCTTGGGAAATGATCGCCTGAAATAGACGTCGCTGCAGTTTTGTCGAGGGAGCGTTTCGTGTAAAGAGCGCAGACTTCAAATTATTTGGACCAGCGGACCCGCCCGCCGCTCCCGGATCGACAGGAAAAATCAAGGAATGCGCACAGATACCGGCCAGGTCTTCAAGCTCGAAGACTATCGCCCCAGTGATTATCTCATTCCGGAAACCAGCCTGACTTTCCGCCTTTCGCCTGAAGCAGCGCATGTCACCGCCGTGCTGATGGTCGAACGTCGCGACGGGATTGCGGCGTCGGTGCCACTGGTGCTGGATGGCGACGGGCTGACGCTCCGCAGCATCGCCATCGACGGCCAGGAACCCAGCCCTGCGGATTTTCTCACCACGCCCGATCAACTCACAATCATCAGCCCCCCTGCGGCAAGGCGCTTCCAGCTGAGAATTGAAACCGTGTTGGCGCCGGCGCAGAACGAAGCGCTGATGGGCCTCTATCGCTCCAGCGACGTCTATTGCACGCAGTGCGAGGCCGAAGGCTTTCGCCGCATCACTTATTTCCTCGACCGTCCCGACATCCTGTCGGTTTATACGGTGCGCATTGAAGCTCAGCGCCGTGAGGCGCCGCTGCTTTTGTCCAACGGCAACCCGGTCGACGGCGGCGAGCTTGCCGCCGGCTGGCACTATGCGGTCTGGCATGACCCGTTCCCCAAGCCGTCCTATTTGTTTGCGCTGGTGGCGGGCGACCTCGGCAAGATCTCGGACAGTTTTGTTACCCTGTCTGGTCGCAAGGTCGAGCTCGGAATCTATGTCGAACCGGGCAAAGAGAGGCTCGCCGGCTACGCCATGGACGCTTTGAAACGGTCGATGAAATGGGACGAGGAGGCGTTCGGCCGCGAATACGACCTCGACGTCTTCAACATCGTCGCCGTGTCCGACTTCAATATGGGCGCGATGGAGAACAAGGGTCTTAACATCTTCAACGACAAGTATGTGCTGGCCGACCAGGAAACTGCGACCGACGCCGATTTCGCCAATATCGAAGCCATCATCGCGCATGAGTACTTCCACAATTGGACAGGCAATAGAATCACTTGCCGCGACTGGTTCCAGCTTTGCCTGAAGGAAGGGCTGACGGTTTTCCGCGACCACGAATTCTCCGCCGATCAGCGCTCGCGCGCCGTCAAGCGCATAGCCGAGGTTCGTACGCTGCGCGCCCATCAATTTCCCGAGGACCAAGGGCCGCTGGCGCATCCGGTGCGGCCGCGCCGCTACCGCGAGATCAACAATTTCTATACGGCGACGGTCTACGAAAAGGGCTCGGAAGTCGTGCGCATGATCCATACTATCCTCGGCGCCGAGACGTTCCGCGCCGGCATGGACCTCTACTTCGAGCGTCACGACGGCCAGGCGGCGACGATCGAAGATTTCATCAAAGTGTTCGAAGACGTCTCAGGTCGCGACCTGTCGCAGTTTTCGCTGTGGTATCATCAGGCCGGTACGCCGAACCTGACCGTCAGTTCGGCGTATAATCCGGCAGCGCGCGAATTCACGCTCGAAATCGAGCAGTCAGTGCCGCCAACGCCGTCGGAAAGCCGCAAGCGGCTGATGCACATCCCGCTTGCCTTCGGCCTGGTTGGCGCCGCCGGAGAGGCGATAGCCCATAGCGGCGTCGAAGGGGCGAACGTCGAGGATGGTGTCATCCATATCCGCAAACGCCGCCATGTCGTCAGGTTTTCCGGGATTGCCGAGCGTCCGGCCATGTCGCTCAACCGTGGCTTTTCGGCGCCGGTGACGCTTTCGGTCGAGCAGCGGCCCGACGACCAGTTTTTTCTGGCTGGCCACGACAGCGACGCCTTCTCGCGCTGGCAGGCGTTCAACACGCTTTTGACCGATGCGCTGATTGCAGCCTTCCGTCAGATCCTGGACCACAGGCAACCCGAGTTCAGTGCCCGGCTGACCGAGCTTGCCGGCAAGATAGCCGGCGACGAAGCACTCGAACCCGCCTATCGGGCGCTGGCCCTGGCGCTGCCCGGCGAGGCCGATATTGCCCGCGACATAGGCAAGAACATTGACCCCGACGCCATTTTCGCGGCGCGCGAGGCGCTGGCGGTTGCGATCGCCGAGACCAACAGCGAGATATTCTCCAAACTTTACGATCGGCTCGCCGACAATGATCCGTTCAGCCCGGATGCGACCAGTGCCGGGCAGCGGGCGCTGCGCAATGTCCTGCTGGATTATCTCTCCTTGCTACCGGGAGGTGCGGAACTCGCTGCCCGGCACTTCCAATCGGCGACCAACATGACGGATCGGGCCGCGGCATTGACCGTGCTTGCGCACCGTCACCACGGCTCACCTGAGGCGACCAAGGCGCTGGCCGATTTCGAGGCGAAATATGCAACCGATCCGCTGGTGATGGACAAATGGTTCCAGATCCAGGCCAGCGTGCCCGGCCCGCAAACTGTCGACGCGGTGCGCGCCTTGACCAGCCATCCGGCGTTCTCGATGGCCAACCCGAACCGGGTACGCGCGCTCATCGGCACGTTCTGCAGTGCCAACCAGACCGGCTTCCATAGCGCCGACGGCGAGGGCTACCGGCTTTTCGTCGAAACGGTGCTGCAGGTCGAAAAACGCAACCCGCAGGTGGCCGCCAGGCTGGCGACGGCGCTCAGGTCGTGGCGCTCGCTCGAACCGGTGCGGCAGGCCAAGGCAAGGGAGGCGTTGCTTTCGATCGCCAATACCGAGAAGCTGTCGGCCGATTTGCGAGACATCGTCGAGCGCACCCTCGCCTGACAACGCGCCAACTCACCACCACAATGCCATCCCGCCCGAAAACCCATTATTTTAGTCGATTTTTAATCTTTTTTCGCCGCGCCTCTGGACAAGGCGAATCACGTTTGATTCTTTACTGACGATTCGGAAGTGCGGCGTTGCCGGATCGCCAAGCAGATTGAAAATCGGGGAGTGCCATTTATGGCGAAGGCGGACGCGTGGGGCGCGCCCGGTGGGACGGCTTTTGAGCGACGCGAGGCGCGAAGCGACGGTCTTGCAGGCAATACGCGGCTCATCGCCGAACCTGCCTACCGACGGCTGCTGGCAGCCGAGCCGCTGTTGCGGCGATCGATACCGGCCCTCATCATCATCTTTCTGTTGATCATCGCAGTGCTGCGCTTTCTGTCGCTGATGAACGAGCACGACGAGATCGAGCGCGACGCCAAGGCGATCCTTGCGCTGGCCGCCGGCCAACTGGCCAGTTCGATCGCCGCCGACGCGACGGTGGTTTCCGCGCCCGGCGCAATCCAGGACCTGTTGGAGAGCACCGGTCGTCAGGGCGCGATGGGGCGAAGCCACGTACTGGCGATCACCGACAGCGCTTTCAAGATTATTGCCGTATCGCCGCAGTCGATGCGCTGGGAGGGGCGATCGCTCGATGGAGTCGTCCAGGGCGGGCAGCCGCTGTTCATGTTCGGCAACCGCGCCGGGGTGATGGAGGTCAGCATCGGCGGACAGGACTGGTACGCGGCAGTGAGCCTGGCGAATGGCCGAAGGGGTGCCGCGGCAGCGTTTGTGCCGCAGGAGGCAGTCTTTGACGCCTGGCGCAAGACGGTCTCGCTCAACGTCACGCTGTTCGTGCTGACGGCCGGCGTGCTGATCATCATCCTCTACGCCTATTTCGGCCAGGCGGCGCGCGCCCAGACCGCCGACCGCATCTATCTCGAAGCCCACCAGCGCATCGACATGGCGCTGGTACGCGGCCGCTGCGGTCTGTGGGATTGGGACATGGTGCGCGGCAAGATGTACTGGTCGCGCTCGATGTACGACATGCTGGGCTACGAGCCTTGCGACACGATGCTGTCGTTCGGCGAAGTCGACGAAATCATTCATCCCGAGGACGGCGATTTGTTCGAACTCGCCAGCAGGATCGTCGCACGCGAGATCGACCATATCGACCAGGTGTTCCGGATGCGCCATGCCGACGGCCAATGGGTTTGGATGCGCGCAAGAGCACAGGTTATCGATCCGGAAGCGCCGGAGATCCAGCTGATCGGCATCGCCGTCGACGTCACCGAGCAGCGGCACCTGGCGCTGCGCTCCGAAGCGGCGGACCTGCGCCTGAGGACCGCCATCGAAAACATCAACGAATCCTTCGTCTTGTGGGATTCGTCCGAGCGCCTGATCATGTGCAATTCCAAATACCAGCAGGACAACGGCCTGTCGGATCGCGACGTGATGCCGGGCGCTCCGCGCGCCGTGCTAGAGGAACGCATGCTGGCCTTCGCCTCGGAGCGGCGGCTTGCCAATACCAACGGACCGCAGGGGGGCGTGACCTTCGAGCGCCAGCTTGCCGACGGCCGCTGGCTGCAGGTGAACGAGTTGCGGACAAGGGACGGCGGCATCGTCTCG
Organism: Mesorhizobium sp. M0119; assembly: GCF_040322615.1. NCBI lineage: Bacteria > Pseudomonadati > Pseudomonadota > Alphaproteobacteria > Hyphomicrobiales > Phyllobacteriaceae > Mesorhizobium > Mesorhizobium sp. M0119. Next base: position 13,573 of record NZ_JAMYTU010000057.1, read on the forward strand.
GTCGGCTCCGACATCACCCAGATCAAGCTGCACCAGGAGAAGCTGGTCGACAGCGAGCGCCGGCTGATGGCGACAATCCACGACCTCAGCCTTGCCCGCCGCGCGGAAGAGGAACGGGCTCGTGAGCTCGTCGAGCTCAATCGCAAATACATGAAGGAAACCGAACGGGCCGAAGCGGCAAACCGGGCCAAATCCGAATTCCTGGCCAACATGTCGCACGAGTTGCGCACCCCGCTCAACGCGATCATCGGCTTCTCGGAACTGATGGAACGGCGGCTGTTCGGGCCGCTGGGTTCGCCGCGTTACGAAGAGTATGCCACCGACATCAACGGCAGCGGCAAATATCTTCTCGGCGTCATCAACGACATCCTCGACATGTCGAAGATCGAGGCCGGCCAGTTCGCGCTGGATCAGGAAGAAATCGATCTCTGCCCGCTTATCAGGGAGACGGTTCGCGTCGTTTCTCTGCAGGCGGCGGAAAAGTCGATCACCGTCGAAACCCGCATCGCCGATTCGCTGACGCTGTTCGCCGACCGCAGGGCGATCAAGCAGATCCTCATCAACCTTCTGTCCAATGCAGTGAAGTTCACCGGGCAAGGCGGCCACATCTCGGTCAGAGCCCGCAGCATTTCCAGCGCGCTGATCCTGACGATCGAGGACAATGGCTGCGGCATCCCGAAGGCGGCGCTGAGCAAGCTCGGGCGGCCATTCGAACAGGTGCAAAATCAGTTCTCCAAGAGCCATGCCGGCTCCGGCCTCGGCCTCGCCATCTCGCGCTCGCTAGCCGAGCTTCAGGGTGGCGCGTTGAAGATCCGCTCGACCGAAAGCGTCGGCACGATCGTCTCGGTACGCATCCCGATCAAGAAAGCCGCGCAGGCGGTCAGGGCCGCTGCCTGAACGACAAAATAAGTCTCCGGCGGCTCGCGGCGCCGGAGCAGTTATCAAATTCTCACTGCATGCCGTCAGCGCCATCATTGCCCTCGCCGTCCCATTGGCGGTGACGGCCGGGACCCTTCGGCAGTTCGTTCTTCTCGATCTTACCGTCATTGTCGCGGTCGAGCATGGCGAAGACCTTCTTCTGACGGCTGGCGATGTCGTCGGCGGTCAGCGTGCCGTCGCCCTTGGTGTCGTAGCGGGCGATGATGCGCCTGGCCATCTGCTCGAAGCGCGCCTTCTCCAGTGCGTCGGCGAGCTGTGCCACGGTCAGCTTGCCGCCATTGTCGGCGACCATCTTCTTCAGCCGCGCGTTCATGGCGTCGGAGAACTGGTCGAAGGTGATGGTTCCGTCATTGTCCTTCATGACCTTGCCGAGGCGCATCATCATGCCGTCGCGCGGCCCGGCGCCGGAGTGCTCGTCTGCATAGGCAGCGGTGCCGACGGCGCCGGCCAGGGCTGCGAAAACGAGTGCAAGTCTGGTTGTCTTTCTCATGGTCTTCTCCTGTTGCATCGTCACCCCCGATGCTAGAGCGGCGGACCTTCAATCCCCCGCTCTAATCTCTTTGATTGAACATCGGAACCTCCCAAAAACAGGTCGCAATGTTCGGTCCGATGCTCTCGCCCGTACGGCTGGTTGCCGTCACGGTTGTTACGCACGAAGCAGAAGGTCGAAATCCTTTCTGACCTTCTGCGACGTCTCCTTGAGATGCGCTTCAAGCACCCCGAAATCCGGCAGGTCGGTGACCGCCAGAAGCAGATCCGAAAGCCCTGGCGGAACATCGTCGCGTTCGAACGCGCCGGTGAGGCAAAGCCGTATCATCTGGGTCAGCGCCAGATAGAGCGAATAGGCATCCACCAGTTCCTGCCTGACCTGGGCGCTGGCGAAATCCGGCGCCAGGCGCGACAGGACCTCAGCCGTGCCGGTGGCCCTGCGGCCTGCCTCGATCTTTCCCGTGATCAGCGCAACCTGGGCAATGAATTCGAGATCGATGAGGCCGCCCGGGATCAGCTTGATGTCCCAGGGATCGCGCGGCGGCTTCTCCTTGTCGACCATGGCGCGCATCTCGGATGCCTCGGCCATCACCTTGGCTGGATCGCGCGGCAGAGCGAGCACTGCGGCAACTTCCCCTTCGACCTCGCGGCAGAGCTCGGCATCGCCGCCGATCGCACGGGCTCGCGCCAGCGCCATGTGCTCCCATGTCCAGGCGTCCTGGCGCTGATACTTCTTGAAGGCGTCGACATGGGTGGCAACCGGCCCCTTGTTGCCGGACGGCCGCAGGCGAAGGTCGAGTTCGTAGAGCACGCCCTCGGCCGTCGGCGCTGAAACGGCGGCGATCAGCCGCTGCGTCAGCCGGCTGTAGTAATGCGACGGGGCAAGCGGCTTGTCGCCGTCGGACTCCTCCGCATCGGCGTCGTGATCGTAGAGCAGGATGAGGTCGACGTCGGAGCCCGCCGTCAGTTCGCGGCTGCCGAGCTTGCCCATGCCGAGCAGCGCGACCCGGCCGCCGGCAATATAGCCATGACGCAAAGCGAATTCCGCCATCACCGCCTGCAATGCCGCCTCGATGGTCAGGTCGGCAAGATCGGAAAAAGCGCGGCCGGCGCGCGGCGGGTCGATCGACCCGGCAAGCAGCCTGACGCCGATCAGGAATTTTTGCTCCGAAGCAAAGATGCGCAATCGGTCGAGCACGTCCTCATAGGCCCTGTCGCCTTCGAGGAAGGCGGCAAGGCGCGCCGACAGATAGGCGCGGTTGGGCAGTTCGCTCAGCAGCGCCGGATCGAGCAGCCCATCGAAGACATGCGGCCGGCGCGTGATGATGGCGGCCAGCCGCGGTGCCGCGCCCATGATCGTGGCCATCAGCTTCAGCAAAGCCGGATTCGACTGCAGCAGCGAAAACAGCTGGATGCCGGCAGGCAGGCCGGCAAGGAATTCGTCGAAGCGGATCACCGCCTCGTCCGCTCGCCGCGTCTGGCCGAAGGCTTGCAGCAGCGCCGGCGTCAGTTCCGTCAGCCGCTCGCGCGCCTCCGCCGACCGGGTGACGCGGTAACGGCCGAAGTGCCAGCCGCGAATAACCCGGCAGATGTCGCTCGGCCGCTGGAAGCCGAGCCGCTGCAAGGTCTGCAGGGTATCGGGATCGTCGACGTCGCCGGTAAAGACCAGATTGCCGATGCCGGCCGAAAGCTCCGGCGCGGTTTCGAACAGCGCTGCATAGTGGCGCTCGACCTGGTGCAGCGCCGCGCGGAACGTTTCGGCAAGGCCTGCCGCATCGGCAAAGCCCAGCATGCGGGCGACGCGCTCCAGCCCCTCTTCGTCCTCCGGCAGAATGTGCGTCTGCTCGTCGGCAACCATCTGGATGGCATGCTCGACGCGGCGCAGGAACCAGTATTGCCTGGTGAGCGCATCACGCGCATCGGCGGTGATCCAGCCGCGCGCGGAGAGTTCGCCGAGCATCGGCACGGTCTCGCGGCCGCGCAGTTCGGGAAAGCGGCCGCCGGCGATGAGCTGCTGGGTCTGGACGAAGAACTCGATCTCGCGGATGCCGCCGCGGCCGAGCTTGACGTTATGGCCCTTAACCGCGACCTCGCCATGGCCCTTGTGGGCGTGAATCTGGCGCTTGATCGAATGGACGTCGGCAATCGCCGCATAGTCCATGTATTTGCGCCAGATATAGGGCTGCAGTTCCTTTAGGAAGACGGCGCCGGCGGCAACATCGCCGGCCACCGGGCGCGCCTTGATCATGGCGGCGCGCTCCCAGTTCTGGCCGCGCGCCTCATAGTAGCGCAGCGCCGCCTCGACCGGGATCGCAAGCGGCGTCGAGCCGGGGTCGGGACGAAGTCTGAGATCGGTGCGGAAGACGTAACCGTGCTCGGTGCGGTCCTGAAGAATGCGGACCAGCCGGCGGGTCAGGCGCGAAAACAGCTCTGTGGCGTCGAGCGGATCGACGACGGCTGGCGCATCGGGGTCGAAGAAGACCACGAGGTCGATGTCGGAGGAAAAGTTCAACTCATGCGCGCCGAGCTTGCCCATGCCGAGCAGGATCCAGCCCGAGCGTCGCGCCGGATTTTTGGCATCCGGCAATCGGAGCTTGCCTTGCTCATGCGCGTCGCGGAGCAGGAAATCGACGGCCGCACGCGTGCAGGCGTCGGCAAGGTCGCTCAGTCGCCTCACCGTCAACGAGGTCTCGGCCTCGCCGGCGAGATCGGCCAAGGCGATCAGGAAATGCGCCTCCGCCTTGCATTGGCGCAGCTCCATCATCAGGCTGCTTTCGGAGACGGCCTCTACGCGTGCTGCCTTGTCGACCGCGGCGCCGATCGATGCCAGCCGCGCCTCGATGGTCCCGTCGAAAAGCGCATCGAGTATCCGCGGCCGGCGGCGCGCGGTATCGCGCAGGAACGGCGACAGGTCGAACACGGCGGCGAGGAAATCCTGGACGACCCCCTTGCCTGCCAAGAATTTCGCCAGTCGCGGCAGTTCTTTTTGCCGCGCGGCGTCGGCGATCTCCGACAATTCCTGCCTGGCGCGGCTTGCATCCAGCGGAACGAGCTTTATCGCCGGCTTCAACAGCCAGTCCGTTTCGAGGCGTCGCACTGCCATCCTCGCTACCATCAGCGGCCCTCCCGCCCGGGAAAACTCATGACGACGGACAATCCGGGATTGCCGGGCAGAAGCTCAAGCCGTCCATTGTGGAACGTCATGATCGCCTTGGCGAGGCTCAAGCCAAGGCCGGAACCCGGCTGCGAGCGGCTCTTTTCCAGCCGCACGAAACGCTCGGTCACCCTGGCACGGTCGACATCGTCGGGAATGCCCTGGCCGTTGTCGGAGACGGCGAGTCTGATCTCGCTATCGACACGCTCCAGCGTCACGCGAACCGTAGGCCTGGAGGTCGAGTCGGTCGAATATTTGATCGCGTTGTCGACGATGTTGGACAGCGCCTGGCCGATCAGCTCGCGATTGCCGTTGACGACGAAAGAACCTTGCACCGAAGTTTCGAGCGTCACGCCCGCCTCCTCCGCCACCGGCTCGTAGAGTTCGACGACGTCGTGCACGGCAGCGGCTAGATCAACCCTGGTGGTGCTTTCCGAGGAATAGCCGGCTTCCAGTCGCGAGATCATCAGGATGGCGTTGAAGGTCTTTATCAGCTGATCGGATTCGGCGATCGTTCCTTCCAGCGCCTGCCGGTAGTCGCTGGTGTTGTGCTTGCCGGAAAGCGTCGCCTCGGCGCGATTGCGCAGCCTGGTCAGCGGCGTTTTCAGGTCGTGGGCGATGTTGTCGGAGACCTGCTTCAGGCCCTCGTTCAGCGTGGCGATCCTGGCCAGCATGGAGTTGAGGTTTTCCGACAGCCGGTCGAACTCGTCGCCGGCGCCGGTGACCGGCAGCCGGCCGGAAAGATCGCCGCCCATGATGCGGCGGCTCGCCTCCGACACGCTGTCGATGCGCTTCAGCGCCGCGCGCCCGACGAAGAACCAGATCAGCAGCCCGCCGACGCCCATCATGCCGAGCGCCAGCATCAAGGCGCGACGAATGACGGCGCGGAAGCGCTCCGGCTCGCCGAGGTCGCGGCCGACCAGCATGATCATCTGGTTGGGCAGGCGCAGCACCAGGGCAATGGCGTTGTGGCCTTTCTCGCCTTCGGCCTGTACTTCGCTCTGGGCGGGCTCGTTCGGGTCGGAGACCGGGTTGCGCTGCCGCTCGAGCTCGCCCTCGCCGAAGCGGCGGTAGGAGAACGGTTCGGTGGTCCAGCCCTCGGCCTCGATCACGCCCGGCTCCAGGCTCTGCACATTGCCGGTCAGGATCTGGCCGTTGGCATCGGCGATCAGATAGAGATTGGCGCCGGGCTGGCGGGAGCGCTGCTCGACGACGCGAACCAGCAACGGCAGGCCGCCGCGCTGATAGGCTCGGGCCAGGCCGAGCACCTCGTCGTTGATCGTCTCCTGCGTCTGGGCGGTCAGCATGCGCGCCGACAGCGAGGTCATGTACAAGACCAGCAACACCGCGCACAGCGCAAAAAGCAGAAGATAAAGCGCTGAAAGCCGCGCTGCCGTCGTCCTCATGATGGCCGGCACGGAAAGAGCCATGGGGTTCTAGCCGCTTTTCAGCATATAGCCGGCGCCGCGAACCGTGTGCAGGATCGGCTTGTCGAAGCCTTTCTCGATCTTGCCCCGCAGCCGCGAGATATGAACGTCGATGACGTTTGTTTGCGGATCGAAATGGTAGTCCCAGACATTCTCGAGCAGCATGGTGCGCGTCACCACCTGGCCGGCATGGCGCATCAAATATTCGAGCAGGCGGAACTCGCGCGGCTGCACCGTTATCTCGCGCCCGGCGCGCCGCACCGAGTGCGACAGCCGGTCGAGTTCGAGATCGCCGACCCGGTAGACGGTTTCGGCTTCCCTGGCGCTGGCGCGGCGGTTCAGCACCTCGACGCGGGCGAGCAGTTCGGAAAACGCGTAGGGTTTGGTCAGATAGTCGTCGCCGCCGGCGCGCAGACCGGTGACCCGGTCGTCGACTTCGCCCAGCGCCGACAGGATCAGCACGGGCGTCGTATTGCCCCGGGACCTGAGCCCGGCGATGACGGACAGGCCGTCGCGGCGCGGCATCATGCGGTCGACGACCATGACGTCATAGTCGCCGGAATCGGCGAGCGCGAAGCCGGTTTCGCCGTCGCCCGCGACATGGGCGGTATGGCCGGCCTCGGCGAACGCCTTCTGCAGGTAGTCGGCTGCCTCGCGATCGTCTTCTATGACGAGAATCTTCATAGAACCGTTATACGCGATTTCGCTGGAAGATTGAGTGGCCGGCATATGCATCGTGGCCTTCTCCATGGCGTATCGCGAACAAAGTGATTCAGGGATACGCGGTAAGTCTTTGTTTTAGCATGTCGTAGCCTAAAACCGCTTCACGCCTTGAGCGGCATGTTCGAGCGGCAGCGGGCGATGGGAAGCCCGCTGCCGCTGGGGCGGAACACGATGACTGACTAACGCATTCAGGCCCCGTGCTTTCCCGTGCGGCGGCTCGGGGGTGTTGAAAACCGCCACTCCGGAAAAGTCGAACCGGTCGTCAGCCCTTGGCGACAGGCAGCGCGACGAAGCGGTTGCTGTCGTCGCGGGTGATCTGCATCAGCACTGCCTTGCGTCCAGACTTCACCGCGTCGGCCATCGCCTTGTCGACGTCGCCGGTGCCGGTCACTTCCGTCGAATTGACGGAGGTGATGACGTCGCCGGGCTGGATGCCGCGATCGGCGGCATCGCTGTCGGGGTCGACGTCGGTCACCACAAGGCCCTTGCCATTGTCGGACTTGGTGACGGTCAGGCCGAGATCGGCGAGCGTGTCGGTCTTCGGCGCGGGGGCAGGCTGCTGGTCGGCCGAGGCCTGCTTGTCGCTCGACGGCAGCTTGCCGAGATCGACCTTGACCGCCTCGCTCTTGCCGTTGCGCCACACTGTGACATCGACCGATTTGCCGGGCGGGTAAGCGCCGATCAGACGGGCGAGTTCCTTCGGCGAAGCAACGTCCTTGCCGTCCACCTGGGTGATCACGTCACCGGCGGTGATGCCGGCCTTCTTGCCGGGACCATTGTCCTGCGCGCTGGCAACGAGCGCGCCCTTGCCGGACCCAAGGCCAAGCGACTCGGCGATTTCGGGGGTGACCGGCTGGATCTCGACGCCGAGCCAGCCGCGCTGCACGGTGCCGTTCTTCATCAGATCCTGTACGACCTGCTTGGCGGTCGAAGCGGGAATGTCGAAGGCAATGCCGACGCTGCCGCCCGACGGCGAGAAGATCGCGGTGTTGATGCCGACGACCTGGCCGTTGAGGTTGAAGGTCGGGCCGCCCGAATTGCCGCGGTTCACCGAGGCATCGATCTGGATGAAGTCGTCATAGGGGCCGGCGCCGATATCGCGGCCGCGGGCCGAAACGATGCCTGCGGTAACCGTGCCGCCGAGGCCGAACGGATTGCCGACAGCCACCACCCAGTCGCCAACGCGAACCTTGGAATCATCGGCGAAGTCGACATAGGTGAACTTGCTGCCGTCATCGACCTTGAGCACGGCAAGATCGGTGCGCGGATCGGTGCCGATCAGCTTGGCGTCGAGTTCCTTGCCGTCATTGGTCACCACGGTGAAGGCGGTGCCCTCCTCGACGACATGGTTGTTGGTGACGAGATAGCCGTCATCGGAGATGAAGAAGCCGGACCCTTGCGCCACCGGCCGCGGCTGGTCGTTGTTGCGGTCACGATGTCCAAAACGGCGCATTCCGTTCGGGCCCTGATCGCCGCCCTGATCGCCAAAGCCGCGGAATTCGCGGAAGAACCGGCGCAGCTGCGGGTTGTCGGGAAGATTGCCTAACCCGTCCTCGTCGTCCATCTGGCCGGAACCGTCATCGGCCGTCGACTGGATCTTGGCCTTGACGCGCACGCTGACGACCGCTGGCGAAACGCGCTCGACCACATCGGCGAAGCTCGGGACCTGCGGTGCCTCGACACGCACGGCGTCGGCCAGCACCGGGGCTGTCCCGGTGGCAACAGCACCAAAGCCGATCGCGCCGGCAATGGCCAGGGATGCGGCTGCGGCCAGCAGGCGTTTGCGGGTGCGCAGATATGAATTGGGGGCAACATTCATGGTTCTCGTATCCTCTTTGCAAGGGACGCCCCTTGATTGGCATCCTCGACAAAGGAAATAGAGAGCCGCACATTACGGCGCCATTTCCGGTACATGAAACTTTTGTAATGTATCGATCAATCGCGGCGGAGTATCGCATCCAGCGCCGCCTTCTCGTCCGCGGTCAGGGCATTGGTCGCCGTCGAGCGGCGCGAGCGGGCGGCCAGCAGGATGAACGTCCCGCCAACGAGCAGCAGAAGAACTGGCGTCCCCCAGAGCAAGACATTGCGCAGATTGAAGCGTGGCTTCAGCAGCACGAATTCGCCGTAGCGCGAAACGACATAGTCCATCACCTGCTGATCGGTATCGCCGGCGACCAGGCGCTGGCGCACAAGAATGCGCAGGTCACGGGCAAGATCGGCATCGGACTCGTCGATCGACTGGTTCTGGCAGACCATGCAGCGCAAGCCTTCCGACAAAGCGCGCGCCCGCGCCTCGAGTGCCGGGTCGGCCAGCACCTCGTCGGGCTTGACTGCCTGCGCAGCGCCGGCGAACAACAGCGCCAGCAGCAGGACCAGCGAGGCCAGCGTGACCCTTTTCATGACGAGCTTGCGGATGGCACGGCGCCCGCTGGCTTGCGGCGCGACGGCGCGCCGACGCGAAGGCGGCGGTCGAGCAGTGACATCGCCGCGCCCGCCATCATCACCAGTCCGCCGCCCCAGATCAGCGTCACCAGCGGCTTCCACCATAGACGAACGACCACAGAGCCATCGCTGCCCTCGTCGCCAAGCGACAGATAGAGCTGGCTGAAGCCGATCGTCCTGATGCCGGATTCGGTCGTGGTCATCTGGCGCACCGGATATGAGCGCTTGGCCGAGGTGATCTCGCCTGTGACGCTGCCGTCGGCGCCAAGCAGGGCGAAGCGGCCGCGATCCTCAATGTAGTTGGGCCCCTGGGCCGGGTAGAGCCCCTCGAAGCGCAGCTTGTGGCCGGACAGTTCGACGGTCTCGCCGGCATGCATCGCCAAGATTTTTTCGGTGCCGAAGCAAAGCGTGCCGACAATGCCGAGCGTTGTCAGCCCGAGGCCGAGATGCGCAAGCGCTGTGCCGAAGACCGAGCGCGGCAGGCCGGCGAAGCGCCTGAGCATGGTGGCGGGCGCGACGGTGCCGAAGCCGGATTTGACGGCGAGATCGGTGAGCGCGCCGCAGATCAGCCAGAAGGCAAGGCCGACACCGAGTGCCGCCAACACCGAAGTGCCATCGATGAACAGGGCCGTCACCAGCACGGCGAGCAGCGCCGCCGCGAAAGCCGCCATCAGGCGCTGGGCGACCGCGAAAATGTCGCCGCGCTTCCAGGCGAGCAGCGGCCCGAACGGCACGACGACCAGCAGCGGCACCATCAGCGGGCCGAATGTCAGGTTGAAGAACGGCGCGCCGACCGAGATCTTGTCGGCAGACAGGGCTTCAACGACGAGCGGGTAGAGCGTGCCGACCAGCACGGTGGCGGTGGCGGTGGTCAGGAACAGATTGTTCAGGACCAGCGCGCCTTCGCGCGAGATCGGGTGAAATAGGCCGCCGGCCGTCAGCCGGGAGGCGCGCAAGGCAAATAGCGCCAGCGAGCCGCCGATGAACAGCGTCAGGATGCAGAGGATGAACACGCCGCGCGTCGGATCGGTGGCGAAGGCGTGCACCGAGGTCAGCACGCCGGAACGCACCAGGAAGGTGCCGAGCAGCGACAGCGAGAAGGTCAGGATCGCCAGAAGCAGCGTCCAGATCTTCAGCGCCGAACGCTTTTCCATGACGATCGCCGAATGCAGCAGCGCCGTGCCCGCCAGCCACGGCATGAAGGATGCGTTCTCGACCGGGTCCCAGAACCAGAAGCCGCCCCAGCCGAGCTCGTAATAGGCCCAGTAGGAGCCCATGGCGATGCCGCCGGTGAGGAACATCCAGGCGACCAATGTCCACGGCCTTACCCAGCGCGCCCACGATGCGTCGATGCGGCCCTCGATGAGGGCGGCGACCGAGAAGGAAAAGCAGATCGAAAAGCCGACATAGCCGAGGTAGAGCAGCGGCGGATGGATGGCGAGGCCGAGGTCCTGCAGGATCGGGTTGAGATCGCGGCCCTCGATAGGCGCCGGATTGAGCCTGACGAACGGGTTCGACGTCGTCAGGATGAACAGGAAGAAAGTGGCGCCGATCGCTCCCTGCACGGCAAGCACATTGGCCCGGAGCGTCGCCGGAAGATTGCCGCCGAAGACGGCGACGAGCGCGCCGAAGAAGGTCAGGATCAGCACCCAGAGCAGCATCGAGCCTTCATGATTGCCCCAGGTTCCGGTGATCTTGTAGATCAGCGGCTGCAGCGAATGCGAGTTCTCCCAGACGCTCTCCACCGAAAAATCGGAGCCTGCATAGGCGGTTGCCAGCGCCAAGAAAGACAGCGCCGTCAAGGCAAAGCCGGTCAGTGCGGCCGGTGCGCCGACGGCCATCATCTTGTGATTGCCGGTGCGCGCACCGAACAGCGGCACCATCGTTTGCACCAGGGCCAGCGCAAACGCCAGGACCAGGGCGAAATGTCCGGTTTCAACCATTGTCGCCGCGCTCGCTAGGTTCTGCCGCAGGTTCTTGCCGCAAAATGGTAGAACACTTCTGCGGAACCTTTCTACTCACTCTTGCTCTCCTGCCATACGCCCTTGGCCTTGAGGCCGTCCGCCACTTCCTTGGGCATATAGGTCTCGTCATGCTTAGCCAGCACGCTGTCGGCAATAAAGACCCCGTCAGGACCAAACGAGCCTTCGGTGATCACGCCCTGCCCTTCCCGGAAAAGATCGGGAAGAATGCCGGTATAGGTGACCTTGACGTCCTTCTGGTTGTCGGTCACCGAAAAGGCGACGGTGGCGCCCTGGCCGCGCTCGACGGTGCCATTTTCGACCAGGCCGCCGAGCCTGATGCGCTGGCCCGGCTGAAGGCTGGCGGTGGCCAGATCGGCCGGCATATAGAAATAGGAGGCCTTCTGGCCAAGCGCATAGAAGGTCAGCCCGGTTGCAACACCGAGAAACGCCAGTCCTGCGACGATCACCGACAGTCGTTTCTGCTTGCGCGTCATCGTCTACTCCGTCGCCGTCACGCCGAGCGAGGCGGCAAAGGCGGTGAATTTCCTGGCCTGGTCGCTGTCCGCGCCAAAGACGGCGATACCGCGATTGAGCGCGTCACGCGCCTGATCTGTCTTGCCCAGCACGGCATAGGAACGAACGAGCTGCATCCACCCTTCCTCGTCGCGCGGATTTTGCCGAAGCTTTTCGTCGAGGCCGGCAACCATGGTGCTGATCATGGCTTGCCGGTCCTGCGGCGACATCGAGGAAGCAGCATCGATATCCTCGGCGCTCGGCCCTTTCGCAGGCGTTTCCGAAGCAACGCTGCGGGCGGCGGATTCGGCCAGCGCCTGCTCGACGGCACCGCGCCACGGCGAGCCCTGCGGCAAGGCGGCCAGCATCTTTTGCCAGGCCGCCGTGGCTTCAGCTAAGCGGCCCTCCTGTGCCATGCCCATGGCGAGATAGAACGAGGCCTTCGGATTGGCCGGATCAAGCTTCAACGCCGCCTCGAAAGCCGCCTGCGCTTCGGCCGAGACAATGCCGCCGGCCGCATTGGCGATCGCCTCGCCAAGACCCGCCTGACGGGCAGCGCTGTCGCCGTCGAGGCGGATGGCGTTGCGATAGGCGGTTACCGCATCGGCGTATCGCTGCATGCGCAGATAGACCGGCGCCAGCACGTCCCAGCCGCGGCCATCGGATGGGTTGGCCGCCAGGTGCGCCTCGGCGCGGGCTATCAGCTCGTCGACCGAGCTATCGGCGGGGTTCTTGGCCAGGCGTTCGCTGAGCGGCTGCGACGGCAGGTCGGGTGAGCCGAGCTGGCCATAGAGGCCCCAGCTGACCAGCGGAACAACCAGCACGGCAGCCGTCGCCACCAGCCTTGTCGACCGCGACGGCTGCGTCGCCGTGTCGTCGGCCTGGCCGGCATTGCTCAGGCGAAGGATACGGCGGGCGATTTCGGCGCGAGCCTCTTCGGCCTCAATTGGCTGGATCAGGCCACGCGCCATATCGCGGTCAAGCTCGGCCAACTGGTCGCGATAGACTTCAAGGTCGTGATCGCCGGCAGCGGACGCGTTCTTCGAACCACCGGTCAACGGCAGCAGCACCGCCAGGCTTGCGCCCAGCGTCAGGATTGCGGCTATGACCCAGAACAGCATGGCTCTTCCAATAGAACGAGACCCTTGCCCTGCCAACACAAGCGTGCTGCGACGCTTTGGCGGGGCCGCTCCGATCGATAATGCATGTCGCGCAAAAGTGTGCAGCGGTTTTGCGGTAACGACATGCGTCAAAACAAGAATCTAAAGTATCCGTTTTGATCAAGGGGTTTTAGG
>NZ_JAMYTU010000058.1:0-23429 GCF_040322615.1 Mesorhizobium sp. M0119
CGCCTCGTGTCGATCAAATTCATCGCGCCCTTGATGATGCCGTTGGTCTCCAGGAACGCCTCGTCGCACTGGGCGATGATGTCGACGATGGCATTCCCGATACAAAGCACGTCATAGTCCGGCATCAATTCATGTCTCCGCCAAAAGCCCACCGGCTTTCTGCCACGCCGGGCGCCGGCGGGTCTGGCCAGTGGGAATGGGCTTTCCGCTTGCCAATCGGTTCGGCGCCAGCCCTCACGGGGCGGCAAGTCCTGCCTCGCGACGCAATTCGTCGGCCCTGTCTGTCTTCTCCCAGGTGAAATCAGGCTCTTCACGGCCGAAATGGCCATAGGTCGCGGTCTTGCGGTAGATAGGGCGTAAGAGATCAAGCATCTTGATAATGCCCTTCGGTCTGAGATCGAACAACTCAAGAATGAGGCGCTCGATCCTTCTTTCCTCAACCCTCGCTGTTCCGAACGTGTTGACCATGACAGAAACCGGACTGGCCACGCCGATTGCGTAAGCAAGCTGCACCTCGCAGACGTCCGCAAGTCCGCTAGCGACGATATTCTTTGCGACATACCGGGCCGCATAGGCAGCTGAGCGGTCAACCTTGGACGGGTCCTTGCCCGAAAAGGCGCCGCCGCCGTGACGACCCATCCCACCATAGGAATCGACGATGATCTTGCGTCCAGTGAGACCGCAGTCGCCGCGCGGCCCGCCGACTACGAACCTCCCCGTCGGGTTGACCAGAATTCTGATGCCTTCCGTCTCCAGGTGGGTCGGCAGGACAGGCTTTATGATTTCCTCAATGACGCCCTCGCGGACCGTCTCTTGCGAGACCTGCTCGTCATGTTGGGTCGATACGACGATGGTATCCAGGGCGACCGGGCGCAACCCCTCATAGCGCACTGAGACTTGGGATTTCATGTCAGGACGCAACCAGCCAAGCGGTCGTGCTTTCCGGACATCTGCCTGTTGTTTCGTCAAGCGATGAGCGAGCTGGATCGGCAAAGGCATCAGAGTATCGGTTTCGCGGCATGCGTAGCCGAACATGAGGCCCTGATCTCCCGCTCCCTGTTGGAGGTCCTGCCCTCGTCCCTCGTCAACGCCCTGGCTGATGTCGGGCGACTGCTCGGTGAGTGCATGAACGACGGAGCAACGCCGGCCGTCAAAGCCGACGGCCTCGTTGTCGTATCCAATATCGAGAATCGTATCGCGCGCAACTTGGCTATAATCCACCTGCGCATCGCTGGTAATCTCGCCAGCCAGAACGACCATCCCTGATTTTACCAACGCTTCACAGGCGACGCGCGCCTTGGGATCGGTGCGGAGGATGGCATCGAGGATGGCATCCGAGATGTTGTCGGCCAACTTATCCGGGTGTCCCGCGCCAACCGATTCGGAAGAGAACACGAACTGCCTAGCCATGAAATGCCTCGCTTCGGGTGTTGGAGTTGTATGGGGCATTTTGCTTAGCCCACCTTACCTGTCGGTGAGGCCCGGGACCTCGAACGCAGCGCACAAGTCGGCAACGTCTCTTCGCACGCAGGCATGGAGATCTTCGTCTTCTGGCTCGCCGGAGGACGGAGTCCATGAAGCCAGCAATTTGCACGGTTTCCACATCGCGCAAGCCCATTGACGTCACTGCTGGCGCCCCCAGGCGAATTCCGCTTGTGACCGCAGGATGGCGCGGGTCGCCCGGCACCATATTAAAGCTCGTAATGATGCCTGCCTTCGCTAACCGCTTGGCATAGGCCTTGCCTGATAGTAGTCGATCGCGAAGATCAAGGATCAGCATGTGATTGTCAGTGCCCCCGGTGACCAGGTCATAACCTCGGTCCAGAAGCGCCAGGGCCAGAGCCTTGGCATTTTTGACAATCTGTTGGCCGTAACTGCGGAAGGACGGGTCCGCGGCTTCCCGCAAAGCGACAGCTAGCGCCGCGATAACATTCATATGGGGGCCGCCTTGCAGTTGAGGGAAGACAGCGCGATCTATTCGTCTGGCGAGATTGTATTTGCCCTTCGAATGATACAGCGCTTGATGGCGATCTTCATTCCTTGACAAAATGAAGCCACCGCGGGGACCGCGGATCGACTTGTGAGACGTGCTGCTGACGACGTCGCAATGGGGTACGGGATTCGGATGCACTCCAGCGACAATCAGGCCACTGATGTGCGCGATGTCGGCCACGAGGTAGGAGTTCGCCTCCAGAGCGATTTCTGCCATTGCCGCGTTGTCGAAGATACGGGGATAAGCAGTACCGCCAGCCCAAATGAGCCGAGGCCGTTCGCGTTTTGCTGTTTCGCGCAAACGGTCATAGTCAATTTGCTGCGTCTTTTCGTGCAGCCCATAGGGGACGCGCTTATAGTCTGTTCCGGAAAAATTGATGGCCCAACCATGAGTGAGGTGGCCCCCTTCCGGAATTGGCAAACCCATCACCTTGTCACCGGGGCTTAAAAGCGCTCGATAGACAGCCTGATTGGCCGGCGAGCCGGAATAAGGCTGGACGTTGGCGTGTTCGCTGCCGAATAACGTGTTCAAGCGCTCAATGGCGAGGTTCTCAAGCTCATCGACGATCTCGTTTCCCGCGTAGTAGCGCGCAGCGGGGTACCTCTCGGCGTACTTGTTCATGAAAATCGAACCGGTTGCTTCCAGCACGGCCGAGGAGGCAAAGTTCTCAGATGCGATCAGTTTGAGCGTCGTCCGCTCCTGCCGCTCCTGTCTTAGAAGCAGTTCGTGAACGCGGCAATCAACCGTCGCCAAGCGAGACCGTCCGTAAGTGTCGGGCTGCGCGATGGCGCTGTCGGCGGAGTTGTCCATGGTAGCTTCGCGCTCCAATTGGATTGATCTATTTCACGGTCAAGCATGCGGTCCCCTTCGGCCGCGTGTCTCGTACCGCTTCGAGCCGTTGAAGGTCTCGTTTGTGATAGCCATCGCCGTGGGGCAGGAGATCAACCAACAATTGAACCAGCCCGCCGTCCTTACCTCCTGTTTTGAGATTGTACGAGCACCACGGACGTTGTTCGTTGCAGTAAAGAAAGTCGGCTCTGGCCAGCAGCCGGACGTGTCGTACAACGTGCTCACGACGCAGACCCAGAATCTCCGCTAGCTGGCAGACAGTTAGGTCCGCGTGCGCGCAAAGGCCTAGAATTCGAAGGCGATCTAAATGCGCTGCCGTCCGTAGGCGACTGACCAGTGTCAGCATTGGTCAGGACCAAGCCACTTGGAAAGCCTGGGCACTCGTCCTACTGAATTTGTCATTTCGCGTTCTCCACAGATGTTGCAGCTTTCGAACCAAATAATATGGTTGCTTGTCCACCGACCGGACAATCTCGGTGGCCGTGAAGATACTGTTTTGAGCCGATATGGCTGTGTCGAACAAATAAGATGGGCGCTCTTCTTGCCATTGCCTTTAGCCGAAATTGCACGCAGTTCGGCGGGTCGGAGAATAAGCCACGGTTCGGACCCCACTGACTCAAACGTTGCAATAAGCCTACCATTCACAGCGAACCGGAGTTGCTAAGAGTCTATGAATTTCCTTGAAGGATCTGTTGCAACGTTTGCGCAGCCCGGTCTTGCTCCCGGCTTGCAGCGGTCAATCTCGTGCAGACTGACCGTGATGCAAAGATGACAAGGAAGGTTCGCTTTCAATCCGATCTTCTTCCTGGCCAAGTAGTTCGTAGTCTCATAACTGTGGCCTAGACAAAAGCTGGGCTAATCAGCGAGGTATGATGTCGTTAGCGTGGTTGGGCCACCAGCAGGTCGACGCCAAGATCGACACGCGCAATTTCCCGCGCTCCGAGAATGTCAGTGACTGCGCGCTCTTCCTCGGGCGGTCTGGCTGCGCCGTCTAGAATCTGAATGCGTCTCGCGCCGACCCGTTCAGCAATGAGCTGTTCGGCTTGCCGCATTGACGGCGAAGCAAGCTCAAGTACGTTTTCGCGCATCTCACGCGCCGCCTCGCCGACTTCCGCAAAACGCTTCTCGGCGAACTGCTCCTTAAAGAGCGCAGCGAGATCATCAAATGTTTGAACTTTGGTGGGCTTGGGTTTCGAGCAAAAATATCCAGTTGCCAGTCCAGGTTTATAGGCAAGGCTGTACGCTTTGTCGTCTGGCAAGGGCCCAATATCCCCTGGTGAGACGAAAATGGACTGCCGTGCTACGGTTGCCCCATTATAAGAGCGGTCGAAATCGCTGATGTTTGCAATACAAGGAGCCGCATAGAAGACGTTTGACGGATAGCGCGCCTCAAGCCGAAGAAGCAGTTCATGCTGACGCGACACATCCCTGCGCATGATCGCAATCCGAAAAAATGGTATCGACAAACCGGGACAATGTCCGCTCGCAATCTCAAAGGCAGTTCCTCGCTTCATCAGCTCCGGAAGCTTGTACTGGAAAAACAGCGGAACCCCTGGGAAATTGATGCGGATGTCAAAGCCAGAATGCCCTTCCTGTATGAGGTTTGGAAAGACCGGCGCGCCTACAGGTGCGGCTGACGATGACCGGATAAGGTTTTCGGTGAAGGCATACCCAAATGAGAACTCCGTGAAGCCCACCTTCATTCAATTCTGCTTTCGTGCTGAAGTTTATCTGGGGCTCTTTGTCTGCAGCCGAGCAGACCCTATAACGGAAAAAACTATGTATACTTGCGATAGTCTGAGCTTATCGATTCCTCGGATAGATATTTCAAAAGCTCACCCACTCTTCTGGCTGCTAGAATGGGAATGGGAAGCTTCTGGTTGATCTGGGTCGAGTTCCAGTTGATTTTGGTAAGCGATAAAACCTCCTGCGCTATCTCAGCGATTCCCGGCGCAGATCGCCGATAAGTTTCGGGCTTCGCGAACAGCGCCAGAGCGCGTAGCCGATATCTTCAACCGGGGCGGCGGCTTCTCCCTCGCCAGTGCCGAGCGCGATCATATGCGTTGCGCATTCCGCCAGCGCGCCGTCAAGGCGCCCCGCTTCCGTCGCGCTGCCGTAAAGGTCCAGGAACCACGCCAGCGAATAAGACCAGTCGGCAGGCAAGTCCTGCCCATTGTGACCCCTTGCGACGACGGCCACGACGGCGTTGCGGCCTTCGGGCGTGCCGGGCTCTATCCCAAGGATCGGGTATAATTCGGGTGTCGGCTGCTGAAGGATACGCGCCGGCACGAGCGACAGTGCTTTCTACAGCGAGGGGAGGAAAATCCTCCAGTTCTTCGGCCAGTTCGGCAGCTTCTCTCCTTCGTCCCTTGCGGCGCGCTTCTAACATATTCTGCCGCAACCACGGCAACGGTGCGCTGCGCCCGTTCAGCGGTGCCGGTGGCAATCAGCTCGGCCGGAATGTCACCATCCTTGATCGCCCAGTGCGTACGGTGCTGTTCGAACTGTTGAATGCCCAGCCGGTCCGCAATTCTCAACACCGCTGACCGGTCGAGAAAGGCATGTTCCGGATCGGGCTCGAAGGTGAAGGCCAGTTCGTGTCCGCGCCGAACGATATTGCGTATGCGGCCGTGCCGGACCACCCGCGCGTGCGGGCCTCCCGGCCCGACTTCGTACATCAACAGCGCCGGGATTTCCTCCAGCCGGCGCAATGTTTCAGGGCGCGCGAGGTCGATAGCCTCGGCCTCGGCGCCGCTATATTCCTTGAACCGGTCAATGGTTGACGTGAACGGCGGCGTTCCCACCACTCGCCGTGGCCCGAGACAAGCAAGTTAAACATGGCACACCACCGACCTCACGCCGCCTTCTCCATAGACCACTTCACCCGTTCGGCGAGAAAGGCGGCGAACGTTTTCACATTCATATTGCCGCTCGCCTCCTCCAGCCCTGCGAGGTAGGCCTTCCGGTCATCGACTCTGACGACTGTCCAGGCGTAACCGCCTGAAGCCAGCATCGCGTTCATGAGAAACCGCGCCATTCGTCCGTTGCCGTCCGGATAGGGGTGCACATAGCCCACAAGCCAATGCCCCAGCACGGCACGCACGGAGGCCGCCTTCTCCGCCTCCAGCAGGTCGAACAGCTCATTCATACCATCGGCCACCGCTTCGGTACGCGGCGGCACGTGCTGCGAGCCGCGCAGGTACACAGGGTGATTGCGATATCCCGCAAGCGCGCTGGCTTTGAGGATGCCGGCGGTCACTGACGGCGCGAACAGCTCCCGGTACCACTCCCGGTGAGTGTCCCGCGTCAACGCGCCGGCTGGCTTGCCGTTGATGATCGCGGCAACAGAGTCTTTGACCTTCTGGAATGCGAGGTAGTAGCCACGCGCGGCAAGCGCATCCCGGTTCTTGCGGTCCTCTTCATCAATCTCCGGATTCCAGCTCCCCTCGCGCACCCGGTCGATGAGTTCCGGGGTGACGCTGTACCCTTCTATCGACAGCGAATGGTAGGCGTCGCTTTCGTAGATATCCTCGACGAACTTCATATAGGCGTCTTTGTCGGACGGAAGTCCGGGTGCCTTCGGGAATATCTCGATGATGGCTTCGCGCTGCGATTGCCAGATCGCGCGCAGGCGGGCGACCAACGGCGGTACGCCCGCCGCAATGGTTGTCACTCCAATTTGTCCCGCGAACGGATCGGATTCGCGCACGTCATAGCCGGCGGCTTTGAAGGCGGCCACGATTTCATCGGCAAAGGAGTCGCGTCCTACGCGACGGAAGGCCCCTGCAAGCCGTCCCGCCACGGCGGAATGGCCGCCATCAAGCAGCAGGGCCAGAACGGTTGATACGTCGCGCACCGATGCCATGGCGATCTGCATCTCGATAGGGGCGCGCTGGAAGAACGCTTCCGGCACCCGGGTAAGGGCGGCCTCGACAGTGAACACGCGCTGGCCGTTTTTCTCTGTCAGTTCGGCCGGCATCTCCTTGACCTTGAGGTCATAGAGCGAAGTGCCGAACAGCAGGTCGATTTTGTTATTCGTGCCTTTGGGGGTGTTCACCACCACCTGAGGCGGAATAGTGGGCGCTTCCGCGTGCAGAAGCAGCGACTGCTCCGGTGACAGGAACCAGTCCTTGCCGAACCGGTCATTGCAGTAAAGGGAGCAGAACTCCCAGAAGCTCGCGTACCAGGGGGTGGTGTCTTGCTGCTGTGCCTGCGGGCCGGTCGACATGAGCCAGCCTTTGATAACATCGCGCAGGAACCCGTTCTGCAGCAGCCGCTCCCGGTGGACGCGGGTCAGCTCATCTGATTTGAATATGCGCCGCCCACCCTCCTGCAGCTCTTTGAGGACGGCCAGTGATTCAGCGAGTTTTTCATGGGGCTTGGCCATGGCCGTGCCTCTGCAAGTTTTTAGAGCTGTGCGATTACAAGTATATAGTGCTGATAGGTGACAAGTCAATGATGCTGTGGACTTGCAAGTTTTTTAAGTCGTGCGATAACAAGTTTTTTATGCGATAATCGGTAATAACCTAGCTAAAACAAAGCTTTGATCGTTTCCATAGCTTTGTCTGGGCGAAGGATCGTTACCCGGATGGGCCGAGACCCAGCTCCCCGCAGGCTACGCAGGGGCTCGGGGCGAGCCTAGAGCCTGGCCCTCCGAAGCGCTTCGAAGGAGGACGCGCCTCTTTGAAAAACTCGCCCGTTGTGCATCGTGGGTACCCGGTAAACGCGAATTCTCAAAGAATGATCGCCGCAAACTAGATCTAGTCAGGTGTACACAGTCGCCGACGCCAAGATCCCCTTGGTGATAATCGCCGCCAACGGGATTCTTGCTCGCGCAATATGATCCTAGATTCCACGCGATTGGCGGTGCCTGGCTCCCGCCGCTAATCGTCTGCTGAACCGAAGATCATTCACCCATCGACGAAACCAGAGCCACAAATGCGTCAGGATCAGATGCTTTTGTCATAAGCACCGGCCAGCGAACATGACCCTCCGTTGGCTGAAATCGTCGGCGATAAAATGGGGCCGCCTATCGCAAGCCTGATTCTCATATGGGGTGTTTCCAAATCTTTTCGAACACCAGAAGCTTGGCCTGGCGCACCGCTTCCTCAATCGATCCCCCGATCGCCAGATACGCGGCTATCGCGCTGGCCAGGGCACAGCCGGTGCCGCGCATCGTTCTTGCCAGCCGACGAGTGTCAAGGCGCACGGGTTCTTGGTTGGGTCGAACGAGAACATCCGTTGAGCGAGGTCCTGAGCCGTGGCCGCCTTTGATCAGCAGGGCCTGAACCCCGGCGGCGAGCAGTTGTTGTCCTTGTTGAAGCGCGCCGACCTCATCCACCGCTAGCTCTGAGCCGGCAAGAAGCGCCAGTTCGATAAGATTGGGTGTGACGATACGGCAAAGTGGCATCAGATGCTGCTTCATGATGGGGATGGCGCTTGCTTCAAGAAGCGCTCGGCCTGACGTGGAAGCCAGCACCGGATCGAGGACTGCCGGTATGCCCGGATTTTCGCGCAGCACAGCGGCAACCGCGGCGACGATCTCAGCCGTTGCGAGCATGCCGATCTTGACGGCCGCCAGCTTGTTGGCCTGCAGCGCTGCACGCATCTGATCGGCCACCAAACCGGGTTGCAGATGAAGGATGTCCGCGACGATGTCGTGTGTTTGCACCGTCACCGCAGTGACGGCAAGGCAGCTGCGCACGCCCATGGCGGAGAGGGTCTCGATATCGCGCGCGATTCCGGCACCCCCACTGGAGTCCGATCCGCCGACGACAAGTACATGCAACTCCTGCCTCAGCGCCATCGGGCGGTCTCTTTTATCCACTCTCTGGTGCGCGCTTCAGGGTCAGGATTCAGCGTGACGTCGGTGACCACCGCGGCACTGTCTGCCCCAGCCTCGAATACGCCGTCGAGCCGGTCGGGGTTGAGGCCACCGATGGCGACCAGCGGGATCGGCGCGACCCGTCGTTTCCACTCGCTGAGCCGCTCGAGCCCTTGCGGCGCCCATTTCATCTTCTTGAGGCTAGTGGGATAAATAGGCCCCAGGGCTACATAGTCAGGCTCGGCCGCTAGCGCCGTTTCGAGTTCGGCGTGATCGTGGGTCGAAAGCCCGAGCTTCAATCCGGCGTACTTAATCGCCAGCAGGTCAGCCGCAGCCAAATCCTCTTGGCCGAGATGTACGAAGTCGCAGCCTTCCTCAATGGCGAGCCGCCAATAGTCGTTGACGATCAGTTGGCAACCATGGACCGCGCAGACGTCGTTCGCGCGGCGGATTTCCGAGCGCAGCGTGGTCTCGTCCCTATCCTTGATGCGCAACTGAACCAGCTTGACGCCGAGCGGGACCAACCGCTCGATCCAGGCGGCATTGTCGACGATCAAGTAGAAGGGATCGAGCTTCATGAAAAAACCGCCCTGCCGATCGTCGGTGTCGATGGCACTGCGACGTCGCGCGGTTCGAGCATTCCCGAACTGAAAGCCTCACGGCCGGCGTCGACCGCCTTGCCGAACGCACGCGCCATGCCGACCGGATCAGCCGCCTTGGCGACCGCCGTGTTCAGGAGGACCGCGTCAAAGCCAAGTTCCATGACGGTGGCCGCATGCGACGGTCGCCCGAGCCCCGCATCCACAATCAGCGGGACGCCAGGGAAATGGCCGCGCATCGAGCGCAGCGCTGTGATGTTGACCGGCCCCAGCGCCGAACCGATCGGCGCGCACCACGGCATCAAGACCTTGCAGCCCGCCTCCAGCAGCCGCTCGGCGACAACAAGGTCGTCGGTGGTATAGGGAAGTACCGAAAAGCCGTCCTCGCACAGGATGCGGGCGGCTTCGACAAGGCCGAACACGTCCGGCTGCAACGTGTCGTGGTTGCCGATCACTTCGAGCTTGATCCAACTCGTGTCGAAGACTTCGCGCGCCATTTTCGCGGTGGTGACAGCTTCCTTGACGGAGTGGCAGCCGGCAGTGTTGGGCAGGATTCTGACGCCGAGCGAGCGGATCAGTGACCAGAACTTTTCGCCAGCCCTGCCGCCTGCCATCTCGCGGCGCAGCGAGACGGTCACCACCGAGGTTCCCGACGCCTTGACGGCCTCGGCAAGGATGGCCGGCGAAGGATATTGAGCGGTACCGAGAAGCAGGCGGGAGGGAAGCGTTGTCCCGAGAAGATCGAACATGCTAGCCTCCCTGCATCGGCGAGAGGATTTCGATCCGGTCGCCGTCGCTCAACTGGAATTCCGCCCGGTTGGCTTTGTGCACGAGGTCGCTGTTGACGGCCGTCGCCAGCCAATCGCCCTCATAGTCGAGCGCGGCAAGCAGCTCCGCCAGCGTGGTGGCGGCAACCTCATGCGCTTCGCCATTGACCGTTAGTTTCATGGGCAAGCTCCTTGGTTCTGTCTTGACTGAAAATCAGGTCGGCAGCCTGGCGCGCCATGGCAGGGGCGAGAAGAAAACCATGGCGATAGAGTCCATTGATCGCGACGGCAGTTCCAAGTGCCTCCACGCGCGGCAGATTGTCGGGAAAGGCTGGACGGATGCCGACACCTGTTTCAACGATCCCGGCCTCGCCAAAAGCCGGGTGGAGGGCATAGGCGGCACCGAGCAGTTCCATCATCGAACGCGCCGTCACCGGTCCGGAGGACTGGCTTTCAACCATAGTCGCGCCGATCATGAACTGCGTGTCGGCACGCGGCACCGCATAAAGCGGAAAGCGCGGATGCAGCAGCCTGACCGGGCGCGACAGCGAGATATCAGGCGCGCGCAGGATCAGCATTTCGCCGCGAACGCCGCGCAGCCTGTCATCGGCTGCTGCGATTCCAGTGCAGTCGATCTGACGATCGAAACCGGAAACATGCCGGGCGTCGGTGCCGAAGTGGAATTTGACACCCATGGCTGCGAGCTTGTCATGAAGTGCTGCCATCGCCTGGCGCGGGTCGAGATGAGCCTCATATGGGAAGAGCAGTCCGCGCCGGAAGCGGCCGGCGAGGTCGGGTTCCAGGAGCGCAATTTCGTCTTCATCGACACGCCGATGGCCCGACGTGCGGCTGGCGAAGCGGTCGAGCTCGCCGGCATCACGCGGGGGGGCCACGACAAGTGTTCCGCCCCGTGTCACCTGACCCGGCAGCACCGCATCCCACCAGTCGGCAGCGTCACGTCCAAGGTCCAGCACCGGCTGCTCGGCGCTTTCACGCTCGCACCATGGCGCCAGCATGCCGCCGGCGAACCACGACGCATTGCCTCCAAGGCCATGCCGGATCTCGGCGACAGTGACCGTCCCGCCGCGGGCGGCGAGTTCGAAGGCGGCGGTGAGGCCGGCGACGCCGGCCCCCTTTATCAGCACCTTCATGATGGCTTACCTGGCTGAGGCGTGAGCGGTGCGCCGGTCTCGTCCGCTGGCACGTAGAGATCGCCGCCCTCGCGGTATTTCGCCGCCATCGCCGCCATGCCCTCTTTCTGTGCCTCGGCGCGGATGTCGTGAGAGATGCGCATCGAGCAGAATTTCGGTCCGCACATCGAGCAGAAATGCGCCAGCTTGTGCGCCTCCTTGGGCAAGGTCTGGTCGTGGAAGGACCGCGCGGTTTCGGGATCGAGCGACAGGTTGAACTGGTCCTCCCAGCGAAACTCGAAGCGCGCGCGGGAAAGGGCATCATCTCTGGCTTTCGCTGCCGGATGGCCCTTCGCCAGGTCGGCGGCATGCGCCGCGATCTTGTAGGTGATCACGCCGGTCTTGACGTCGTTGCGATCGGGAAGGCCGAGATGCTCCTTCGGCGTGACGTAGCAGAGCATGGCCGTGCCGAACCAGCCGATCATGGCGGCGCCGATGCCTGAGGTGATGTGGTCGTAGCCCGGCGCAATGTCGGTGGTCAGCGGTCCAAGCGTATAGAACGGCGCCTCGCCGCAGACAGCGAGCTGCTTGTCCATGTTCTGTTTGATCTTGTGCATCGGCACGTGGCCGGGCCCCTCGATCATCACCTGGCAATCTTTCGCCCAGGCGATCTGCGTCAGCTCGCCGAGCGTTTCCAGCTCGGCGAATTGCGCCGCGTCATTGGCATCGGCGATGGAGCCGGGACGAAGGCCGTCGCCGAGCGAGAAGGACACGTCATAGGCGCGGCAAATGTCGCATATCTCCGCGAAATGGTCGTAAAGAAAGCTCTCCCGGTGATGGTGCAGGCACCATTTGGCCATGATGGAGCCGCCGCGCGAGACGATACCCGTGACCCGGTCAACAGTCATCGGAATATAGTGGAGCCGCACGCCGGCGTGGATGGTGAAATAGTCGACGCCTTGTTCGGCCTGTTCGATCAGCGTGTCTCGATAGACCTCCCAGCTCAGATCCTCGGCGATGCCGCCCACCTTCTCCAGCGCCTGATAGAGCGGCACCGTGCCGATCGGCACCGGCGAGTTGCGGACGATCCATTCGCGGATGTTGTGGATGTTGCGGCCGGTCGACAGGTCCATCACGGTATCGGCGCCCCAGCGGATCGCCCAGACCATCTTTTCGACCTCTTCCGCCATCGAGGAGGTGACGGCGGAATTACCGATATTGGCGTTGATCTTCACCAGGAAATTGCGGCCGATGATCATCGGCTCGCTCTCGGGATGATTGATGTTGGCGGGAATGATCGCGCGTCCGCGCGCCACCTCGTGGCGGACGAATTCAGGCGTGACGAAGTCGGGGATCGCCGCGCCGAAGGCCTCGCCGTCGCGCTCAAGCTTGCCGTGCAGGATCTCGCGACCAAGGTTCTCGCGGATGGCGACGAACTCCATTTCGGGCGTGACGATGCCGGCGCGCGCATAGGCAAGCTGGGTCACCGCCTCGCCTGACTTGGCCCTGAGTGGCCGGTTGCGAATGGGAAATTCCGGCGTCAGGCGCTCACCGGTCACAAATCCGTTGTCCTCCGGCCGCACGCGGCGGCCGTCATAGGCCTCGACATCGCCGCGCGCCGTGATCCATTCGTGGCGAAGCCGGGCAAGACCGTTTTCAATGCTGGTTTCGACAGTCGGGTCGGTATAGGGGCCAGACGGATCGTAGACGGTGACGGGCGGCTCGCCGGCCGTCGGATGGACGGAGATTTCGCGCATCGGCACCCTGATCTGCGGGTGGATGGCACCGGATTTGTGGATTTTCCGCGAGGCTGGCAGCGGTCCCGTCGAGACGGCGGGCGTGAGGGCATTCATCTTGAGGCTCCTTTGCTCGTTGCATTGGAGACCCAGTTCTGTGCCGGAAGGATGAAAAGACGCTTCTAGCGACCTGCTCGAAACAGGACCTCGGGCGTAAACTCCCGCAAAGCGCTTGCACCGTCCCTACGCCAGTATGAACTGGATCAGGTTCAACGGGTCACTGCGCCGCGAAAGCCAGCAGTATCTCAGCCCCTTGCCGGGACTCCCCTGGTGAATGCCTCAGGTTGAACGGGCGAGCGCTATCTTGTCAAGCGCATTCGGGCCGCGGCGGTGATCGTCGGGCGATCAAACCCGGCAGGCGCAAGATCGGATGGAGCATCACTTGAGAATCGTCTGTTCCTCGATCAGCCTCGCTTATGCTCTGGAGCTTGTTCTCGCGCCCGAATTTCCCAGGGATGGCTGAACGGAGGCGATCCATTTGCGATTTTCAAGTGCATCGGGCCACACCCCACAATCGATCAACAAGTTGAACACCTCCTCACCCGACTGGGCCTTCGAGTTCGGAAAACCCGGCCGGGTACTGCTGGATGGCAGGGTCCGTCACGCGGGCGGAAGGGATGTGGAAATGAAAGAGCTGCGGATCAAAACACATAATCGGGCGATGAATATCGCCTGCGCGATCATCCGGACCAGATCTGATATGAAACATCGTCCGGCCCCGAGATCGAGGCTCCAATCTCGTATAGCTTCATGCGACGTTCTCTTGGAGTGTTGCGGGATTGTTCCGCTCAACCGGAACTCAACCCTTTCATCGCGTTAGAATGAGCGTTCGAAACGCAGGATTCCGGCGACACCGCTCTTCTTGTTGGCGTTGGTCCAGTTCACGTTGGAAGCGTCCACCTTGCCGACGGCGAAGTTGCCGTAGCGGCTATAGTCGAGTTCCGCCGTAACTGTGAAATCTGGAAGAAACGCATAGGCGACGTTTGCAGCGACACCATGGTTCTTGAGCTGATCACCGGAGAGCTGAAGGTTGAACGAAGTTGTCTCGTTGAGCTTGTAAGTGGCGCCAGCCCAGAAAGCCCAGTTCCCACCCCAACTCTTATAGAAGCCGCGACCATGAGCGTCGATGGCGTTCGTGGAGTCGTCGTTGAGCTTGCCGTTGGAACCGTAGCCGAGCATTCCGAACAGCAACAGTTCGTTGGTGACATTGATGTCGACACGGACCTTGGCGGCCACCGATTCGTAGTTGCTATCATAAGCGGCAACGCCGGTGATCGCGCCCCAGCCATGTGTGTATTTCAAGCCGCCGACTACGTGCGGAGAGTAGCTGTCGATTGTGCCGACCACGCCCGAGCCTTCTTCGAGCGAAACCACGGCCGAAAAGCCGTTCCCGGCGTCGAAGTAGTACTGAACCACATTGGTACCGAAAGCGCCGTACGGAACCGGCGTCTGGTTGAGTACGTCACCCGCGCCGCCGATAAACATGTCGAAGGCCGACCAGTCCTTACCAACTCGGAGGCCACCAAGCTGAATCCAGGCGAAAGTCAAGGTGCTGTCTCCGTTGAAGGCATAGGACCGAGAACTGTCCGAAACCGAAGTGTGGCGGTTACCGAAGTTCATGCGGGTTTCGGTGTAGGTCTTCAACGTGCCGAGTTCGGTCTCCTGGCCGGTCCAAGTTTTCAATGTGAAGCGCGTGTTGTTTTGCCATGTGCCCTGATGCTCGCCAGTCCTCACATCCGAGGTTCTTGCGTGGTCAAACAATCCGACATGGCGCAAGCCGATGTCGTAACGGACATAGCCGCCGATGCGCAGGCAGGTCTCAGTGCCTGAAATGTAGACGTAGCCCGAGCCGTAAACGTCGCAGATTTTAACGTACTCAGTCGGGTCAGGCTCGGCAACGGCGGTCACGGCGCGAGCGTCGGAAAAGGCAATCAGTGCCGCAGTTGAGCCGAGGAGGAGGCTCCTAATATTCATTGTTGATCTCCGTTCAAAGAGTAAAAGGAATGGACGTCAGTGAATGAATTTTTGCTAAGGAACCAGTCGATAACGATGCGCATTGAGTGAATTTTTGAGCAGTTTTGATGCGCTCGTCATGCCAGATGTTCATGAGAAATTGAGAATACTATTGGGTATTATTGTTACAGATATGCAATTGTTATTACAAATATAATTATTGCCGAAACGACGCCATTCAACATTTCTGTACAAACCATCACCGTCATCTCCGCTAGTTGTGGGCGGGCCGTCACAAAGGCTTCTACTGCAAATGACGTGCCATCCTGACGACGCAGCTGCGGCTTGAAGCTCAAGTGTGCCGGCGGACCTTGGTTCGCTCTTCCTTCCTTTCTGCCTTGCGGATCAACCCAAGCACGAACGGCAAACGTTTCGGCTACGGTTCGTCTGTTCGCTTCGCGACAGTTTCGTTCAATGGCGACAGCTTTGTTTGCTGTGAGCCCCGACGTTGAGACATCATGCGGCGGGCACCGCTCGGTACGACGCCGTCATTTTGGCGAGCGCGATGGTCGGTAATCACGCGCTGAACGCGCAGCCTTGCCTTCACCACGGAGTCCGTAGGCGCGCCAGCCTTGGCATTGCGGCGGACCTGACGGTCGCGTCGAGCAGGCTCTCGTCCTGATAGACGGCGCGCCACAGCTAATGCTTCTTGCCAGCAATTCACAAAACGAGCTCATCGAGATGCCAGAGATCACCATGGGGCTGCGCTAGCTGGCGAGCAAAGTCTGGTCCCAACGCGGTGTTATCTCGTTGGATGCGGCAGCCGCTCAGCAGAATCTACGCGACCAGGCGCACGCTGAAGGGAAGGGATGGTGGAACCAAACGGTACGCGTGAGGGTCGCGGCGGGAACAGCCATGGCCAGTCGCTGACCGTCCAGCCAAGACTGAACGGCCGCTATTGCTGCGAAATACAAGTTTCGAGCCCAAAGCGGAACGGACTGACATAGCGCAAAGACACAGGCGAGCGCAGCGGTAAGGTTGGTGGTTATCAGCATGGGACGGTAACTGTTGCAGACCACGAAATATCGAGAGGCCCGGCTGCCTTGGTACACTATCTATCCGACTGTGTCGGAGTTCTCTGGGGCGGTCGGCGCCGAGGCTTATGAGGAATGGCTCAAGAACCTGCCGGCTGACGGTCCGGTGTCACTCTATCTGCACGTTCCGTTCTGCCGATCAGCGTGCTGGTATTGCGGCTTCCCCACCACCATCACCCGCCATGATGCGCCGATCCTCAACTATCTGGCGACCCTGCGTGAAGAGATCCGTCTGGTTGCGGAGCGAGTGCCGCAGACGTTGCCCGTGAGCGACATACATTTCGGCGGCGGAACTCCGTCTCTCATAGGACCACCCGAGTTCCTCGCTCTGATAGAGTTCCTGCGACGCCGCTTCGCTCTGTCGAAAACAGCTACGGTCGCCATCGAGATCGATCCACGCACGTTCACGGTCGAGATGGCCGAGGCCTTAGGAGCGGCCGGCGTGAACCGCGCGAGCCTCGGCGTGCAGAGCTTCGATCCAATCGTTCAAAAAGCGATCAACCGGATCCAGAGCGAGGCCCAGACGTCGGCTGCCGTGGAAATGCTGCGCCGGCACGGCGTGAGCCGCATCAACTTCGATCTCATCTTTGGTCTCCCGCATCAAACGGTGCAATCCTGCGTCGAGACAGCGAGGGCGGTGGTCGCCATGCGCCCCGACCGGCTTGCGGTGTTCGGGTACTCGCACATTCCATCCCAGATAAAGAATCAGCGCCTCATCGAGGAGGAATTTCTGCCGGACAGCGCTGCCCGCGCTGAACAGCATGCGGCTGTGGCCGTGACGCTGATTGCCGCCGGCTACCGAGAGATCGGGCTCGACCATTTCGCCTTGCCGGACGACGAGCTCGCGCTGGCACAGAAAACCGGTCGCCTGCGGCGTAACTCGTTGGGCTACTCGGCCGACACCTGCAGAACCCTGATCGGTTTCGGAGCGTCGGCTATCGGCCGCATCGGCCAAGGGTACGTTCAAAACGAAGTTACACGGGATTCCTACATCCAGCATATCGCAGCTGGCCGTCTGGCGACGTCAAAGGGCTATCGCCTCACCGACGACGACCGCGTGCGAGCCGCAATTATCGAGCAACTAATGTGCGATCTCGAGGCCGATGTGCAGGCAATCTGTGCCGCCCACGGATCTGATCCGATCCGTCTTCTCGATTCAGCTGAACGCTTGGCGATGCTGGCTGAGGACGGGATAGTGGACTTCGAAAACGGTTTTGTCCGCGTACGGCGGGAGCATCGCTTTGTGATTCGTGCTGTCGCTGCCGCGTTCGATGCTTTTCTCGATCGGGATGGCCGTAAGCATAGCCCCAGGTGAGGGCAAGCATCCAACCGGAAGCTAAACTCGACGCCCTTGGCCGAGGCCTGTCATGAAGCGCGCGTCAAGGATGCGAAAAGCAGAGCTGATCCGCCTATTTCATCTCATCTTCAATGACATCGACCTCGTGGCTGCCACCGAGGCGTTTCCATATTGATCGTGGTAGGTGCGGGATATCTGGGTGTTTCGCCGTCAGCGCATGAAGATCTCCGCGAAGCGATGGGTCAGGAGATCGCGGTGGCTGCGATCAGCCCGTCCATCGATGACAGACCGCGGCCACGCCGCTTCGCGAGGCCCGTCAGGTCGCCCCAGGCCAAGGCAACCAGTTCGTCCACCGGCAGGCCTCTCGACTCGAAGCGCTGCGGCAGGTCCCGGGCGAGCCATTCGGCCAGTGCGTCACGTTTCCGACCTTTGTCCATGAGGGCAGCGCCGCGCCGGATCTCGGCGATCGACACAGACCCGCATTGACCCTACGCGGCTGGTCTTCCTGGATGAAACATGGGTCAAGACCAACATGGGCGCCGTTGCGCGGCTGGGGTGTGCGCGGCAAGCGGCTGATGGCCCACGCACCATATGGCCATTGGAAGACGATGACCTTCATCACCGCGCTGCGGCAGGATCGGGTGGAGGCGCCTTGGGTCATTGACGGACCCATCAATACGCAGGCCTTTCGCGTCTATGTCGAAACCGAACTCAACAAAACACTGAAGCCGGGCGACATCGTCATTCTCGACAATCCCGGTTCTCACAAGGGCCAAGCCATCCGCGACATCGTCAGGGCTACTGGCGCAAGGCGGGTCAAGCCCGCGAGAGCGGCAATTTTGTTCCGGCTATCACCCTCTCGTCGAGAACGGCGTGACGGAAGCGATAAAGTTGCGCCGGCCGGCCGCCGGTTTCCGCGGTTGTCTCACCGGTTTCCTCGACCAGCTCCTGCTGCTCGATTAGCCGGCGAAAGTTCGGCTTACGTACGAGCCTGCCGGCAAGCGCCTCCACGGTGCGCTGCAGCTGCAAAAGCGTGAAGACCGGCGGCATCAGTTCGAATACGACCGGCCGGTATTTGATCTTGGAGCGCAGCCGCGCAATGCCGGTCGCCAGGATGCGACGATGATCGGCGATCATCGATCTGCCCGAGACCGAGGTGGGCGCAGCGGAATGTCCGGCGCGTATTGCTTCCTCCACCAGGGCGGCTTCGTAGAGCAGCTCATAACGTTGAAGCGCGAGTTCCTCGTTCCAATGGCGGTCGTCAAAGCCGAAGGCGATCGCCGCCCGCCGTCGTCGGTCGAGGCGTGTCGTACCGTCGTCAGTGCCATCCGCCCATTCCATCAGGCGCGGCCGCAATTCGTCCAACACGACCGCCGGTGTGCCGGAGCGGTGATCCTCCCACGGGAAATAGTCGTACCAGCTTCCCCAGTGTCGCCCGGCCGGGTCGCCAGCTTCGTCTTGGTGGGTGAGCGCCAGATAGCTGATAGAGACCACGCGGTCGTCAGCGCCAACCCTGTCGCGATCGGCGAAGGTGTAGAGCTGTTCGATATAGCCGAGCGGCTGGCCGGTCTGTTGTTCCACCCATCCCCTGAGGCCCGACTGCAGCGAACGGTGAGCAAGCTCGAACGGGCCCGAGGGCAGGGCGTTTGCCTGCGGGATGGTCAGAACGCAGGGGGCGCTGCTGTCCATGGCGACCACAACGGCGATCAAGTCCGCATTGACGTCGTTGGCCTTGCCTCCAGCTCCGCCTTTCCTAATCCCTTTTGCGCGATCGTCCATGGTCCCCGACGTTGTTGAGCAGAGCCCCTGCCGCGTAGCGGCTGAACCGATTGAATTCCGTTTTTGTCTGATAATTGTCGGCGCGTCAACACCACCTGTCGTGGCGATTTTAGCTCTTCGCAGCTGCACAAAAAGTGCCAACGCGACATCCGTGCTTGGGGAAGGAGGCCCATTGAGTGCGCCGATTCAAAGCTCGTCGATCGACATTCCGACGTTGTTCTCGTCGGCGACAGCGCGGCATGGTTCTCCACGGCTTGGCGTCGACGCTGGGCGTGACGCTGGAGATGATGATCATGCACGGTCAGGCCTGCGCTCCTGGAGCCGGCGCAAATGGTCGTCGACCCGCCGTTCGGTTCCTTTGAAGAAACCCGGAGCAGGCTTTCCGCAATGCCTGATAAAGCCCTTCCAGTGCGCCCGCGCCAGCATCATCGCACTCGCACTCCAACACAACCTATGCGAGTCAGTAAATCGACTCGCCGGCACTATTGTTTCAGGGGAAATGAATCTAGTTTCAAAGGGTTCGGCCGATAGGCCGGGCACAGCTGCGGCCTTCACGGCCTTTTTGACATAAACGCGTCGCCCGATTGAGATTATCTTGACGGTAGCGCAGTGCGCCATCCATGCCAGTCGAGATGATCATGGGCAAATATCGAGACCATCGCGAGCCACGCCGGCATCGCTATGACGAGGACCCCGTTTCCTTTTCGGCGGACTTCCGAGCCAAGCTATTTTCAGCGCCCGCCGCCCGTGACGGCAGATCCTGTCGATGCGGAGGTATTGTGGTTCACAGTCAGCAAGGGTTTTGGCTTCGTCAAACTGTCGGACGGCACGGAGGCCTATCTGCACGTGCGAGTGTTAGAGGCGGCCGGAAGCCGGGATGTTGCCGCGGGGACGCCTCTCAAGATCACGGTCGAAAAAAGTCCAAAAGGTCATCAAGTCGCGCAGGTGCTGGAGATCGGCGATCACCGCTCGAAAACTCCGTCACATACGCGCGTCGCTGGAGGGACCTTCGTTGAAACCGGTGCGCAGCTGGAGAGCGGGGGCACGGTCAAGTGGTACAAACCCGAAAAGGGCTTCGGCTTCATTGCTCCTGACAACGGTGAGAAGGACGTCTTCGTTCATGCCAGCGCCCTGACGCGCTCAGGGCTCAGCGTGCTGGTGGCGGGACAGAAGGTGTTTGTCGAAGGCGGGCAAGGCAAGAAAGGCTGGGAAGTCCGGAGCATTCGCCTTGCCTAGACGGCGATGCATTGCTCGCCTCGAAGGAGATGCCGGAGAGCGTCGGGCGGCCGCCATACTGCTATCCTATTGGCGCCCGATCGGGTTCCCGGATTGAGCAAGTCCGGATCCCTATTTTATGCCGCTGCCAGCGTTGTGTCCGCCATGTGCACGCGCGCTGCCGCTGCCAGCAGGTCGGTCTGGGTGATCAGCCCAATAATGCGTCGCTCGGCATCGACGATGACCACGGCATGGCTGCGGCCGTCGGTGAGCACCGGCAGCAGGCTCATGGCCGGCGTATCGGGAGAGGCGGTGCCAGCCTTCGACATCACAGCCCTCACCGCGTCGGTCGCCTTCGTCAGCTCGCGCAGGCCAACTACACCGACCAGCCCGCCCTCGGCGTCGGTCACCGGCAGCGTCCGGATGTTGTGATCGAGCAGCAAGTGACGCGCCTGGTCGGCAGGCGCATGTTCATCGACCGAAATCACATCGCGCGACATGATGTCCTCGCACAGCAGGGTCCGGTGGGAGCGCACCATCGCCTGCAACTCGACCTGCCGTAGCAGCCGCTCAAGATCGTTGCGGTCGATATCGAAGGTTTCCTCCAGCGCGCCGAGCGCGGCATCGATATCCTCGGGCTGGAAGCCGACCCGCTCCCGCGCCGGCGGATCGATGGTTCCATGCGCGCTTTTAAGGGCGGGAGCCGCCACATGCGGATAGTTGCGCCGCGACAGTTTATGGATGCCGTAGCCGAGTGCGACCAGCACGATCGAGTTCAGCGCTACCGGAACGAAGGGAAACAGCAAGCCCGAGCTGAAGACGGCCGGTCCGCCGAACACCGCAGTTAAGGCGGCGGCGCCACCCGGCGGATGCAGGCAGCGCGTGAACGACATGGCGGCGATCGCCAGCGCCACCGCAATGCCGGTAGCAAGGACGGGTTCATGCACGAAATGCGCCACGATCACCCCGACCAGCGCCGAAATCGTATTGCCACCGATAATCGACCAAGGTTGCGCCAGCGGGCTTGAAGGCACGGCAAAGAGCAGCACGGCCGATGCTCCCATTGGAGCAACCAGCAGTGCGACATGTGGGCCAGACCCGTTCGCCAGCGCACTGATCACGCCAGTCAATGCGATGCCGATCATGGCCCCGATGCAGGCGAGCAGCCGCTCGCGCAGCGTTGCACCGGCAAGGATCGGAACAAAGAGACGAAACGCCATGGCATACCCTTGGGCGAGTGGTCGGAACTCCGCGCTCCGCAATGCAGGCAAAGCCACAGATTTGGAAGTTAAGCCAATTCGGAAAGTCGGCTCACGGGGGAAAACTTTTGCGCGAAGCGGCCATTGCCAAATGGGTGCAGACATTTTGATCAGCCAGAGGAGGCGGACGGCACGCTGATCCGCTCGAGCGCAGCTAGAGGCCAAGGGCTGCCGTGCCGCGGGCAGCCGGAAACGGGGATGGTCGGAGGTCGAGCTGGGATGGACACTAAGGAATTCAGAGGCTTCGAAAAGCGTGCTGACAATGTCGGCATGGCAAGACAAATCAGGCCCTTGTCGCTCCACTTCCGAGGCGAACTCCAGCGGAGTACGGCTTCTACGCGGTGCTTGGTCTGCCTGTCCTTGCCACCATCGGATTCGTTGGCTGCTGAAACGTCCACCAGTAGCCGCTGAGAAGACGACTGCCGCCAGTGCCGTCGTGGAACCGCTATATGACGGCGGCGTGGTTACAGAGCCGGCTCGTGTCGATCGGGCGGGGGAGCCTGATGTGACGTACATGGTCCAGAAAGTGGCCAATGAAGGTGCTGGCATCGTCAACGTGATCAGGTCACGTAATAGCGGTAACACAACCGCGACCACGAGCCTCTCAGGCGTTCGATAAGGCGGGAAAATCCGATCGCCGGACCAAGCGCGATTCCGCCACACTGCCACACACGAAACCGATCAGGTCACGTTCCAGGCTCGCCAGAAGATTGGAGCCGAGGCCACCTCGGCTGAACTCTGCCATGCCGCGGGCCGCCACCTCTCCCAGCCGCGGTAGAAAACGTGGGTCAGCAGCGCCGGCATGGGCGAGCAACTCCCAAATCGCGAGCAGCGCCATCGACACCGCAAGCGGCCGCAGATGTCGGCCGATGAAGCGGAAGGCCGGCGGTGCGATGGAAGCGCCGTGCGACAGCCTATCCCGACCTGCAATCGTGATCAGGCTGATCGTGGGGTCTCCGGACGCCAGCGTTGCAGATAGTTTTGGCCAAGCGTGAGCAGGCCGTGGATCACCAATTCGGTCAGGCCGACCACGATCATGGCCGAAAGAACGAGTTCAAATTGAAAGAGCTGACGACCATAGGCCATCAGGTAATCGGAGCCCTTCGAACGATGCGATGAGTTCTACCGCAACCAGGGTCTGCCAGCCGTTGGCAAGGCCTTCTCGCAGCCCTGTAAAGATCCACGGCACGGCGGAAGGCAGCACGATCATCGTGAGTTTCGACCAGCGGCTGAACGAAAGGACACGGCCAGACCCGTCTCACGACGACGCCGTTG
The DNA here is from genome assembly GCF_040322615.1 of Mesorhizobium sp. M0119. Classification (NCBI taxonomy): domain Bacteria; kingdom Pseudomonadati; phylum Pseudomonadota; class Alphaproteobacteria; order Hyphomicrobiales; family Phyllobacteriaceae; genus Mesorhizobium; species Mesorhizobium sp. M0119. The sequence goes on from NZ_JAMYTU010000058.1 coordinate 22,831, forward strand.
CGCTTCGCCGCCATCAGCTGGGTAGAGGACTTGCACCTCCAAGCTGTCGATCATGCTCGGCATACAAAAAAGGGCGGCATTGCTGCCGCCCTTTCCGCTGTAGGTTGATAGGGGGCTGGATTAGAAATCCATACCGCCCATGCCGCCCATGCCACCGCCGGGCATACCAGCCGGCATGCCGCCGCCAACCGACTCCTTCTTCGGAGCCTCCGCGATCATGGCTTCGGTGGTGACCAGCAGGCCGGCGACCGAGGCCGCGTCCTGCAGAGCCGTGCGCACAACCTTGACCGGATCGACGATACCCATGGCGATCATGTCGCCATATTCGCCGGTCTGGGCGTTGTAGCCGAAGGTTGCCCCCTTGTTCTCAAGGATCTTGCCGGCAACGATCGATGCTTCCGCACCGGCGTTGGCCGCGATCTGGCGGGCCGGAGCCTGCAGCGCGCGACGCACGATGGCGATGCCGGCGGTCTGGTCGGAGTTGGCGCCAGTGACGGTGATGGCCAGCGAAGCGCGCAGAAGTGCGACGCCGCCGCCGGGGACGATGCCTTCTTCGACGGCCGCGCGGGTCGCGTTGAGGGCGTCATCGACGCGATCCT
>NZ_JAMYTU010000059.1:0-23042 GCF_040322615.1 Mesorhizobium sp. M0119
TTCTTCCATCACAAGGTGTCCACCTATTTTGGTGGACACCTCATGCATCAGAGCACTCAACAGCAAAAGGTGCGGGGAAATTCGCGCTTACCCTTCTAAAGCATGTGGCACGTCGCGTCGCCATGACGACCTACAGCCAGAATTGGACGACGATCTCGAGAAGGACATGGCCCTTGCGGCACGCGGCTTAGCGACGGAATTCGTTTAGATGGCGTTGTCACCGAGGGAACGGCGATAGCCGATGCAATTAAATCAGGCTTTCCGTTGAAGCTGCTGGGCGCCCGCTAATTTGTTCCATCAAATGGCTTGGAGGAAATTTCACGGCCGCAAAATAAGGGTGGTAAAATTTAGCGGCTCTGGATCGTCAGGGATCATTGAGCGGATCGCCGGCCGCTTTGATTCATGTGCATTTTTGCTACGAGGCCGGCCAGACGGGCTATCGCCTTCTTGCGCCCCAAAGCTGCCTTGCAAAATCACCAGTAGATGGGCTGTTCGGGGCTCTTCCGCAAGGATAGCAGGGGCGTCGGCATGCAAGGAAATTGAGCATGATGCCTGCAAGGACGAACCCGCTGTCCCCGTCAATGAGGTTTCGATTGCCACTTCGTTAGCCATTCCGGTCTTCTTTCAAAATCGCGTTGGGGCAGAAAGGCATCACCGAAGCGTCCGCGATCCTCAAGCCGGAAACGCCGCGAACACGGCCCGACGGGTCGGTCACGGCCGCAGGATCCGAGGCTGCGCCCGTTTTGCAGCTCGATTCGGATGCCAACTGGCGATCACGTTCTGGCGGATAAACCGATCCAACTGCTCTTCGTCATTGACCAGATCCGAAGTAAGCGGTTAGCTGATGGCGTCTGGCTTGAAGTTCCAGGGCATGAGCATGTTGATCTTCGGCTGCGGACCAGCGTTGAGCGATGCGGGTCAAGGTCTGGGAGAGCCAGGCGAGCGGATCGACGTTGTTCATTTTTGCCCTCTGCAGAAGGGTCGCCATGGTCGCCCAAGTTCGTCCACCGCCCTCGCTGCCGGCAAATAGACTGTTTTTACGAGTAATTGTCTGGGGCCTGATGGCGCGCTCGACAGTGTTGGAGTCGATTTCGATACGGCCGTCCGTCAGAAAGCGTTCCAGCGCCTCGCGCCGGGTGAGCGCGTAGCGGATCGCCTCGGCAATTTTGGATTTTCCGGAGACCTTGCCCAGTTCCTTTTCCCACTGTTCGAAGAGGCTCGCGACGAGGGTCGCGGACTTTTCCTGACACAGCGCAGCGCGGCTATAGGCATCCTTGCCGCGGACCTCGTCCTCGACCTCCCACAGTTTGCTCATGGCTGTGACCGAAGCCGTGGCGGACTGCGAGATCCCACTGATATGCAGTTCGTAAAACTTGCGCCGCAGATGCGCCCAACATCCTGCGAGTTTGATCGTTTCGTTGCTGCCGGCAACCGGCTCCGACGCTGCGCTCAATGAAGGCTTCGCGTCTCCGCCGGTTGTTCCAACCGCGCCATACGGCGTAACAGAAACGGCCGAGGCTCTAATCGCCACTGGATGAAAGTTCAGTGGCAGGTCACCGTCTGTTGCCTAGAGGGAGGCGACGATCGCAAAGCCCCTCCTCGCACCATTACAAATTGAGTTGAGATCCAACAAGGACGTCGGTCATGTATCGCGAACTGGTCGACGATATCGCGTTCAAGCTCAAGCTCAAGCTCAAGCTCAAGCTCAAGCTCAAGCTCAAGCTCAAGCACCTCGCGGGCATGAAATCCGCCCTCGATGCCGGTACATCGGTGATCTCGGCGAGGATCTGGTCGATCCGCTTCTTAGTGAGGCCGGCCGTTTCGCCACCGACGAGGTGGCGCCGCTCTACAAGGTCGGCGACGAGCGGGAAGCGGTACTGAGCGGCGCCGCCGTTACCACTCCACCCGGGAAGGAGCTCTATGGCGACTGGATCGACGGCGGCTGGAACGCGCTGTCGGGACCGGAGGAGTTTGGCGGGCAGGCGTTGCCGACGATGCTCAGTGTCGCCGCGCTCGAAATGTGGAATTCCGCAGCCATAGCCTTCGGCATCGGCCCGACGCTGACCATGGGCGCGGTCGAAGCGCTCGACAAACATGCTTCCGACGGGTTGAAGGCGAAGTGTCTTGCAGAGCTGATTTCCGGCGAGTGGATGGCCACGCTGCCCATAACGGCCGCCGATCCTCCTGGACAAACGCGGCGAGTTCGATTTGCAACCGGCTGTTTGTGTAGGCATTAACGGATTTACCATAAGAATTAGCCCCACGTTAGAGTCCGAAGCGCGGCTTATCCAAGGCTCGGTCAGCGACATTACCATTGCTCAATCTCAGCGGCATCGGCCACAGCAAAGCCACGCGCTCGCCTACGACCGCGAGCGGCGAGCAATTGCCGGTTCGAGTTCGAGAGCTGATAGGTGCGCCGGCCCGAGCGAGATCTGTCAGCAAGTCGTATCGAATGACCGCTCCCAATGCTCTGCGAAATGCCGACCCATTCCCTCCCACACTGGTTCGCCAGACGACGCCTATGTCAACGGCGTTCGGCTCCGGGGCTTCGCCGCGTTGGCAGTTGCAGGCTTGCGGCCAAACCTCGCGACTGGGACGACCATCCTTCTGTACCCTTAAGCTCAACGCGCGGCATACCAGCTTCCGTATAATGAACTCTGCGCAAGACGGGTCCAATTTGCAGGAAATCTGCTTGCGGCAGGAGATTTCCGCCTCAAGCAGCATCACGGTCGGTTTAGTTTGTGCCTCCTGTTGTTCTTGGAGTCATAAATGAAGGGCCTGGCAGCGTCAGCACTCAAAAAGCTTAAGCGCGCAGATCTCATGGAGAGACGCGCCTTCCTTGGTGGTCGTTGGGTCGAAACAGCCCGAACCCTGGAGGTCATCGATCCAGCAACCGCCGATTGGCTTATGGATGTTGCCGCCTGTGACGAAAGTCACGTGGACTCCACGGTGCGCGTCGCACGCGACGCATTTACCATCTGGCGCGACATGCTGCCCATTAAGCGGGGCGCAGTACTGCGCGCTTGGGCCGGTGCAATACGTGCTAACGTCGATGACCTGGCAGTGATCATAACGGCGGAGCAGGGCAAGCCGCTACCAGAAGCAAAGAACGAGATCTTCTATGGCGCCAGTTTTATTGACTGGTTTGCGGCGGAAGGTGAGCGAGCATACGGCGAGACGATCCCAAGCCATTTGGCTGGAAGCTTGCTGTCCGTGCGAATGCAGCCGGTTGGTGTATCCGTTGCGATCACGCCTTGGAATTTCCCGTCGGCGATGATTGCTCGAAAGGCAGGAGCTGCGCTCGCAGCCGGCTGCACGATGATCGTGAAGCCTGCGCCCGAGACGCCGTTGTCCGCTCTGGCGCTCGCTCGCCTCGCCGAGGAAGCGGGCATGCCCGCGGGAGTGTTCCAGGTAATCACCGGGGAGGCACCGCTGCTTGCGAAACGTCTCCTAGAGCACACCGAGGTCCGCGCCTTCTCATTCACCGGCTCCACCGAGGTTGGCCGTATTCTTCTTGCGCAGTCCGCAAGCACGATAAAGAAAACCTCGATGGAACTGGGGGGGCACGCGCCGTTTCTGCTATTCGAAGACGCGGCATTGGATGCAGCGGTCGCTGGCTGCATGTGCGCGAAATTCGACACCTCTGGCCAAGACTGCCTTGCCGCAAACCGTATCTATGTCCAGCGTACCATCTATGACCGCTTCGTCCAGCAATTCGCCGAGGCAACTGCCAAACTTCGGGTTGGCCATGGCCTCGAAGACGGAACCGATATCGGCCCAATGATGCGGCCCTCTGTTGCCGAAAAATGTCGTGAGCACATTTCGCAAGCTCTTTCAGCCGGTGCTCGCATCGTTGTTGGCGGCCAGCGCAGTCCGCTCGGGGGCAATTTCATAACGCCCACCGTCCTAGCTGACGTCACCGATGACATGCTGATCGCGGACGAAGAAACCTTCGGGCCGGTCGCTGCAATCTTCCCCTTCGAAGACGAAAAGGACGTGCTCCAGCGCGCCAACAACTCTGAGATGGGGCTTGCGGCATATGTGTATACCCGGGATCTCAACCGCGCCATGTGGCTCAGCGATCGCCTGGAATACGGTATGGTCGCAGTCAACACCTCAAAATTTACAGGCGCGCCGATTCCATTCGGGGGATGGAAACAATCTGGTCTTGGCCGTGAGGGCTCGAAATATGGCCTGACCGAATATCTGGAGCCCAAATACGTCTGCTTCGGAAGTATCAATTTTTAAGAGGAAAGTCTGATGACCGTCAACATCAAAGAGATCAGCGAGAAGGACAGGAACTCTGTCCTGCATCCATTCACGCAACTCAAGGACTTCGCGACTGGCAAGCTTGGTGAGCCAACCATCATCGAGACAGGCAAGGGCATTCGCATCCAGGACGCGCATGGCAATCAGTTGATTGACGGGTTCGCTGGTCTATATTGCGTGAATGTTGGCTACGGCCGCGCCGAAGTTGCCGAAGCGATCTCACGTCAGGCATATCGACTGGCCTACTACCATTCCTACGCTGCCCACACGACCGACGAGCTCGCCATCTTGTCCGATCGCCTCGTGAAAATGGCCCCTGGCAAGATGAGCAAGGTTTTCTACGGTATGTCCGGCTCGGATGCCAACGAGACCCAAGCTAAGCTGGTCTGGTATTATAATAACCTACGTGGTAAGCCGAACAAGAAGAAGATCATCTCGCGTGAGCGAGGCTATCACGGTTGCAGCGTTGTGTCCGGGTCGATGACCGGGATGAGCTTTTATCACGATCATATGGACTTACCGCTCCCGCAAATTGTTCACACCGGTGTTCCCCACTTCTACTGGGGCGCAAACCCCGGCGAAACCGACCGCGAATTCTCGGTACGGCGGGCTGGTGAACTTGATCAGCTGATCGAACGCGTGGGCTCGGACAATGTCGGCGCCTTCATCGGTGAGCCGGTGCTCGGCACAGGCGGCATCACGCCTCCGCCGGAAGGGTATTGGGAGGCCATCCAGGCCGTTCTCAAAAAGCATGACGTACTTCTAATCGCGGATGAAGTGATCACCGGCTTCGGCCGAACCGGTTCGATGTTCGGCTCACAGCATTACGGCATCGAACCAGACCTTATTACTGTCGCAAAAGGTCTGACGTCCGGCTATTTCCCGCTTTCGGCGGCAATCGTTGGCGAGAAGGTCTACGAGGTCTTGGAAGACGGCGCTGACAGGGTTGGCGCATTCTCGCACGGCTACACCTACTCCGGTCATCCCATCGGAGCCGCCGCGGCCAACGCGGTTCTCGACATCATCGAGAAGGAAGACCTCCCCGGCAATGCTCGTGAGGTTGGCGCGTTCTTCCAAGCGCAGCTGAAGGAAAAATTCGCTCAGTCGCCTATCGTGGGTGAAGTGCGCGGCGTTGGGCTTATGGGCGCAATCGAGTTCGTCGCCGACCGCCACAATCGCAAGCGTTTCGATCCTATGCTTAAGGTTGGGGCGCGAATCTCGAAGGCAGCCCGCGACCGTGGTCTGATCGCTCGTGCTATGCCGCACGGCGACATTTTGGGCTTTGCTCCGCCACTGGTAGCAACGAAAGCCGAGGTCGAAGAGATTGTTGCAATCGCTGAAAGCGCCGTCCGATTCGTCATGGATGAGCTTGTTCGAGAAGGCCAGAAAGTCTGAATGCGTTAGCTGGCCAGAGTTCTAAATCACTTTAGCAGTTCTTCCCCGATGGTCGGACTGTAGCAACGATCTTCAGCTAAGACCAAGTCGGTCTTGGCGAGAATCAACGCGCAGCTCAAATTACGGGATATAATTGTGATCAAGAACTCAATCGTTGTCGCCAGTGCCGCACGCACGACCGTCGGCTCCTTCAATGGCGCCTTCGCGGCCAGCCCGGCGCATGAACTCGGTGCTGTCGACATCAATGAATTGCTGTCGCGTGCCGGTGTCGAACCAGGCGAGGTCGACGAGGTCATCCTCGGCAAGGCGCTGACCGCGGCCCAGGGTCAAAAGCCGGCCCGCCAGGTCTCGATTATTGCCGGGCTGCCCAAGGAAATCACCGCCTGGGACCTCAACCATGTTTGCGGTTCGGGTCTGCGCGCCATCGCGCTCGGCATGCAGTAGATCGCCACTGGGGATGCCAAGGTGATCATTGCACGCGGCCAGGAATCGATGTCGCTGTTGCCGCACGCCGAACACCTGCGCGCCGGCGTCAAGATGGGCGACTACAAGATGATCGATACCATGATCAGGACGGGCTGTGGGATGCCTTCAACGCCAGCACATGGGCAACACAGCCGAAAACGTCGCTCGCCAGTTCCAGATTACCCGCGAGGACCAGGACCGGCTCGCATTGGCTTCCCAGAACAAGGCCGAGGCCGCGCAGAAGGCCGGCAAATTCAGGGACGAGATCGTGGCTTTCACCGTCAAGGGCAAGAAGGGCGACACCATTGTCGACCAGGACGAATACATCCGCCACGGCGCGACGATCGACGCCATGACCAAGCTAAGACCGGCCTTCGACAAGGACGGCACGGTAACCGCCGCCAATGCCTCCGGCATCAATGACGGCGCCGCCGCCGTGCTGCTGATGACCGAAGCGGAAGCCGCAAAGCGCGGCATCACGCCGCTGGCGCGCACCGTGTCCTGGGCGACCGCTGGCGTCGATCCGGCGATCATGGGCACCGGTCCCATTCCGGCGTCGCGTAAGGCATTGGAAAAGGCCGGCTGGTCAGTCGGCGATCTCGACCTGGTCGAGGCCAACGAGGCTTTTGCCGCCCAGGCCTGCGCCGTCAACAAGGACATGGGCTGGGATCCCTCGATCGTCAACGTCAATGGCGGCGCCATCGCCATTGGCCATCCGATTCGCGCTTCGGGCGCGCGCATCTTCAACATGCTGGTCCATGAGATGCGGCGCCGCGGCGCCAAGGCATCGGCGGCGGCATGGGCGTCAAAGCGCTCTGACGGCTTGACCATCGGGGCGGCGCAAGGACCCGTTCCACGTCCAAGAGGTTCGAAAACAGGGCCGTACGGAAAAAAGGGAAATGCATGAGCAAGGTAGCAATAGTCACAGGCGGATGGTGTGGCATCGGTGCAGCGATCTCGGTGGCTTTGAAGAATGCCAACTACTCGGTTGCCGCGACCTTATCCCGACAATGACCAGGCGGCTGCGCAATTCAAGGCGGCGACCGGCATCCCGGTCTACAAATGGTCGGTCGCCGACTATGATGCCTGCGCTGCCGGCATCAAACAGGTCGAGGCCGATCTTGGCCCGGTCGCGGTGCTGGTCAACAATGCCGGCATCACCCGCGACGCCATGTTCCACAAGATCACGCACGAACAGTGGAAAGAGGTTATCGACACCAATTTGTCCGGCGTCTTCAACATGACGCATCCGCTGTGGAACGGCATGCGCGAGCGCAAGTTCGCCCGCGTCATTACAAGTTCCTCCATCAACGGCCAGAAGGGCCAGGCCGGACAGGTGAATTACTCCGCCGCCAAGGCCGGCAACATCGGCTTTTCGAAGGCGCTGGCTCAGGAAGGCGCCCGCGCGGGCATCACCGTCAACGTCATCTGCCCCGGCTACATCGCCACCGAAATGGTCAAGGCAATCGACGAGAAGGTGCTCAACGAGCGCATTATTCCGCAGATCCCGGTCGGCCGCCTCGGCGAACCGGAAGAGATCGCGCGCTGCGTCGTCTTTCTCGCTTCCGACAATGCCGGCTTCATCAGCCGGCGGGCCAATCACAAGCGCGTGCTGCGGCTGATGCGGGAGGACAATCTGCTGTGTCTGCGCAAAGCGCCCTTCGTGCCGATGACAACCGACACCAGGCATGACTGGTCCATCGTGCCCAACCTAGCCCGAGGCCTTCAGCTGACCGACATCGACCAGCTCTGGGTGGCCGACATCACCTACGGTGCGCCTCGTCCCGATGGTCCGGGGTGCATATGACTGGAATGCATTGAGAAAGGAGGATTTGAAGAATGCCCTGCTCCCTGCTGTGGGGGGCTTGAGCCCAAGCGGCGGTGACCTGTCGTCAACTGGCAGGGTGACGTAGCCTGCAGGTAAAGGGAATTGAGGCGAAGCCGTTACGCCAAGATGGTTCCCGTGGCTGTAGCACTGGAAGGTTGAGGAACACGAACCGGTTAATCCGCATCCGAGGGCCTGAAATGTCGCCTTCGCCTACACGGCTTAACAGGCGAAATGCTGATGAGGTCGCCGGAGACGTATGTCGGCGCATCCGAATGTGGGCGTGCATGTAGGTCGCCTGCAGGGAGCCATGGGGAGAACACAGCCCAGACCATGGCAGCGGCATCGACTTGCGGGACGCAAGGACAAGAACTGCGACCGGCAACCTCCCCAGTGCGTGGAATGTCCAGGATATGAACGAGGGAAGGCATGATGGAATGCCCACGATGTTCTGCGTCGCAAGGGAGATGACCCTGATGTCCATCATGCTGGCGGAGTTCCCGTATTAGTCCGCGGCAGGGAAAGCCTGTCACATGGCGAAGGGGAACAGTTCGCTCTGCTTGGAGTGCGAATTACCTGACCAAACGAGGTGAAGACCTTTGATAATCAGCGAAATGCAGCACAAGCTCGCAACATGGGCTGAACGCGATCCGAACCGGCGGTTCGATCGTCTTCGGCTCATTGCCGACCGGGAATGGCTTGCCGAGGCCGCCCGGATCGTTCTGGCGTCGAGTGGCGCCCGGACACCGGGCATCGACGGAATGGATAAGCGACGGATGCAGGCCGGGCTGGATCGCCATCTGGCCGACCTGCGGACGAACCTGCTGAAGGGTACTTATCGCCCGAAGCCGGTCAAGCGGATCTATATCCCGAAAGCCAATGGCAAGCTACGACCGCTGGGTATACCGACCCTGGCAGACCGCATTGTGCAGCGCGCCATGCTGATGGCCATGGAGCCGATCTGGGAAAGCGACTTCCATCGCCTGTCCTATGGCTTCCGGCCGGAACGCGGCGTGCACCATGCCGTTCGTACCGTGAAGTTGCAGCTTCAGGATGGCACGGATACGACGAGGCGCCGCTGGATCATCGAAGGTGATCTGGCAAGCTACTTCGACACCGTTCACCACCGGTTGCTTCTGCGATGCGTGCGACGACGGGTGCAGACGGACGGTTTGTCGATCTGCTCTGGCGAATCCTGAAGGGGGGCCACATCGATCGTGGTCTGTTTACGGCGTCCAGCGAGGGCGTTCCGTAAGGCGGCGTGCTGTCGCCGCTCCTGTCCAACATCATGCTCCACGAGTTTGATGCTGGCTGGAGGCGAAATACCTGAACCGGAAAGCCCGCAAGGATCGCTCGGCATGGAACTTCGGCATTCAGCAGGGACGCCCCCATAACGGTTCGAGAGAACCGGCAATGGAAACCTGCGATTTTCTATTGTCGCTATGCCGATGACTTCGTCGTCATCGTCAAGGGGACGAAGGTCCATGCCGAGGAAATCCGCGAGGAATGCCGGGCCTTTCTGGAAGACCGCCTGAAGTTGACGTTGAATATGGAAAAGACCCATATCACCCACGTCGATGACGGGTTCGTCTTTCTGGGGCATCGATCATTCGCAAGCGAGGGTCGAACGGGCGCATGTCCGTCGCCACGACGATACCCAACGAAAAGGCCAAGGCGTTTGTTCGCAAACTGACCGAGACCCTTTCCGGCAATCATGATGTTGGCAAGGTCGACATGGTGGACCGCTTGAACCGCCAAGTGGCGGGATGGGCGGCCTTCTACAAGTTCACCGACTTCACAGCACGCACTCGGCACATCGACCATGTCGTGTTCTGGAAACTGGCGCACTGGCTGCGCGAAAATATCGGTCACGCATCAAGCCCTTGATGCGGAGCTGGTATCGAGCGCCGGATGCGGGCAAGGCAAAGACCTGGCTCGTCTACGGACGAAGTGAACGCGGAAACCGTGTTGGCAAAGCGCTGCGCCGAATGGTATCCAGTCCCAAGGCGCAGTTCCGATGGCGGAACCGGAGATCAATCCATACATCTTCCGGAGCGAATCTCGCAGCACCGTCACCTCAAACTATCATGATGTTGCTATGGCCATGGGCCAAGATTGAATAGAGAGCCGCATGCGCTGAAAGGTGCACGTACGGTTCGGGGAGGAGAAGCGCAGCAGCGCTTCTTACTCCACTCCATCTCGCCGAGGAGTTCGCATTCCTGGCGATCGTCCTGGACGCCTTCAGCCGCAAGGTCATCGGCTGGGCGATTGCGACCCACCTGAAAGCGGAACTTGCCATTGAGGCGCTCGACAAATGCGATTGCGGCACGTCGGCCGGCACCGGGAAGTGTCATTCACCATAGCGATCGCGGCGTCCAATACGCCTGCGCTGACTCGCGGCACGACTTGCAAGCCACGACATCCAGCTGAGCATGAGCCGCATCGGCAATCCGTATGACAATGCCAAGGCCGAAAGATTCATGAGGACCCTGAAGGAAGAGGAGGTGGATGGCCAAGCCTATCGCGACATAGACGATGCAACGACAAGGATCGGCGAGTTAATCGAGGTAGTCTACAACAGGCAGCGCCTGCACTCTGCCCTCGACTATCTCTCGCCGGACGCATACGAGACCAGTCTCATGCAACTACGGCAAAAGACACCAACGCAAATCCACAACAAGGAGAACTGTTACTGATTACTGTCTCACCGAAGGGGTGCAGTGCCATGAATCCGGTTCAAAATGTTACCCATCTATCAACTAGACACATTGGAATTCATGCAACACCTGAAATGAACATCGTCTCCCGGTGTGTTTTTGGTGGGACCAGCGGCAGAAAAGGGAGCATGCAAAACGGAAGTGATCTTGCGGGACGTGCCGTCCTCAGGGGAATGGCCGCGCTCGCAATCGTGGCGATGGCAATCGGCGTGTTGCCGGTTCGGCTTCGGCGGAGTCGCTGCTCGACAAGATCAAGAACGGAGAGTCCATCCGGATTGGCTTCTCCAGCGAAGTTCCCTAGACCTATCCGGGCTTATTCAATGCCATGACGCTCGACATTCTGAAGAAGCTCGGCACGACCAAGGTCGAGCCGATCGTCACTGAATAGGGCGCGCTGATTCCCGGCCTGTAAACCGGTGCTTCGATGTCATTACCGGTGGCATGTTCATCCTGCCGGAGCGCTGCCCCAACGTGCTGTTCACCGAGCCGATCGCCAAGACCCACTACGTCGTGATCGTGCCGAAGGGCAACGCAGAGGGAGTGCACTCCTACCAAGGCATACGCGACGAAGGCCTCATCTTTGTCACCGAGCCGGCTACGATGAGGTGAAGATCGCGAAAAAGATCGGCGTCGCTGACGATAAGATCATGCAGGTCGCCGGACCGGCAGAGATCGTCCAAGCGATGAAGGCCGGCCGAGCCGCCAGCGGCGGCGGCGACTACTTCACCTTGAAGAAATTTGCCGACAAGGATGACAGCATTGAGCTGGCCGATCGGCTTACCCCGCCCGCCATCCCCGGCTATCCCGCCCTTGCCTTACCGTCCAACCAGCAGGCCGCGCCCGATGCCTTCAATGCCGTGCTGAAGGACTGTATCGGCTCCGAGGAGATGATGCAGTCGGTCGGCAAATACAGCTACACCAAAGCCAACCTGCCAGACGGCACAAAGGCCGCCGATCTGTGCAAGGGGTAAGGCACGGCGTCAGCCGGTCGTTTACGAACTGATGCGTCTTCCCGGTCGGAGTGGCCGGGGAGCGCCGAGCGGGCAGAAGGACATGAACGAATTCGCGCTCGGCTTCAGCGTGACGGCGCTGGCCAAGGGCGTCGTGATTACTCTGTCGTAGCCCTCGGGGCATCTCTGGTGGCGATCGCCCTCGGGCTGATCGTCGGCCTGAGCCGGGTCTCGCCCGCAGGCCGCTGCGATGGTTCGGTGTCGCCTACATCGAATTCTTTCGCGGAACGTCGATGCTGGTGCAGGTCTACTGGTGGTTCTTCATGCTGCCGATCTTCAGCGTCCTTTCGCCGTGGGCCGTCGCCACCTTCGGCATCGGCACGAATGCCTCCGGCTACAGTGCCGAGTTGGTGCGCGCCGCCATCCAGGGCGTCGACCGCGGCCAGTATGAAGCGAGCATCGCGCTCAACTTCCATGATGCGCCGCATCATGCTGCCGCACGCGATTCGCGCCATGCTGCCGTCCTGGGGCAACCTGCTGATCGATTTGCTCTACGTCGCTCATCTTCTTTATCACCATCACCGAGTTCACCACCGCCTCCAAGCTGGCCGCTGACGCCACCGGCAACTACCTTCTGTTCTTCGCGGTGGCACTGTTTGGCTATTACGTCGTCGCGCGCGCCATCATCAGCGTCCTTCGTGCGCGGGCTGGAGCGCCGCGTTTCGGTGGCTTCGTGCGGGAGGCGCTGGCATGAAGATCTGGGACTGGTCCTTACGTCTGGGAGACATTCCCGTATCTTTATCGCGGCGCGATCGTCACGGTTCAAGCTACGATGCTGGGCTTCGCGATCGCGCTGGTGCTGGGTGTGGTATTCGTGCTGATCCGCCAGTCTAACAACCGCTACGTGTCCACAGTCATGGCGGAATTTCATCCGTTCGACGCCGCCGCTGCTGCAGGCCTTCTTCGTCTATTTCGTCGGCCCGCAATTCGGCATCGTCATCCCCGCCTGGACCGCTGGCATCGGCGTGCTCGGCATCCACTTCGCTGCTTATTGCTCAAGAGTGCTACCGCGCAGGGATCGAGAATGTGGATGGCGGCCAGTGGGAGGCGTGCACAGCGCTCGACCTGTCGCGGCGGCGCACCTGGCGCGCGATCATCCTGCCGCAGGCGATTCCGCCCATCGTGCCCGCGCTCGGCAACTACTTCATCGACATGTTCAAAGACACGCCGATTCTCGCGGTGATTGCGATCCTTGAGATGCTGCAGCAAGCCAAGAATTTCGAGGCCGAGAACTACCGCTATATCGAGTCGATAACCATGGCCGGCTTTTTCTACCTCGTGTTCAGCCTGGTCGCCTCCGCGATCGTGCAGTTGGTGAGCTTCTGGCTCAACCGCCGCACGCCAATCGCTCAGGCGCGCTGACGGTGCTTGACCAGCTCAATCTCGATATCGCTCGCAACGAGAAAGTGTCGATAATAGGCGCTTCGGGGTCGGGCAAGACCACCGTGTTGCGTATGTTGATGACGCTGGAACGCATCAACGGGGGGGTGATCTCGGTTGTCGGGGAGCCGCTCACGCACATGCAGAAGAACGGCCAGATGGTGCCGGTGAGCGACCAGCACCTGCGGCGCGTGCGCGGCAAGATCGGCATGGTCTTCCAGCACTTCAACCTCTTCCCGCATATGACAGCGCTGCAGAACCGCATGGAGGCGCCAGTTTCGGTGTTTGGGCTCTCCAGACAGGAGGCTGAGGCCCGAGCGGCGGAGCTGCTCGATATCGTGGGCCTCGGCGACAAGAAGAACCATTCCCCGATCCAGCTCTCCGGCGGGCGGAAGCAGCGCGCGGCCATCGCCCGTGCGCTCGGGTGCGCGCTTCTGCGCTGGAAGGCGCGGATGCCACACAAGCGACACTACGGCCTGCTCGAGCTGATCGTTGCCGCCGCCGAGCATGTCGTCTGCTGATGACCTAGAGGGGCAAGCCGGTCGCCGAGGCGCGCCGCGACATGTAATGCCGCTTCCATCGTCGAATGCGATGCGGAAGAGGCGCGATAGGTGAATGCCGATAGCGTCACCTGCAATCCGCCGAATGACGAGATGATGGTGCACCGCGAGCGGGGCGTCGCAGGCCTCGTCACGCCTGGAAAATTTCACGCTGCGATGCTCACCGTTAAGTTGCGGTCACCGGTTTTCAAGATGGTGGGCTCAGGAGCGTCTCCGACGGAAACCCTGATCATCGTAGAGCGGGGTATCCCCCACTTCCCACCACCAAGTCGTTGAAAATCTGCGCGGAGACCCAAAAAACGCCGACTTCCTGCAGCAGTTGGGGGATAATCGCGCAATCCGCCACCATAGCACTGCTACCTTCCATAAAGCGGGCGCTCAGCGGTTCGGTACCAAAGATGGGGAAAGTTCCAGGGGATCGAGGCGCGATTTGAAGCCCGCATCACCAGGGGTAACCGCCGCGTCATGATTCATGTGAACGCTTGTCTCTGAACGTCGAGCGTAGGCACAAAGGGAGGACACAATGAACAACTGGCTACTCACTCGCCGCACAGTTGCAAAAGCAATGTTGCTAGGATCAGCAGCGCCGTGGATTATGAACTCAAAGGCGTTCGCCTCGTCATGCAGCGATCACATCGTGCGCGTCGGCGGGATTTTCGCGCCCGACACGATGAACCCCTTTGCCAGCTGGAGTTCGATCTGGACGATATCCATGACTTATGACGTTTTAGTTGGCGTGGATGCCCAACGGCATGATGATCGGAAGGGCTTCGCCAAGGAGTGGTCTGTTGCAGATGACAAGCTCACCTGGACCTTCAAGATATGGCCCGGCATGAAGTGGTCGGACGGCAGGCCTGCCACTGCTTCGGACGCCGCGTTCACGTACAACTATCTGCGCGACTCCATCGGCAAGGCCGACGAGTTGAACCTCGGCGTAAACAACACTGATGGCTTGCAAAACGTCGAGTCTATAACGGCTCTCGACGACGAAACTTTGCAAATCGTGACTAAAGCCCCCACTCCTTGGCCTGCGGATCACCACACAATGATTGTTCCTCAGCACATCTGGAAGGACGTCAACTATGCCGATGCGCGTGGCGCGTTCCGCAATGAACCGCCGCTGGTAGGCACGGGTCCAATGATCGTTTCGGAGTTCCAGCAAGGACAGTTTGCCCGTTTTGATCCTAACCCGTACTTCCGCACGGGGCAGCCGGCCACGGCTGGCATGATCATGCATTTCTTCGATACCGCCGATCCGATTGCCCAAGGGCTGAAGAGTGGTAGTCTCGATTATGGCATGAGCCTGACCGCTGCCCAGTGGACCGACCTCTCAAAGAATCCCGACATCGTAGTCGGTGAATCGCGCGTCGAGCAACGGAATTACCTAGCCTTCAACACCGCGTCGGGGAACGGGGCAGGCAGTACCAAAGCCCTGCAAGATCCAGCTTTTCGGGACGCGATTGGCTATGCGATCGATCAAAAGGCGATCGTCGATCGGGCTTTCCGCGGGCACGCTGACCCTGGCATCGGTCTCGTCATGCCGGTGGCGGCTGATTATTATTCGGACCTGAGCGACATCAGGCGCCGTTTCGACCCTGCGGAGGCTGCTCGCCGGCTTGATGCCGCCGGCTATAGGGACCTAGACGGCGATGGCGTCCGGGAGGACAAGGAGGGAAAGAGTTTCCAACTGGAACTCATTACAGGGACCTCGTCGGGTAGTCTTGAAATGCCGCTCGCGGCAATACAGTTTATCGCGGGCTGGTTGGGACAAATCGGCATACCGGTCACGGTGACCCAACTCGAGTCCGGCGCGCTAAACGCCCGCACTGCAGCTCCGGCGAAGGGCGGCGGCGGTTGGGATCTGCTCGTCGACTCAAGCTGGCGGTCGCCGGCGGCTTTCGACCTGCTCGCCTTGGGCAACAGTAAGCTCGTCGGCACCAGCAACACGTCGTACTGGACAAATGAGAAGTTTGATGCGCTCCTGTCGGAAGTGAATGTCACTGTCGACCTCAAGAAGAGCCAGGGACTAGTAGATCAGGCGGTGCGCCTCATTTACATCGAAGCGCCGTATATCATGCTGTGTTACCCGTTCGTCCTCGAGGCGCGTCGCAAGGATTGTTTTAGCGGCTGGGGAACGCAGGACATCATGTCGATGTGGGGCTTTTTTCCATTTGATCGCCTGAAGCCGGTCTGACATGGCCTCCAGTGGACAGGGAGGTCGGACTAGCCGACACATCGGACGCATCCTTTCCAGGGCGGTCGTCACACTCTTGATGGTGGCGACTTTGAATTTCATTCTGTTCAGGGTCATTCCGGGCGATCCCTCTGCGCTTCTGCTTAGCGGGGCACGCATCAGCGTGACCCCTGAGCAGATCGAGACACAGCGCCTCAACTGGGGCCTCGACCGGCCGTTATTTCCAGACCAGGTGGTCGACTACTTGTCGGCAACCCTCCAAGGTGACTTGGGCTATAGCTTCAAGTTTAGGGGCCAGCGCGTCGCTGATCTGATCCTGGAGCGACTGGCGGCCACCATCGCCCTGGTCGGCCTAGCCCAATTCATCGCTATCCTATCCGGGGTTATGCTTGGGCTATATTCGGGTTGGCGCAGGGGAGGAGCCGTCGACCATATCGCCATTGGAGTCTCTCTGGCGCTCTATTCTACGCCATCTTTCTGGCTTGGGATGCTCTTGGTCGTCATCTTCAGTACATCATTGGGCTGGCTTCCGGGCTACGGTGCATATTCTCCCGGCATGATCACCGGCTCCCTTGACTCGTTGCTGGACTACTTGCGGCATCTCGCGCTCCCGGTCACCGCGGTGGCTCTTGGGCTAATCGGCCAATACGTTGTTGTCGCACGTGCGGCAATGAGCGACGTAGTCACGGAGGATTACATGGTGACCGCTCGGGCCAAGGGACTCACCAATGGTCAGATGCTGATGCGTCATGCATTCCGTAATGCAATGCTGCCGGTCGTAACTCTAATTGCCCTTAATCTCGGCTACGTGGTAGCGGGCGCCATCACCGTTGAAGCTGTCTTCGCCTGGCCAGGGATTGGTGGCCTGACGGTGGAAGCGCTCAACGCGCGGGACTACCCTGTCCTTCAAGGCATATTCCTGTTGCTTGGTGCGTCGATCGTCGTCGCGAACCTCGCAGCCGATCTTGCCTACAGCCTTCTTGATCCAAGAGTGCGGTAATGAGTGAAAGTACTGTTCAATATTCCACGCGCAGCCGAGCGCGAGCGATCAGAGGTTTTCTGCGCCAATTTCTTGGCCATGGCGGGGCTCAGCTGGGCCTCGTATGTCTGGTGTTCTTTCTTGTGCTGGCAACGATGCCCAATATTCTGGTGGGACCGCTCCAGACTGCGATTACTGCAACGGGCGACTTCCTCGTACCACCGTCAAGCTCGCATCTGCTGGGGACGGACGACGTGGGGCGGGACGTGCTCAATCTGGTCGTCCATGGTGCCCGGATATCGCTCACGATCGCGCTGCTGGCGACTGTAATCAGCCTCATCGTCGGCACCACGGTCGGCATGACCGCGGGCTACTTTGGTGGCTGGGTTGAAGTCTGGTTGATGCGCATCACAGATTTCTTTTTTGTTATGCCGTCATTCGTTTTGGCGCTGGTCATCACACCCGTAGTTCTCGAGGTGATAGGTCGGGGCAGAGAAATCCTCGGCTTCCGTCCTTCTCTTTTCGTGATCCTTGTCATTATCGGCATGACAAGCTGGGCGTTCGTCGCACGTATCGTTCGCAGCCAGACACTGTCGCTTAAGGAGCGAACATTCGTTGACCGCGCGCGCGTTGCGGGCAGCAGCAATCTCAGCATCATGGTGCGGCACATCCTCCCCAATCTCGTCCCGCAAATCGCGGCCAATGGCGCTCTGGTCGTCGCCGGCGCAATTTATATTGAGACATCGCTCTCGTTCCTCGGGCTTGGGGATCCGTTGCAGCCGTCATGGGGCACTTTGCTTTCGCTCGCGCAGCGGTCCGGTGCGGCCAGTGCTGGAGCTTGGTGGTACCTCGGCGCCCCCGGGGTTTGCGTGCTCACGGTTTCGCTTAGCTTCGTCCTGATTGGCAATGCCCTCGACGACACGTTCAATCCACGGCGGAGGGTTATTCCATGACAAACTCCTCCCGGGAGAAGGCTCCGCTTCTGGAAGTCGACGGGCTCTCTGTCGACTATGGACTCAAGGGCGTTTCGTCGCGTGCGATCGACAGCGTTAGCTTCGCACTCCGGGCCGGAGAGGCCGTTGGCCTCGTCGGAGAATCGGGTAGTGGCAAGACCACGACCGCGATGGCGATCGCGGGGTTACTATCGCCCAACGCGCGGGTCAGCGGCGGCCAAGTGCGCTATCGCGGGAATCGGCTCCCGATCGACGATGATGCGGCGATGCGGCCACACCGCTGGAGCGAGACGTCCGTCGTCTTTCAGGGCGCGATGAATGCGCTCAATCCCGTTCACCGCATCATCAAGCAGATTGCCGAGCCATGCATGCTGAAGCTCGGCATGTCGCGTGGCGAAGCGACCGCGCGGGCAAGAGAACTGCTCGAGCTCGTCGGCATTCCGGCCGATCGGGGTGCCGGCTATCCCCATGAATTATCCGGTGGCATGCGTCAAAGAGTGATGATCGCCATGGCGCTCGCGTGTCGCCCCTCGATTGTCATCGGCGATGAGCCCACAACGGCGCTCGACGTGATTACCCAGGCTCAGATCCTGAAGCTGCTGGGGGAGTTGCGATCGCAGCTTAACCTGGCCCTCATTTTGATCACCCACGACCTTTCTGTGGTGGCTGAGTGTTGTGATCGCGTGATGATCATGTACGCGGGCCGAATCGTCGAGGATGGCACTGTCGCTGAGATCTTCGCCAGGCCCAAACATCCCTACACCCGCCTGCTGGTCGAATCGATCCCGAACCCAGCGAGCGGCAAACGGATAATTCGGCCCATCCCCGGTGATCCCCCCAATTTGCTGAATCGACCCTCGGGATGCGCCTTCCATCCGCGTTGCCCGTCGGCTATGGCGGTTTGCGCGACCGAAGTCCCCAGCCTCGATAAGTTCGGGCGGGGACGCGTCGCCTGTCACCTTCACCAGTCCTCGCAAGAAGACAAGGTCGCAGCTCATGCCTGACACCGCCGATATCCTGCGTCTGGAGAGCCTCCAGGTCCATTTTCCTATCCAGGGCGGACTGTTCGACCGTGTACTGGGCCGACCTGCCGGCGCCGTGCGCGCGGTGGACGGGATTGACCTCAACGTCCGACGGGGTGAGATCGTCGCCCTGGTCGGGGAATCGGGAAGTGGCAAAACCACTGTGGGCCGTGTCATCACCAAGCTCGCCCAGCCGACAGCCGGCAGAATACTATTCGAAAGCCGCGACATGACGTCCGTTCAAGGCTTGTCGGCTTTACGCCCCTACAGGCATCGCGTGCAAATGATCTTCCAGGACGCCTATCAGGCGCTCAATCCACGACACACCGTGTTCGATATTGTGGCGGAGCCGTTACGGTCGCTGCGGCTGGTCAAGAATGGCACTCAACTCGCCGAGCGGGTGAGCGAAGCGCTCGCGGCGGCCGGACTCAATCCTCCCAGTGATTTCTTCGCCCGTTTCCCGCACGAGCTGTCTGGCGGGCAGCGCCAGCGTGTGGTGATTGCCGGAGCGCTTGCCGTTAGGCCGGAGCTCATCGTTGCTGATGAACCTGTCTCGATGCTCGATGTCTCGATACGCGCACAAATTCTGCAGGTTCTGGTTGAGCTGCGCGACAAGCACGACATGGCGCTGCTGTTCATCACCCACGACTTGCCGCTTGCCTGGTTGATCGCCGATAGAATTGCCGTGTTGTATCTTGGAAAATTGGTCGAGATCGGTAGCGCCGACGAGATCACATTCAGCCCTCGCCATCCCTATACCGTCGCCTTGCGTAACGCGACCCCGCAGATTGGCGCCAACGCAGGTCGCGCCGAGCTGCCAGCCCTGCAGGGCGAGGTTCCAAGCGCCGCGCGCGTGCCGAAGGGCTGTCGTTTCCATCCGCGTTGTCCGCTGGCCTTCGAGCGTTGCAAAGCAGAGGAGCCGCCGGCTATCGAAGTGGAGCCGCAGCACTTGGCTGCGTGCTGGCTGGCGAAGTGAAGAGGGCAGAGCGGGTGCTAATAAGGAATACTTTGGGCAGCAGGATTATCTGAAGCCAGCGTTGGCAAACGCGGAATGTTCAGATTGCTTGACCATTTAGGAAGGGCTGTCTCGAGGTCCTTTGAATGTTCTCTTCACTACGAACGGAAACGATCATGAAACAACATCATCATACCGCATCCGCGGGGTCACTCTCTGGAGCAGCGACGGAGAAAGCATCTGCCGGTGACGCATACCTAACACCACGTGTCTTCGAGGTCGAAATCTCGGGAGGCAGGACGATCCGCGCCTATGAGGTGGGTCCGCCCGATGTTCCGCTCGTCGTTGGGATCCATGGGACGCCCAACACCGGGCTCGGCCATATCGTGAATTATGTAGCCAGTGGCGCAATCTTCTGTCGCCTGGTCACCTTCGATCGGCAAGGCTATGGGGGGTCGACGCCACAGCCTGGGCGTAAGGTTAGCGATATTGCCCCGGTAGTTGAGGCCATCCTCACTCACCTCTCAGTCGACATCGCAGCGGTATTCGGCAGTTCTGGTGGTGGGCCGCACGCGCTTGCCGCGGCAGCACTGCTGCCCAACCGGATTTCGCGGGTGGCATCGCTCGCCGGGGGCGGCCCGAACTTCGGTCCAGGGTTCGACTGCGCAGACGGGCAAGTCCCTCTCATGCGTGAGGAGATCGTCGAGGCACGCAAAGGTCCGGACGCCTCTCGTCAATTCTACAGGCGTGTCGCCGCCTCACGGCACGACCCTGAAATTGAGAAAGAGTTGTATTCATTGAATGACCGCCGCATCCGGCGCTTGCTGGCTCCGTTGAGTGAAAATCTCGCACAACAGCTCGCCTTGCCTGACTCTCCCTATTTAGAAGAAGATGCTTACGTCGACGACTACCAATCATTTGTTTCCCCGTGGGGCTTCGAGCTCGGTTCGATACAGGTACCCGTACGGTTCTTTCATGGCCTTGCTGATCTCATGGTGCCGCCGCGTCACTCCGAGTGGTTACAGAGCCAGATCCCGAATGCGAGCTTGGAGCTATTTCCCAACGTCGGGCATACCTTCAGCCAACTCATGCCCCACGTGTTTGCGTGGCTAGTGGCGAACGAGACAAAAGATCAGCGTCTGTAAGCTGGCGGCGCTTGGCGGGGGACCCAGTAGTCTTCGAAGGTGACGAATCGGCAACAAAGTAGCGCTCGACGTGGTCGAAGAGCCCGCGGATGAGTACTCGCTCACAGATCCGGTACCTCCCCGATTCCGGAGTACCGCGAGTGGGCGACATCGACGATGCGATTGACCAAGCTCGAGAAGCTATGTCCGGCAGTCATCGCGGCTCGGACATAAGAGGAGCTCATACTGAGCGCCGGCATGGAGTTGATCTCCAGGACAAACGGCTGGCCGCGGTTGTCGATCCTGATGTCGACGCGGGCATAGTCCCGACATTGGCAGGCACGGAAGGTCGCAACAGAAATATCCCTCAACACAGTCGCAAGGCTGCTCCCGATTTGCGCTGGGCAAATCTTCGGCGGCGTCGCCATCGCCGTGTACTTCGCCTCCCAAGTCATAAGACGCGTTTCGCGATCGCCGAAGTCGTGCTCCACCAGAGGAAACACCTCAAGCTCTCCGTTTCCAAGCAGCGCAAGGCTGATTTCCCGCCCCTCGATGTACTCTTCCACGAGCGCCTCCTGCGCATACCGCGTTACGATCACTTCCACCGCCTGCCTCAACTGAGCAGGTTCATGTACAAGCTGCAATCCGAGGCTGCTGTCTTCGCGTCGCGGTTTCACTACCACTGGGAATCGCAAGTCGCCGGAATTCTCGGTGCCGCGACGCATCACGCGAAAGTTCGGCGTCGGCACGCCGCAATCGCGGATGAGCCTCTTGGTGATGACCTTGTCGTGCATCAGCCCATGCCCGAGCGGGCTTGATCCAGTGTATGGAACACCGGCCATCTCAAGCATGGCGGGAACGTGGGTGTAGCGGTACTCGCCCTGAATTCCCTCCGCTCCGTTGAATACGAGTCCCGAAGGGCGGGCTTGCGGATCGGGTGGCATGAACTGCTCGAGCTTAGTGAGCAATCCTTTATCGCCTTCACACAGCAGCGTCTCGTGACCGCCCTCTTGCAGTGCCGCCACTACCCTTTCAGATGTCTCGGCCACCTCCCTTTCAAATGCCCCGCCGGGGCGGTATTCCTCGGGACAAGGCTGACCGAACTGATTGATCACGCCCGTATGATCACAGTTCCAAACGATGGCTACCCGCATGAGCTACTCCTTAGATTTTTTTGCTCGCTGTCAGTTCATTGGCCCGGATTTCGTTGGCTGATCTGGGATCAGATGGTCTAGACCCCGCGCCCCACCGGTACGGCCGCCAAGCGGCGAGCGGTTGCTCCCTCCAACAGTCGGAAATCGCGATGTTTCTGAAATGCAACCGGCCTGCACCAGTTCCGGGAAACGCAGCGCACGATGATCAGAGCCGCCAACACCGTCGTGAAAGCGCCAAACCGCTGCGAAGCCTTCATCTCGATCGAGCACGTTTGCGAAACTTTCACATGTCAAACTCGGGGCAAGGACCGGAAAGAATGCAATCTGGCGAAGCCGGGCGATATTCCACCATTTCCCGGCTAAGTACGCCGTATTCCTGTCCGCGCAGTCCAGCGTCGCGAGAGTCGATGGAATCGTGCAGGCGCGATGCCCGCGCCGCTGCTCGCCGGCTTTGATCGTGCCGAGCGAAGCGACCGCAGGCACACGGGGACGTCCATCTGTCAGCGCGGCATTGCGACCATCGGCAAAACGGACGAGCAATACGAACTGCCCGCCCAGCCCCGATGCACTGGGCTCGGACACGCAAAATATCCAGGCCGCGGCCATCCCAGCGTCAATAGCATTCCCGCCGACACACAGGATTTCCAGCCCGGCTCCGGTGGCGAACGGGAAAACCGTCGCCACCGTCTCGTGGCGCTTCGGCACGGAAACGGCGGGGCCGCTGTGCTCCACTCGCTTTGGGTCGGCAATAAGCGTTGCGCGCCTTTCGATCTCATCCTTCGGCGCCTTTCGACTCATCGTTTGGGCAAACCCCGCCAGCATCTTGAGCCAGTACTCCGACCGACGTTTCAGCACCTCGCCTGCCAGCCAACGGCGCTGCCAAAGGGCGTATTCCGCATACTGCACCGGCAACGGCGCCAGCCGATCGCCGCGGGGCGCCCCCCGCCCCCCCGGCAGCACGGGCGTCAGAGGCCGGGGGGATATTAAACACCCCCCACACTCCGCCCCATAGTATTTGTGTGGTTGAGACGGCACGAACG
>NZ_JAMYTU010000060.1:0-22455 GCF_040322615.1 Mesorhizobium sp. M0119
GCGCGCGGGCCGGGCCGCGGCCCCCGCCCCTGCGGGGGTCGTCTCGCGTGGAGCGGCGACCCCCTCTGTCGCCTGCGGCGACATCTCCCCCTCAAGGGGGGAGATTTGGCGCGTCGTCACAAAACACTTCTGGTTGGCGCGGATGGTGAGCCGGATCACCTCGGCCGGAATGGCCAGAAAATCCTGCTCGAATTCGCCCATCAGCACGACGGGCCATTCGACCAGGCCCGACACTTCCTCCAGCAGCCCCTCGTCCTCGACGAGGTCGAGCCCGCTGGCGAAGGCGAGATTCCTGGCATCGGCAAGAATGATCTCCTTGCGCCGGTCGGCATCGAGCACGACCTTGGCTGCCTCCAGCTTCGCGACATAATCGTCGAAGCGGCGCACCGTGATGGCGCCTGGCGCATGAAAACGGTGACCGTAGGTGACGTTGCCGGAGCGGATGCCGTCGATCTCGAAATCGACCACCACCGGCTCCTCCGTTTCGGGGCCGAAGGTGCACAGGATCGATTGCAGCGGCCGCACCCAGCGCAGCGAGCCGGGCTTGGCCGAAGCCGGCCCCCAGCGCATGGATTTCGGCCAAGGGAAGTTGCGGATGATGCCCGGCACCAGCTCGGCGATGATCTGCTCCGCCGGCCTGCCCGGCCTGGAAATATGGGCGACATAGAAGTCGCCCTTCTTCGGATCAGAATGAACATGCGCCTCGGCAATCGAGGCAAGGCCGGCCTTGCGCAGAAAACCTTGCACGGCCTGCTCGGGCGCCTTGGTCGAGGGGCCCTTAATCTCCTCGCTGATGTCCTTCGAGCGCGCGGTCAGGCCGCGGATGTCGAGCGTCAGCCGGCGCGGCGTCCAATATTCGCGCGCAGCCTCATAGGTCAGCCCGGCTTCGACCAGACCGTCGGTCAACAGCTTCTTCAGATCGCCGGCCGCCTTGCGCTGCATGCGCGCGGGGATTTCCTCGGAACGAAGTTCTAGAAGCAGGTCAGGCATTGAAAGAGCTCACGCGACAAAAAACAGCCGCCGCTTCGCGGCGTCCTCCCCATCGAGGCGGAGGTAAGCGGGGCATAGCAACTCGGTCGGCTGCTGTCACCCTTCCCGGCAAGATCGGGCCAGCACGATCAAGGCGTCCAACGGCGATTTCCGAAAAAATTCAGCCGCCTGTCGGACACGCGCCGGTCCGCCCGTCCTTGGATCAAAGATTTCCATGAACCGAACGCGGCGCTGAAGCGACCAACGCTCAGGCAGAGAGCTATTGGCTGGACGACCATGAAAACGGCATCGACATTCCTGCAAATCCTTGCGCTCAGCGCCTGTTTTGCAGCGCAGGTGCATGGTGCCTTCTCGATGCCTGGTGTTCGGCAAGCGTTGCGGACAATGGCCGGTGCAAGCGGCCAAGGCACGTTGCCAATCAGCGTCCCTGCCGAAACCGCCTGGAGCTAAGCCGCCATTCCGCCCGCCTGCGTCAGCAGAAACGCCTCGCCGCAGGCCTTGGCCAGATTGCGCACCCGCAAGATGTAACTCTGGCGCTCTGTGACCGAAATCACGCCGCGGGCGTCGAGCAGGTTGAAGACATGGCTGGCCTTGATGCACTGGTCGTAGGCAGGGAATACCAGGCGGTGGTATCCCTCCCCCTTGAGGGGAAGGTGGCCAGACAAGGTCTGGCCGGGAGGGGTCGCCCGTGCAGTGCTCGACGCCTGACTTGCGGTGCCTTCTGAGGCGACCCCCTCTGCCCGCTTCGCGGGCGTCTCCCCCTCAAGGGGGGAGATGGGCGCGCCGGCTTGTAGCAGCGCCTTGCACTCGGCTTCGGCGTCTTCGAAATGGCGCAGCAACATCGCGGTGTTGGCAAATTCGAAATTGTGGCGCGAATATTCCTGCTCGGCCTGCAGGAAGACGTCGCCATAAGTCACCTTGTCGGCGCCTTCGCGGCCGTTGAAGTTGAGGTCGTAGACGTTGTCGACGCCCTGCACATACATGGCCAGCCGTTCCAGCCCGTAAGTGAGCTCACCCGCAACCGGTGCGCATTCAATGCCGCAGACCTGCTGGAAGTAGGTGAACTGCGAGACCTCCATGCCGTCGCACCAGCACTCCCAGCCCAGCCCCCAGGCGCCCAGCGTCGGGCTTTCCCAGTCGTCCTCGACGAAGCGGATGTCGTGCAGCAGCGGATCGATGCCGATCGCGGCCAGCGAGCCGAGGTAAAGCTCCTGCAGATTGGGCGGATTGGGCTTCAGGATCACCTGATATTGGTAATAGTGCTGCAGCCGGTTCGGGTTCTCGCCATAGCGGCCGTCCTTGGGGCGGCGCGAGGGCTGGACATAGGCCGCGTTCCAGCGTTTTGGGCCGAGCGCGCGCAACGTCGTTGCCGGATGGAATGTGCCGGCGCCGACTTCCATGTCATAAGGCTGGAGGACGACGCAGCCATAGTCCGCCCAGTAATTATGCAAGGTCAGGATCAGCCCCTGGAACGAGCGGCTGGGATGCATGTGGGCAGGGATATCAACGGTCACGGCGGCCTCCGGCGGGATGCGGCACCTCGTAGAGTGCCGCTCCGCGACCGTCAAGGCGATGGGGTCACCCCTTCGGCGCAGGCGCCGGCACGGGCTTTACGTTCGGGGTTTCCTGCGCCGTGTTGGATTCGATCGGCGGCAGGCCCTTCATCAATTTCTGCTGCAAGGTGGCAAGCACATCCGGGTCCGGCTTCAGGTCGCGGGCCTGGTTCCACTGGAAGGTGGCTTCCAGCTTACGGCCAACGCGCCAGTAGGCATCGCCGAGGTGATCGTTGAGTACCGGATCCTCCGGCTTCAACGAAACGGCGCGTTCCATTTCGCGCACCGCGTCGTCGAATTGGCCAAGGCGGTAATAGGCCCAGCCCAGCGAGTCGACGATGTAGCCGTCGCTCGGCCTCAGGTCGACGGCCTTCTGGATCATCGCGAGGCCTTCCTTGAGGTTCATGTTCTTGTCGACCCAGGAATAGCCGAGATAGTTCAGGACCTGCGGCTGGTCGGGATAAAGCTCCAGCGCCTTGCGGAAATTCGGCTCGGCCTTCGGCCATTCCTTCAGCCGCTCATAGGCGATGCCGCGCTGGTAGAAAATGTTCCAGTTGGCGGCGGTCGGCGTCTTCAGCACCTCGACCGCCTTGTCGTAAAGAGTGGCGGCGGAGCGGAAATCCTCCTTCGAGGAATAGACGCCGCCGAGCGCCAGATAGGCGCGCATGTCGTCGGGATGCGCATCGACGATGGCCTTGAGGTGAGCGATCGCCTCGTCGTTGCGGTCGAGATCGGCAAGATTGAGGCCAAGCTGCAGGTCCGAAAGCTCCTTCAGCGGCGAACCGGCCGGAATGCGGCTATAGAGCGCGATGGCCCCTTCGCCATCCTTCAACTGCTCGGCAACGGCGGCAAGCTGAACGAGCGCCGCGTCGTTGTCGGGCCTCAGCGCCAGCGCATATTGCAGATAGAGCCGCACGAACGGCTCGCCGCCGCCGCGGTTGAGCGCGGTGGCGAGATCAAGCAGTATTTCCGAGGCGCCGTCCGACGGACCGGCAACGAAGGGTTCGATCTTTTCGCCCTTGTTGATCTTGTCGCGAAGGGCTGCAATCTCGACCTTGCCGGGCGCAAACGCCTCGGCCTTGTCGAGCACCGACAGCGCCTTGGCCTTGTCGCCTTTGCGGGCGAGGAAAGAGGCGTAGGCCTGCGCGTTGCGCATCCATGTTTCGGGGGCCGCACCGCCTGCGGCCGTGTCCTGCAGGGTGGCGGTGTAGAGCGCATCCGCCCTGTCGGGCAGGCCGGAGGCGTCGGCAATCAAGGCCCGGTGGAAGGATTTGAACAGGCTGAACCAGTCGGGGCCTTGCAGCTTGTCGATGGAAGCCATGGCCTCGCCGGCGTCACCCGCACCCTGCTTGGCCCAGCCGGTCATGACGCCGGAGATCAGCCGGTCGAGATCGGATTCCAGCGACAGCTTGAGCCAGTATTCGGCCTTGGAGAAATCCTTCTTGTGGAAGGAATCGATGGCCAGCGCCAGGCGCGAGAAGCGCTCGACGTCGGGAACCGCCTTGAGCTTGTCGGCATAGACCAGGGACTCGTCGAAGCGCCCCTGCGCGATCAGCGACAGCATCAGGCTCTGCTGCAGTCCCGTATCGTTCGGATCGAACGCAAGCGCCTGCTTGTAATAGGAAATGGCGCTGTCGAGGTCGTTGTCGCCTTCGGCAATCCGCGCGGCGAGATAGGCTCCCGAGAAGGATGTGATCCTGACCGGCTCGGCGGTCTGTTTGGCATGCGCCGGCAAAGCCGAGATCGCCATGCCCGTCGCGATTGCCAGCCCCGTCAGCCAGCGCGCATATCCTTGCCGCATCATATCCCTTTCAGCCAAACGCCATCTCCGCGTCAGCGGGATCGCCGTAGACTCGATCTTTACAGGTAAAGCATGGCCTTTTTGGGGTCGTGCTTCAACCCGGCCCGAATTCACAATCGGGTCAAGCGATAAATAAACCATGCCGAAAGAGGTCGCACGACCGCATTGCGACAATCCGGCAATGAGAAACCGGCGTCACGGCCCTGAAACTCAGGACGTTTGCGAAAGGCTTGCGTCCAGCGCCTGCATGGCGACGGTGACAAGATCGTGCAGCCGCTTCTTCGGCACGCCGTCGCGTGCCTGGACCGAAAGGCCGTGCATCAGCGCGGCGTAATAATCACCCAACGTCTCGGCATCGGTATCCGGCTTCAATTCGCCATCGCGCACGGCCTTTTTCAATCGCTCGACGATCGATGCGGTACGCGCCAGTCGATGCTCCGCCAGCCATTGCAGCACGGCGTCATTTTCGACGGCGCAATTGGTGGCGGCCGTTACCACCATGCAGCCCTGCGGCCGCCCCGGCCTGGTATAGATTTCGACGGCGTCGCGAAGCATGCGCTCGATGACGCGCCGGACGTTTGGTTCTTCCTCCAGCGCGCGCGTGGCAAAGCCGCCCTCATTGGCTTCGTAAAGCGCAACCGCTTCGCGAAACAGGTCCTCCTTTGAGCCGAAAGCGGCATAGATGCGCGCCGATGCGAGACCAAGCGCCGATACGAGATCGGCCATCGAGGTGCCCTCGTAGCCACGTCTCCAGAAAGCGTCGCGGGCTTTCTCCAGCGCCTGGTCGCGGTCGAATTCCCTTGGCCTGCCTGCCATGGCGGTCTCCAATTTTTGTCGATCAACAAATAATCCGCTTGACTTCGGATTGCAAATCTCAATTCTTTGTCGATCGATAAATAATTATCGACAAGGAGCCGACATGAGTTCACTCGATCAAGGCGCGCCGCTCGGGGCAATGGCAGCGCAAGGAACAACCAGCGCGAAGCGCGGCGCAACGCTGGCGCTCCTCGCCTTTGCGCAGCTCATCATCTCGCTCGACCTCAACATCGTCTTCGTGGCGTTGCCGGAGATCGGCGCCGGCCTCGGATTTTCAGGCCAGACCCTGCAGTGGGTGGTCAGCGCCTACACCGTGTTCACCGGTGGCTTCCTGCTGTTCGGCGGCCGGGCCGCCGACCTGATCGGCCAGCGCCGCGTCTTCATCTTCGCGCTCTGGCTCTACGCGCTCTCATCTCTGGTCGGCGGCCTCGCCTGGTCGCCGGAAATCATCATTGCGGCCCGCGCCGTGCAAGGCATCGGCGCCGCGTTCCTGTTTCCGGCGACGCTGTCGCTGATCAACCGCCTGTTCGCCGAAGGACCGGAACGCAACCGGGCGCTCGCCGTCTGGGGCGGCGCAGGCGCCAGCGGCCTGACGCTCGGTTCGCTTGCCGGCGGGTTTCTGACCAGCGCCTTCGGCTGGCCGTCGGTCTTCTACGTCAACGTGCTGTTGGCCGGGATCGCCATCATCGCGGCTTTCGCCATCATCCCGCGCGATCGCAAGCCGCACGAGCAGCGCAGCTTCGATCTGCCGGGCGCGCTGACCGTCACCGCCGGCGCGACCTTGCTTGTCTTCACCCTGGTTCAGGGGCCTGAATATGGCTGGGGATCTGGCGCGATCATCGCCAGCGCTGCACTGGCCGCATTGTTTCTGATTGCCTTCACCGTGATCGAGGCGAAGAGCGCCGATCCGCTCATGCCGCTGCGCCTGTTCCACAACCGCAGCCTCATCGCCGGCATGACGATAACCTTCCTCTACATGGCCACTTTCGGAGCGCTGCCCTACTTCCTCACCGTGCTGCTGCAGAACGTGCACGGCTTCACCGCCTTGCAGACGGGCCTCGCCTTTCTCGTGCCGTCGGTCGCCATCGCCACCGGCACGCAAGCCGGCGAGCGTCTGGCGACGCGCTTTTCGACACGCAGCACGCTGGTCGGCGGCATGATCGTCGGCGCGGTCGGCACAGCATTGATGGTATCAGGCGCAACTGCCGACAGCAGCTATCTGTCCCTCGTACCCGGCCTGATCGTCTCCGGCGTCGGACAAGGCATCGTCTGGACCGCAATGTGGATTGCCGCCGCTTCCGGCGTTGCCCACGACCAGCAAGGCGTCGCCTCGGGGATGGCTTCGACGACGCTCAATGTCGGCAACGCCATCGGCATGGCCGTGCTGATTGCGATTGCGAACAGCCAGATCGGCGAATTGTCAGGCGACGCCTTGAAGATCGCCGTCGCCGACGGCATCCGGGTCGCCTTCTGGCTCGCGGCGGCGGGCATCGTCGTCAGCCTGCTGGCAGCAATGGTGCTTCCGGCAAAGGCGCGATGAGAACAGGCGGCGTCCCGGCCTCGCGCCGCGACGCCTCTCAGTTCACCCGGCTGATGCAGAAATCGATGACGTCGATCAGCGCCGATTTCTGCGGCGTCGCCTCGAGCGGTGCCAGCGCGTCACGGGCGATCTCGCCGAAATGGCGGGCGCGCCCGATGGTGTCGGCAATCGCGCCGTGGCGGAGCATCAGGCCGATGGCCTTCTCCAGCCCGGCATCGTCGGCAGCATTGTCCTCGATGGCACGTTTCCAGAAGCTGCGCTCGGCCTTGGTGCCGCGCCGATAGGCGAGGATCACCGGCAGCGTCACCTTGCCCTCGCGAAAATCGTCGCCGACATTCTTGCCGAGGTCCTTGCTGGTGCCGCCGTAATCCAGCGCGTCATCGATCAGCTGGAAAGCAAGGCCGAGATTCATGCCGTAGGAGCGGAGTGCTGCGCGATCGTTGCGCGTCGCCTGGGCGATGACCGGGCCGACTTCGGCGGCGGCTGAGAACAGCGCCGCGGTCTTGGCCTTGATCACCGCGAAATGCTCGTCTTCGGTCGTCTCAAGGTTTTTGGCGGCGGCAAGCTGCATCACCTCGCCTTCGGCGATCACCGAGGCCGCACTCGACAGGATGTCGAGCGCTTCCAGCGAGCCGACATCGACCATCATGCGAAAGGCCTGGCCGAGCAGGAAATCGCCGACCAAAACACTGGCCTGGTTGCCCCAGATCATGCGCGCCGTTTTCTTGCCGCGCCGCATGCCGCTTTCATCGACAACGTCGTCGTGGAGAAGTGTCGCGGTATGCATGAATTCGACCGATGTGGCGAGCTTGACATGGCCGTCACCGGAATAGCCGAACATCTGGGCGGCGGCGAGCGTCAGCATCGGCCGCAGCCGTTTGCCGCCGGATGAGATCAAATGGTTGGCTATCTCCGGGATCATCTCGACATCGGAGCCGGCCTTCGACAGGATCAATTTGTTAACGCGCCCCATGTCGGCCGCGGTCAGGTCCATGAGGTCCTTTATCGAGGCGGCTTCGCGCTTCCCGTTTTCAATGTTGAGAACGACACCCACGGCAAAACTCCCAACCTCGATATGCACGACGGCAACATGGTCCCTGGACAGACTCTAGGGCGGCAGCCACCGGTGCGGCAAGAGGCGAATTGGCGCGGCGGCTCTGGTACATGATCACGCCTACGTTTACATCAACGCCGCAAACTGCGAGTTTCATCCGATGATAGAGCTCATCCGCACCAACGACGCCGTCATCATTTCGTTTGTCGAATCGCTGATGCGCGATGCCGGTATCGGCTGTTTCGTCGCCGACCAGAACATGAGCGTGCTCGACGGCTCGATCGGCATCCTGCCCCGTCGTGTCATGGTGGACGCCGACAAGGCCGATGCGGCGCGGCGCATCCTGACGGATGCCGGCATCGCCAACGAGATCCGCCAAAAATAATGTCCGCGTCGCCCGCTGCCCTTGTCCCGGACATGCCGGCTCATACGGTCGACGCCTTCCATCGCGGTCGCTTCTGGCTGGTGCAGCCGAGAAAGGCGGGCCACCGCGCCGGCATGGATGCGATGATGCTTGCGGCTGCCGTGCCGTCCTCGTTCGCCGGGCGGCTTGCCGACTTTGGCGCGGGTGCCGGTGCCGCCGGCCTGGCGGTACTGTCGCGCTGCCCCGGTGCCGCGGCCGTGCTTGTCGAGCGTTCTCCGGAAATGGCGGCCTTCGCCACCACCACGCTTGCCCATCCCGGTAATGCGCATCTCAGCGATCGCGCTTCGGTGCTCGTCGCCGATGTCGCGCTGTCGGGCCGGGCGCGAACGGCCGCCGGCCTCGAGGACAACAGCTTCGATTTCGTCATCATGAACCCGCCGTTCAATGCCGCAGAGGATCGTGCGACGCCCGATCCGCTGAGAAAGGCCGCACATGTCTCGGAGGACGGGCTTTTCGACAGCTGGATCCGCAGCGCGGCCGCGGTGGTCAGGCCGGGCGGCGGGCTCGCCGTCATCGCCCGGCCGGAACAGCTCGGCGCCATCCTCGATGCCATCGCCGGCCGCTTCGGCGACGCCGAGATGCTGGCCGTCCACCCTCGCCCCGAGGCGGCGGCGATCCGTATCGTCGTCAGGGCAATTCTCGGCGCACGCGGCAAATTGTCGATCCAGCCGCCGCTGATGCTGCATGCCTATTCAGGCAATGGCTCTTCGGAGCGGGCAGAGCTGATCAATAACGGGCTGGCGTCGCTGTTCGGAGACTGATCCATTCTGATTGCCGGGGTGACGGCATTGCCGTTGGCCGGCGAATTCCTACATGCCTCAAGCAAATCGACCGGAGACCGCCCCCTCGTGAAACGCCTTTTCAACCGCCTGCTGCCGAAATCCTGGCGCTCCACCGTCGTCACCATTCCGGTCATCCGGCTGCACGGCACCATCATGCCCGGCGGCGGTCAGTTCCGGCCCAGCCTGTCGCTCGCTTCCACCGCCGGCCTTCTCGAAAAGCTGTTTTCCTTCGACGCGCCGGCGGTCGCCATCTCCATCAATTCGCCAGGTGGTTCACCGGTGCAGTCGCGGCTGATCTTCAGGCGCATCCGCGACCTGGCGAGCGAGAAGAACAAGAAAGTCCTGGTTTTCGTCGAGGACGTGGCGGCATCGGGCGGCTACATGATCGCGGTCGCCGGCGACGAGATCTTTGCCGACCCGTCCTCCATCGTCGGCTCGATCGGCGTGGTGTCGGCCTCGTTCGGCTTTCCGGAGCTGTTGAAGAAGATCGGCGTCGAGCGCCGCGTCCACACCGCCGGCCAGAACAAGGCGGTGCTCGACCCGTTCAAGCCAGAAAAGAAGGAAGACGTCGAGCGCCTGAAGGCGCTGCAGATCGAGGTCCACGAGACCTTCATCGATCTCGTCAAGGACAGGCGCGGCAGCAAGCTCAAGGACGATCCCGACCTGTTCACCGGCCTGTTCTGGACGGCCAAGAAAGGGCTCGAACTCGGGCTGGTCGATGCGCTCGGCGACATGCGCAGCGTGCTGAAGAGCCGCTTCGGGCCGAAGACCCAGCTCAAGCTGATCACCGCGCCGCGCGGACTGTTCGGCCGCTTCGGCCTGTTCGGCTCGAGCTTTTCGGCGCCCGATATCGCCGCCGCCGCGGCAAGCGGCGTCATCGATGCGGCGGAAGAGCGCGCGCTGTGGGCGCGCTTCGGGCTTTGAAAAGCCGGTGAAAACGTCTAGCATAAATCATCAACCGACCCGACCGGCCGCCTTGCCGGCCTTGCGAGGGAGGAGTTTGACATGCCGCAGATCATTTTCTTCGCCGTCGTCGGCATTGCCGCCTATTTCGGCTACCGCTCCTTCGTCAGGGAAGCCGAGCGGGTGACCGCCAAGGTGCGGCGTACCGAAAAGCAAGCCGCCAACGGTACGATGGGAACGCTGGTCAAGGATCCGAAGACCGGCGAATACCGTCTGGCCAAGGATTGACCGTCGTCCCCCTCGCGGCTGAGCCAGTGAACTCCGAGGCCAGCATCCGGGCATCGCATGCGCACGCCAAGATAAATCTCGCGCTGCACGTCACCGGCCGGCGCGCCGACGGTTATCACACGATCGAAAGCCTGGCTGTGTTCACGCGCTTTGGCGACCGCATCGAGACGGAACTTGCAGACAGCGATGGGTTTTCCGTGGCCGGCAAATACGCCTCAGCGGTGCCGGCCGACGATAGTAACCTGGTGCTGAAAGCGCGCGACGCGCTGCGGCGGGAGGCCGGTCCCCAGCACGCGCCGGCTGTCGCCATCAGGCTCGAAAAGAACCTGCCGGTCGCGTCCGGCGTCGGCGGCGGATCGAGCGATGCGGCGGCTGTGCTGCGCGCCCTGGTGCAGATCTGGGGACTTGATGTCGGCGATGCCGAACTGGCGCGGATCGGCCTGTCGCTCGGCGCCGACGTGCCGATGTGCCTCGCCGCCAAGCCGCTGATCGCCCGCGGCATCGGCGACGAGCTGACGCTCGTGCCGGGTTTCCCGGCGCTGGGTTTGGTGCTCGTCAATCCCGCCACTGCCGTCTCGACGGCCGACGTGTTCGAGGCGCTTGGCCGCCGCGACAATGCGGGGCTGCCGCCGCTGCCGCGCAACCTCGACTTCCACAGCATCCGCAACTGGCTGGAGATCACCCGCAACGATCTCGAGCCTGCGGCGCGCGCTATCCAGCCCGCCATCGGCAAGGCGCTTTCCGTGCTCAACAAGGCCGGAGCCGGTTTTGCCAGGATGTCCGGTTCCGGCGCCACCTGCTTCGGCCTGTTCGAGACCGGCAATGTGGCCAAGCGCGCGGCGGTCGATATCCGCGGCCGCCATCCCGACTGGTTTGTCGCGGCGACGCGAAGCGTGACATCGGAGGCTGATGCCCATGGCCAGGATTGACGAGAGCCGCCCCTTCGTTCCCGTGCGCATCGCGGTACTGACCGTTTCCGATACGCGCAGCCTCGCCGACGACAAATCCGGGCAGACGCTTGCCGACCGCATTGCCGAGGCCGGCCATGTCCTGGCCGCCCGCGACATCGTCACCGACGACCGCGACAAGATCCGCGACAAGGTCCTGGGTTGGTCAAGAGACGAAGCGATCGATGTCGTCATCACCACCGGCGGCACCGGCTTCACCGGCCGCGACGTGACGCCGGAAGCGCTGGAGCCGATCTTCGAAAAGCGCATGGACGGCTTTTCCGAAGTGTTCCACCGCATCTCCTACGACAAGATCGGCACTTCGACGATCCAGAGCCGGGCAACCGGCGGCGTCGTCAACGCCACCTTCGTCTTCGTGCTGCCGGGCTCGCCGGGCGCCTGCAGGGACGCCTGGGACGGCATCTTGAAGCCGCAGCTCGACTATCGGCACATGCCCTGCAACTTCGTCGAGATCATGCCGCGCCTGGACGAACATTTGCGGCGCGGCTGAGGCGAGCCAAGGGGTCAGCCGGCTGATCCCTTCAGCGAATGACCGGCTCGCCGTGAAACCGGCGGCGCGACGGCGGCGACACGCCGAAGCCGACTTCCATCATCAGCCGCGGCGTGCGCGTCGGCACGGTACCCATATGGAAGCCGAACGGGTCCTCGACAAAGCCGAGACCGGCCTGCCCGGTCAGCGTGACCGGGCTCTGCTCGCCATAGACGCCCAGCACCTCTTCCGCCGAATGGCCGACCAGAAGCGTCAGCTGATGCTTCAGGATGCGGCGGTTGTGGGAGCCGCGGACATAGACATGCGGCCCGGTGTCGGCGTCGACCGGCACCAGGTAGAAAAAGAACTTCAGCATGCGCCAGTCGTCGAGGTCGAAATGGTATTTGCCGAGGGAGGCCATGTTCTTGTCGGCGTCCGAGACGCCACCGGTCGGAAAGCTCCACCAGATGCGGGTGGTGATCAGCTTGGCCTGACTGCCGAGATAGTGCGCCGCGACGTCGAGAAGCAGCGGATCGCGCTGCACGGCGACCGCCGCGCTGCAGTCGAGGACCCGCTCGAAGTAATGGCCGCTGAGGAGCGGACGGCCGAAATGCTTTTCGGCATCGGCGTGTTTTTCGGGCAGGAATTCCAGCCGGCGGTCGAAATTGCCGAAGCATGGCGTGTGCTCGGCGAAGCGGGCGATCTCCTCATGGATGGCGGCCGGCAGCATCAGGCCCGAATAGAGCCCCTCCGTCTGCAGCGCGCCAACGACGGCA
The DNA here is from genome assembly GCF_040322615.1 of Mesorhizobium sp. M0119. NCBI lineage: Bacteria > Pseudomonadati > Pseudomonadota > Alphaproteobacteria > Hyphomicrobiales > Phyllobacteriaceae > Mesorhizobium > Mesorhizobium sp. M0119. The sequence goes on from NZ_JAMYTU010000060.1 coordinate 12,365, forward strand.
TCGCGATCGACGCCGGCGAACATCGTTTCACCGACATTGCGCGCCGGCGGAACGGGCTTCGCACCGCGCCAGTGCAGGCGCCGCGCCGGCATCGTGCGCGCCAGCATGAACATCGGCAGCCATGCCGGATTCTCGCGAAGGTCGGAAAGATAGGTCGGAATGCGGGCGGCGATGCGGCGCAGCGTACCGCCGTTGCGTGCGATCGCCTCGAGGCTTGCAGCGCCGGACTTGTCAGGGCTTGAAAGGGTCATCGGGGTCCTCAAAAATGTCGAGGGAACAGCATCGACATTAGTCGTCGCCGCTCCGGCACACCCCAAACCCTATTCGCCCATATCGCTGGGAATGGTAACGCCCGGCCAGATTTTGTGCAATGCACAATAAGCGACGACCCGCCAGAAAATTTGCTTGGCCCCCGGACCGGGACGGTAAGCCGTCACTTCCGCGGCGCGACCCAGATCTCGGCGTGGAGCCTCCTGGTCGCCAGACCGCGGGCGATCGCTTCGGCGCTGCGGGCGTTCTTCGACAGCGCCGCGGCCTGACGCTTGCTGATCACCAAGCCTTCGGCGAGAGCGCGATTTCCGGCAAAGACGCGCGACAGGAACGGCGCGCGGCTGCCGCGTGCCCGCGAGAACCGCGCCGCCATGGTTTGCCTCGCGGTATGGGCGACGACCTCGTCGATCCAGCCCTCCCCCAGCCGCGCGCCCGGTTCCAGCAAAAGCAGCCAGTCGCCCTTGGCCTGCCTGATGCCGGCGGCGATGCCGCCGCTGACGTAGTGGCAGCCGGCATGTTCGGCGACGCGGTGCGTCTGATCGGTCGAGCCGGTGTCGCAGACGAGAACATCGCGCACCACGCCCTCGACCGCGCCGCCGATCAGCGAGGCGAGCGTGCGGGCAAGGCCCTCCTCGTCATTCAGGGTTTCGATCAGGACGCTGAGCATGTTTAGCCGAATAGCGGAAAGCGGTGGGCAGCGCCAGTTTTTGCGGTGCACCGCGAGAAAGTTCTTGCTTTGTTCTCATCGATACGATAGGAATACATTCATGAGCAGAGCGATTCGACAGCGGGCGGACAGTCCCTGGGAAAGGGCCAAAATGGAACAGATCGTGCGTGCCGATATTGCCGCCTTCGGCGCTGGCAGGGCCGAGATGGCGAATGCGATGATCGAGCAGAGCGGCATGCGCGTCCGTCCGGACCGCAATCGCGGCAGGTCGGCGGGCATCAATCCGTCCGGCCGTTTCGAGCCGGTCAGCCGGCATGTGTTCGACGATGGCTGGAATTCGCTGGAGGAGCTGCCGCCGTTCAAGACCGAGGTACAGGTCGAGAAGCCGCGCACCATCATCACGCGCAACGAATCGCCCGACATCTCCTTCGACCGCTCGATCAATCCCTATCGCGGCTGCGAACATGGCTGCGTCTATTGTTTCGCGCGGCCGACGCACAGCTTCATGGGCCTGTCGCCGGGGCTGGATTTCGAATCGAAGCTGTTTGCCAAGCCGGATGCGGCGCGGCTGCTCGACAAGGAATTGTCCAGGGATAATTACCAGCCGCGCACCATCGCCATCGGCACCAATACCGATCCCTACCAGCCGATCGAGAAGCAATACCGGATCATGCGCGAGATCCTCGAAGTGCTGGAGGCGCGCGGGCATCCGGTCGGCATCGTTACCAAATCGGCGCTGGTGACACGTGACATCGACATTCTGTCACGCATGGCCGAACGCGGGCTGGCCAAGGTGGCATTGTCGGTGACGACGCTCGACCGCATGCTGGCGCGCACCATGGAGCCACGCGCGTCGACGCCGACCAAGCGGCTGGAGGCGATCAGGCAGCTTTCGGATGCTGGCATTCCGGCCTCGGTGATGGTCGCGCCGATCATCCCCGGACTGACCGACCCGGAGATGGAGCGCATCCTCGATTCGGCGCAGGCAGCGGGTGCGCGCGAGGCCGGTTATGTGCTGCTGCGCCTGCCGCTGGAGGTCGCGCCGATCTTCAAGGACTGGCTGCTGCGCCACTATCCCGACCGCTATCGCCACGTCATGTCGCTGATCCGTTCGATGCGCGACGGCAAGGACTACGATTCGGAGTGGGGCAAGCGCATGAAAGGCTCCGGCCCGTATGCCTGGCAGATCGGCCGGCGCTTCGAGATCGCTGCCAAACGGCTCGGCCTCAATGCCGAGCGGCGCTCGCTGAGGACCGACCAGTTCGTCCCCGCAGCCAAGGCAACCGAGCAGCTGATGCTGCTGTGACAAAGCGTCTCGCGCCAGCCGCTTGAAGCGGCCGCAGCAGGCGAAAAATCCCGTCCGGCCTGTCCTGTCCCCGGGCTTCCGACGGTAACCCTCCGGGTCCGGTGCCCCGCCCGACCCGGAGGGGACTTGCGGAGAATCGGAGCCGATGCGAACCTCGCCGCACCATGGCTCGCCCGCGTTCCGATTCTCCGCTTCTCTTCGAAATCGTCGAGAAACCCGACTTCTCGTTCGAGACGAAGGCGATGGCCGAAGGCCTGTGGCCGGTGGCGGGAACGGACGAGGCCGGCCGCGGCCCGCTCGCCGGGCCGGTCGTGGCGGCAGCGGTGGTGCTCGATCCCGCCAACATCCCCGACGGCCTCGACGATTCCAAGCGGCTGACGCATTTGCAGCGTGAGGCGCTGTTCCTGAAAATCCTCGGCTCAGCGCTCGCCGTATCGATGGCGTCAGTCAGCGCCGAAGGCATCGATGCCAGCAACATCCTCAAGGCCAGCCTGGAGGCGATGCGCCGTGCCGTGGCAGGCCTGTCAATCCGGCCGAAGCTGGCGCTGGCCGACGGCCGCGACGTGCCGCCCGGCCTGCCCTGCGAGGGCAGAGCGCTGATCAAGGGCGACCAGCGCTCGCAGTCGATCGCCGCAGCCTCGATCGTCGCCAAGGTGATGCGCGACCGCATGATGTGCGGCTGCGGCAGCCATCATGCGCATTACGGCTTCGAGTTGCATATGGGCTACGCCACCGTGCGCCATCGCACGGCGATCGATCTGCACGGGCCGGTGGCGCGGCTGCACCGCGCCTCCTTCGCGCCGTTCCGGTTCGGCGGCACCGAGGTGCTGGAGGAAGAGGGTTTTTCGGGCCTGGATTGAGCGATCCGGCCAGGCGTAATCTCCCCCTTGAGGGGAGATGGCCGGCAGGCCAGAGGGGGTCGCCTCGCGTGAAGCGCCAAGCTCCTCTTCGGCCCACATGGCGTCGCGCCAGGACGTACCGCCCCCCGCTGTGGCCGTCGGCGACATCTCCCCCTCGGGGGGGAGATTATCTGCTCAGCCGCTTTCGCTAAAAAAAGCCGCCAGGTTTCCCAGGCGGCTTTCGATGACTTGTTGACGCAGCCGTTCAGTTCAGCTTCGACTTCAAATCCTGCAGCGAGGCGTTGAACAGGTCGGCGCCGGCCTTGGCGTCGATCTTGCCGGCCAGCAGCGCGCGCGCGGCTTCGACCGCGATGTCGACGGCGCTGGCGCGCACTTCGCCGATCGCCTCGCGCTCGGCCTGGCCGATCTTCTGCTCGGCCAAGGCGGTACGCCGGGCGACATAGTCCTCGGTCTTCTTGTGCGCCTCGGCGGCAAGCATGTCGGCTTCGCGCTTGGCGGCGGCGACGATGGCCGCGGCCTCCTGCTCGGCTTCCTTGCGCTTGCGCTGGTATTGGCCGAGCAGCTGCTGGGCCTCTTCGCGCAACCGGCGCGCTTCCTCGAGTTCGGAGCTGATCTTGTCGGCCCGCGCATCGAGCGCCTTGGCGATCATGCCCGGCACCTTGATGTAGATGGCAATGCCGAGGAAGATTACGAGGGCAACGGTTGCCCAAAGCGTCGCGAGAGATGTGGCGTCCATGATGCGCTCCTCACCCGGCCACGGATTTGACGGCGGCCGCGATTTCGGCCTTGCTGGCCTTGCCGCCGACAAGCGCCTCGACGATGGCCGAAGCGGTGTCCTCGGCGATGGTGCCGACTTCCTTCATGGCATTGGCCTTGATGGAAGAAATACGCGCCTCGGCCTCGCCAAGCTTCTGGTCAAGCGCTGCCTCGATCGTCTTGCGGGCAGCTTCGGCTTCCGCCTTGGCCGCATCGTTGGCTTGCTGGCCGATCGCATTGGCCTTGCCCTTGGCTTCCGCCAATTCCTGCTCATAGGCGGCAACGGCGGCATCGGCCTCGCTTTTCAGCCGGGCAGCATGATCGAGATCCTGCGTGATGCGGTCGTTGCGAACGTCGATGATGCCGCCGACGCGCGGCATCACTACCCGTTTCAAGAAGAGGTAGAACAGCCCGAAAGTGATTGCCAGCCACAGCAGCTGTGACGGGTACGTCGCCGGATTGAATGGCGGGAACGTGCCATGCGCCTCGGCAGGCACGCCGGTGGCGGCGTGCGTTTCGCCTTCCGTTGCGGCGGGCGCGGACTCTTGCGCAAAGGCAGATGTCACAAACATGGACTATCCCCGAAATTCAGACCCGCCGCAGGATCGCGGCCGGCCTGTTCAATTCTTCCCAATGTTCAGCCGAACAAGTATTCAGCCGAACAGGGCGAGAAGCGCGATGAGAAGCGAGAAAATACCAAGCGCTTCGGTCACGGCGAAGCCGAAAATCAGGCGGCCGAACTGGCCGTCGGCGGCCGATGGGTTGCGCAGCGCGCCCGCCAGATAGCTGCCGAAGATGTTGCCGAGGCCAATGCCCGCGCCGCCCATGCCGAGGCATGCGATGCCGGCGCCAATGTACTTTGCTGCTTCTGCGTCCATTTATTCAACTCCTTTGGATCTAAAATTCCGTTGCGATTCCATCCGGCGGCAATGCCGGAAACCTTGTCAGTGCCCGGGATGCAGGGCGTCGTTGAGATACATGCAGGTCAGCACGGCAAAGACGTAGGCCTGCAGGAACGCGACCAGCAGCTCCAGCGCCGTCAGCGCCACGGCCATCGCCAGCGGCAGAACCGAGCCCGCCACGCCGACCGCGCCGAGCGCGCTCAGGCTGACGACAAAGCCCGAGAACACTTTCAGCGTGATGTGACCGGCGAGCATGTTGGCGAACAGACGAACCGAGAGGCTGACCGGACGCGAGACGAAGGAAATCACCTCGATAAGCACCACCAGCGGCAGCAGGTAGATCGGCACGCCATGCGGGACGAACAGCTTCAGGAAGCCAAGGCCGTGCTTGGTGAAGCCGTAGACGACGACCGTTCCGATCACCAGCGCAGCGAGGCCGAAGGTGACGATGATGTGGCTGGTGATGGTGAAGAAATACGGGAACAGGCCAAGCAGGTTAGCGACAAGCACGAACATGAACAGCGAGAACACGAAGGGGAAGAACTTCATGCCCTGCGTGCCCGCGGCGTCCCTCAGCATATTGCCGACAAATTCGTAGGCCATTTCCGAGACCGACTGAAGGCGGCCCGGAACCAGGCTGCGGCTCGACGTGCTGAGGTAGAGAAACGCCGCTGCGACAGCAACCGTCGCAAGCATGAACAGAGCCGAATTGGTGAAAGACAGGTCGTAGCCGCCGATGTGAATCGGAATGATCGGATGGATCTGGAACTGGTGGATCGGATCGACCTTGTCAGCAGCCACTTTAAATCCCCATCAAAGCCGCAGACGGCTTCAGTATCCTGTTCAATGCGCCGGCATGCGGCGCCTCAATTCATTCTTTCGGATCGCGCGGCTTGTCGCCCGTTCCGAATTCCGACACAAGCCCGGCTGAACGCAGGACATTGAGCACGCCGGCGCCAAAACCCAGCAGCAGCCCGACTATCAGACCCCATGGCGATGTCCCCGCCACGCGATCGATAAACCAGCCGAGAGCCGCGCCGACCACTATCCCGGCGATGAACTCGCTGGACAGCTTGAGCGCCTGGCCGTACCCGGCCACACTGCCCGCTTTCGCGTCGTCTTTCCCCTCGAGCCGATCCGGCCGCCTTGTCGCAAGCGATGCTTCAAGGTCGCGCCGGCGGCGCTCAAGATCGTCGTCGCGGATGTCGGCTTCATGCTGCTTGCCGCGGCCGGTTTTTCCGGTTCCGTCTGGCCCATTCTTGTCGGCCACGCAACCCCCCTGCCCGGTCAGACCGTCACCGTCCGTCCGCTTCTTAAAGTCGCCGGCAACATAGTTAGAGGGTCCGCGCCCGTCAAGCCACGGGCGGACGTTCAAGCTCAAGTATTTTTTCGTTATAAATCAGCTGCTTGCCCGGGTGCGACATCGTGCCCGACGCAGTCCCCGGCGGGCTGTGGCCGAATCCTCACGGCGATGCGTCTTCGATCGGCCGCTCTCCCGCGAAAGACGCAACGGCTGCCCGAGCACTCAGCTCCAGCCGCCGCCATAGGTGCGATAGAAGATATGCAGGCCGATCCTGGTCATTTTCTTCATCGTCCGCGCCCAGCCCGGATGGACGTAGTTGGCGTAATAATGCGTCGACGAGCCGACTTCCGGAATGAAGATCTTGCCGGCAGTGACGGCCATGGCGACATCCTGTGCGGTCTGGTAGGCAGCGGGGTTGTCGATGCGCTTCTTCCTGCCGTCGCAGGCGAACGAAAACTGGCAGCGGTTGAACCAGTTGTCGTTCTGGTAGACGACGCCGCAGATCGAGTTCGGATAGGCGGGGTTGCGGACGCGGTTGAGGATGACCTGGGCGACGGCGGCCTGGCCGCGCACGGATTCGCCGCGCGCCTCGAAATAGATGCCATTGGCAAGGCAGGCCTGCTCCGGTTTGGAAAAGACGCTTGCCGGCAGCGGCGTCTGCATCCACGAATGATCGCCCTTGCTCAGCGGCGGAATGAAGCGGCCGTCGTTCGGGTCCTCGTCCTGCAGCAAGGCCTCGAACGGCGACGCCTTGGCGTAATCGGGGGCGGACGAGGCATAGGCGGTCGCCAGCACGTCGGGATGATCATTGTTGACCAGCGCGGCAAGCATCGCCGGCACGCCGGGATCCGGCTTCTTGTCGATGCGCGCGTGGAAGGCGGCGGCGATCTGGATTTCCTTGCCTTTGATCTCGGGCTTGGCGAAAGCCATCCTCAGGCCGCTGTCCATGCTCGGGCGGAGCAGCGAAGAGGTGCGCTCGAAGATCGAGCCGGCGTTGAAGTTCTTCGGCGGCGAGACGGGCGAGACCTGGATGATGCGGCCCTTCTTGTCGGCGCGCATGATGCGGTTCTCGTCCGGCGTCGTGCCGGCGCTGCCGCCCTTGCCGCGAAACGAAACGGTGCCGATGCCGGGCAATTGCACACCGGAGCCGGAGAGCGAGCCGGTGCTGCTGGAATCGAGGAAGGGCATTTCGGCGGCGTGAACGGAGCCGGCGACGGATTTCTCGACATAGGCGTTCCAGCGGACGCTCGGCGCCTCAAGGCCGGAGACCAGGCTGGTCATGTCCTGATAGGCAACGACAGTCGGAAAGCCGAGCCAGATGCCAAGGCCAATAACGAGAGGAGACAGGAAGGAACGCTTTTTCTCACCGGCGGCGGCGACAAGCCGCGTCAAAACACGTCGATGCACGGAACTCTCCAGAAACGCAACGGACCCCACTGGAGAGCTACAATGATGCATTAACCTTGATGGGGCGTTAACAGCTTAGAACGTTGTTTTCCCATCTCGTGTCGAAGTCAGGCGCTTTTGCGGCCATCGCTTGACGGAAGAAAGATCGGCCAGGCGATCAGCGCGCAAATAGCCGCACCCAGCCAGACGCCTGCCCATGAGCAGAGCACGAGAAGCCCCGGAATGGCGATCGGCACCAGGAAGAAGGCGATGAAGACCAGGCTGTTGGCAAGGCCGAGCGCCGTTCCGGCCTGGCTCGCGCCGGCCAGCGTCGCAAGCTCGGTGTAGGCGACGCCGTGCCAGGAGGAGACGCAGATGCCGGCCACGACCAGCACCGCAACGATCGCCGGCGACAGCATCGGCACTTGGCCTGACAAGAATTGGGCCGCCAACAAGACGAGCGCCGCAAGCACGGTGAACGCGGCCACGCTCAGCATGCTGCACAGACGCAGAAACGGCCGGCGGTTGCCGTGACGGTCGGTGTAGCGGCCGCTCCAGACGCGCATGACCATGGCGCCGACCTGCACAGCAGCCAGGCTGGCGCTGATCACGGCTGTTCCCATGCCGGCGAAATCATGCAGGAACACGGAAGCAAAGGTGAGCACCGCCACCTGCGGAAAGCAAAGCAGGCCGATGGCTGTTGCGATGCGCCAGACGGCCGGGTTGCGCAGCGGCGCCGGGCCGGCCGACAATGCCGTGCTGGCCGAATTGGCATCGTCATGCGCCGGCGATTGATGCAGCCAGCGCCAGGCGAGCGAGGTCGAGACGGCGGATGCAACCGCCAGAAGTCCGAAGACCGCCGTGAAGCCATGGGCTGAAGCGAGCGATGGCAGCACGAGCGCGCCAAGCCCGCCGCCAAGCGGCACCGCCGTCTGCCTGATGCTCATGGCAAAGCCGCGCTCGCCTTCGCCGAACCAGGCCATGATGGCGCGGCCGCTGGAGCCGTTGACGCTGCCGCCGAGCAATCCGGTGACCAGCAGGGCAGCGGCGAGAAGCGCGATGCTGGGAATGTGGGCCGGTGACGGCACAACCAGCGCGGCCATGACAAGCAGCCAAACCGCGGTTGCACCGAGCCCGGTCAGCAGCACGCGGCGGTCGCCCCAGCGATCGGTCAGCAGCCCCCACGGCAATTCGCTCAGCGCCACGCCCAGGCCGAGAAGGCCAAGCGCCAGGCCGAGTTCGCCATTGGAGAGATGATAGCCCGAGCGCAGGAACACCGCCGTCGCCGGAATGCCGGAGAAGGTCGCGGAAAAGCAGGCATTGGCGGCGACGCCGATGCCCAGCACCTTCCAGCGATGATTGGCTCGAAGTGCCGCCGCTTCTGACGGGGCGGCAACGGCGCCTGGGCGAAGCGGTTTGCAATCTGGTCCTGTGGCGATAGCGGACATGGTTCAGCTCCTGCCTGGGCTGGTTGCGTTCGGTCTTGACGCGCTGTCCCTACCGCCATAGCTTCGTACTGAATATCAGGAAGTTTTTGACGTAATGTCCCAAATATCAGGATTATTGCTATGCGACGTGTGACATTCGATCTCGACGTGCTGCGCAGCTTCGTCACCGGCATGGAGTTGGGCAGCTTCGCCAAGGCCGCCGACCGGCTCGGCCGCTCGACCTCGGGAATCAGCGCACAATTGAAGAAACTGGAAGAGCAGGCGGCGACGCCGATCTTCCGCAAATCGGGGCGCGGTCTGGCGCTGACGGACGCGGGCGAGACCATGCTCGGCTATGCGCGGCGGCTGATCGAGCTCAATGATGAGGCCGCCTCCGCCATCCACGATGTCGAGCTGGAGGGTTGGGTGCGGCTTGGGCTGCAGGAGGATTTCGGCGAGGCGGTGCTGCCGGAGGTGCTCGGGCGCTTCGCCCGCGCCCATCCCAAGGTCAAGATCGAAGCCAGGATCGCACGCAGCCATGAGCTCGCCGAACGGATCATTTCGGGCAACCTCGATATCGCGCTTGCCTGGCACAATGGCGCGACGCTGCCTTACAGCCGGCATGTCGCCGACGTTCAGATGCGCTGGATCGGCCCGGCAAAACAGATCGAGACCAGCCTGCGCGAAGGCGAGCCGTTACCGCTGGTGGCGCTCGAGGCGCCGTGCCTGCTGCGCAGCGTGGCGACCGAAACGCTGGACCGTGCCGGCCTGTCATGGCGGATGGCCTTCTCCAGCCCGAGCCTTGGCGGCATCTGGGCAGCCGTCGCCGCCGGGCTCGGCCTGACGATCCGCACCGATATCGGCCTGCCGGCCACCGTCAGGGCAATGACGCCGGAGATCGCCGGGCTGCCCGCTTTGCCCAAGATGGCGCTGTTCCTGTATCGCAAGGAGGCCGAGCCCGACCCGGTAGCGGCGCGGCTCGGCGACATCCTGCTGCAGGCGGCGCTGGAAGCGTTGCCGGGAAATGCTCGGGGAATGAGGGGCTGAGAGACGTCGCTTAGACACCAGGTACCAGCGTCGCGTTCCGTCACACCCCCCTCTGTCCTGCCGGACATCTCCCCCTCAAGGGGGGAGATTGGCTGTCACGTTGGCTTTCGCCAATCTCAGACGCTGGGAAAACGGCGCGGGGGAGAAGCTGCCAATCTCCCCCCTTG
>NZ_JAMYTU010000061.1:0-22377 GCF_040322615.1 Mesorhizobium sp. M0119
TCCCTCGCCGCTGACGAGAGAGCTGCTACTCTCTCCCAGCGGTTCATTCTCGCCTCTTCGCAATGAATGTCATAAGACAAGCGCGTCGCGTTCGACCGGCCTCATGTGACGCGCTTCAGGTTCTTGTTTTGATGCATGTCGTTGTCGCAAAACCGCTGCACACTTTTGCGCGACATGCATTAGCCGCGCTTGAGCGGCTTGGCCTGCTTGAAAAAATCAGCCCAGGGATCGGCTTGCCCGAGCCGCTTCAGCGTCGTCTTGTCGCCGATCGGAAAGGCGTTCGGCGGCAATCCGGCCTCGATTTCCGCCCACGTCACCGGCATCGAAACCGTGGCGCCTTTCTTGGCGCGCGACGAATAAGGTGCAACCGTGGTGGCGCCGCGGCCATTGCGCAGATAATCGACGAAAATCTTGCCCGTGCGCGCCTTCTTCGACAGCGTCGCCGTGTAGCGGTCGGGTGCGCCCTGTTCGAGCGCTCGGGCGAACTCATGGGCGAAGCCTTTGACCTCGTCCCAGTCCGCCGACGGCTTCAGCGGCACGAGGACATGATAGCCCTTGCCGCCCGAGGTCTTGACGAAATTCGGCAGGGACAGTTCGTCGAGCCGGCTGCGGATATCGAGCGCCGCGGCACGCACCGCCTTCACGTCGACACCCTCGTCGGGATCGAGATCGAAGATGATCTGGTCGGGTTTTTCCAGTTCGTCCGTGGTGCAGCCCCAGATGTGGATCTCGACGACGCCGAGCTGCACCAGGGCCACGACACCGTCGAAATCGCGGATGAACAATATCTCCTCGCCGTCGGTGGGATCCTTCATCACGGCGATCTTGTCGTGCATGCCGGCCGAGGCATGTTTTTGGAAGAACCGTTGGCCGCCAACGCCGTCCGGCGCCCGCACGAGGCTGAGCGGCCGGTTGATGACGAATTGCTTCATGCGCGGCCAGACCAGCGCGTAGTGATCGACCAGATCCTGCTTCGATACGTTCTCCTCGGGCCACAGAAGCTTATCGGGGCGGGACAGCGTAACCGAGGTTTTCGCCGCGCCTGCGGGTTTGGCGGGCTTTGGCTTCGGCTCTGCCGTGGCTGAGCGTGCTTTCGGTTTCTCCTGCACGACTTCCTCCGCCGGCTTGTCCTCGCGCAATCCCTGGAACGACGCGTGGCGTATTATACGGTCCGACGTCCAACTGCGAAACTCCACTTCGCCGACAAGTTCGGGCTTGACCCAGACTAGCCCCTTGCCCCTTGGCACCGCCCTGTCGAAGGGCGAGGTTGTCGTCTTCAGCGCATCAAGCCTCTTCTTCAGTTCGTTGGTGCTTTTGGCCGTGAAGCCGGTGCCGACGCGGCCAGCATAGCGCAGCTTGCCGCCCTCGTGATAGCCGACCAGCAGCGAGCGCAGGCCGCGCCCGGTCTTGTCCGACGGCATGTAGCCGCCGATGACGAATTCCTGGCGCGCCGTGCATTTCGACTTCACCCACGAGGGAACGCGGCCGCTGCGGTAGGGCGCATCGGCGCGCTTGGAGACGACGCCTTCGAGGCCCAGGCGGCAAGCGTGCTCCAGCATGATCTTGCCGGGCTCGGCAAAGTGGTCGCTGAAGCGCACGGCCTGATCCTCGGCCTGTCCGGCGAGCAAGGTGCGCAGCCTTTCCTTGCGCTCGACCAGCGGCTCGGAACGGATATCCTCACCATTGAGACGCAACAGGTCGAAGACATAGTAGACGAAACGGTCCGTACGGCCCGCCGACAGATCTTGCTGAAGCAGCGAGAAGGACGACACGCCATTCTCCGCCAGCACGACGATTTCGCCGTCGATGATGGCATCGGTGCATTTCAGGCCGCCAAGTGCCGCGACAATTGCGCCACCGAATTTGTCGGTCCAGTCGAGGCCGGCGCGTGTCAAAAGCCGCACCTCGGTGCCCGCTAGCTGCGCCTGCATGCGATAGCCGTCGAACTTCACCTCATGCAGCCAGTCCTTGCCGGGCGGAGCGTCCCGCTCCAGCGTTGCGAGCGCCGGTTCGATGAATTCGAGCCGCCTTGCCGCCTTCTTGCCGATAGCCGGCCTGTCGGACTGCCAGACCCTTGGCTTCTTGCCGTCGGCGGTCTTGCCTTCGCCGACCTCCTCGATGGTCAGGCCGGATTTCACCGATTGCGGCGCCTCCTGCAAAATGTCCTCGCCCGGACGCGCGGCGGCATCGTCGGATTTGATCAGCAACCAGTTGTCACGCTTTTCGCCCGGACGCGGCTTCAGCCGCACCAGATGCCAGGCGCCATGCAATTTGTGGCCGTGCAATTCGAAGTTGATGTGGCCTTTCTTCATTGCCTTTGCCGGGTCGCCATCGGGGACCCAAGTTCCCTCGTCCCAGACAATGACCGAGCCGCCGCCATATTGGTCCTTCGGGATAGTGCCTTCAAACGGGGCATAGTCGATCGGGTGGTCCTCGACATGCACGGCGAGCCGCTTTTCGTGCGGGTCGAGGCTCGGGCCTCGCGTCACCGCCCAGCTCCACAGCACACCGCCATGCTCAAGGCGCAGGTCGTAGTGGAGCCGGGTGGCGGCATGCTTGTGGATGACGAAAATGCCACCCGGCTCGGCTTTCTTGCCGCGCGAGAGCTTGCCGGCCGGTTCGGCGGTCTTCTTGAAATTGCGCTTGGCGTGATACTGCTCGAGGCTGGCCATGGTCTGATCCTAAGCAGATTTGCGCCGAGCGGCTTTGGGCTTGGCGCCTTTTGCCGGGCGTCCGGTCTTTGTCGGCGCACCGGCTTCCGACGAAAGGCTCTTCTTCAGTGCATCGAAGAGATTGACGACGTTGGAGGGCCGTGGTTCTGCCTTTGTCTTCGGTGCCTTCTTGCCGGCCTTCTTGGCGCGGACCAGCTCGATCAGCGCGTTTTCGTATTTGTCCTCGAATTCGGAAGGATCGAACTTCGCCTGTTTCTCATTGACGATGTGTTCGGCCAGCCTGATCATCTCGGCGTCGGTCTTCACCGGCTTGATGTCGCCGAACACCATCTCGGGCCTGCGAACCGTATCGCCATAGCGCAGGGTCGTCAGCAGCAGACCCTTGCCCAACGGCTCGATGACCACCGGACGTTCGCGGCGATAGAGCACGATGCGGGCTAGCCCCGCCGTCTTCTTGGCGGCCATGGCATCGCGGATGACGGCAAAGGCCTCTTCCGAGACCTCGTCAGCGGGCGTCACATAATAGGGCGTATCGAGATAGATCTGCTGGATCGAGGATTTTTCGATGAACCCATCGAGGCTCATTGTATGCGAGGATTCGATCTGCACGGCTTCGATCTCCTCCTCCTCGATTTGGACGAAGTCGTCGTCGCCGATCTCGTAGCCCTTGATCTCGTCGCCTTCATCGAGCGGCTTGCCGCTTGCCGAATCGACATAGACGCGCCTGACAGTGTTGCCGGTCTTGCGGTTGAGCACGCGGAACGAGACCTTCTCGGCCTGGGTGACGACATTGGTCAGTTCGACGGCGCAAGTGACCAGCGAAAGCTTGAGATACCCTCTCCAGGCCGGGCGCGGCGCCATGACAAACTCCCTGCGCGACAATGTTCAACCGAGAACGGGCAAAGTCCGTTCCGGTTCCGGCGGCGCAAAGGCAAGTCCGGACTTTCAGCCCAGCCTTGCCTTGAACTCCATTCTCGATCGCGGCCCTACTCGGCGGCTTGCAGGTTGATCTTGCTTTCCGCCATCTCGGTAAGCTTGCGGTCGGTCGCCTGTTCCTCCTTGAGATTGTTGGCCAGCACATTGGCGCAGTCGCTGCGGCCCAGTTGCTTGGCCCAGGCAATCAAGGTGCCGTAACGGGTCATCTCATAATGCTCGACCGCCTGGGCGGAGGCGATCAGCGCAGCGTCGAGGACCTCCTTGTCGGCGATGTCGCCGCTGACGTCGTCGGCCTCTTCGAGAATGCCGTCGATGGCCGGGCAGTCGACCTGCTTGGCCTTCACGCCGTGCAGTTCGAACACCTGCTCGACACGCTGGATATGACCCTTGGTCTGGGCGAGATGTTTCTCGAAGCCGGCTTTCAGCTGCGGATCACTCGCCTTGTCGATCATCTTCGGCAGCGATTTCTCGATCTGTTTTTCAGCGTAGTAAATGTCGCGCAGCGTGTGCACGAACAGATCGTCGAGTGTTTTGATATCCTTCGAAAAGAAGCCCATGGCCTTTGCCTTTCCATTGCTCTTGCGGTTTCGGATTTTTGGCTGCGGCCCAATCCGGGCACCACAGCCTACGAACCGGTTCGTCCCGGCACTGGGCAATCAACGTGCGGCTGACGGGCGGGTTCCTGGTTTTCCAGCCGCGTGCACGGAAATTTCGCGGTCCAGTAAGAACCTGAAACAAAACCGCGCTTCTGCGACATTCAGGCGAAACATATGTGATGCAAAAGTCACACTGGACGAAATGCCGGCGGACTGCATGGAAACACCGCGAATCAGCCGCATTCCAGCCATGAACAAAGGCATTTTTGACCAGAGATTAACATCGCGTTCACCGACTATTCACGCCTGGACGCTATGATCCCCGCAATTCGGAAGGGACATCCGAAACGGGACAGGGACCGAGTAAAATGAGCTTCTGGAATCAAATCGCCGGCTATGCCGCCGCCATCCGCGAATTCGTCGCGCCGACCTATCGGCCCGAGCGCTATTATATGCGCGGCCCAGGCCCCGCCTGCGCGCGCCGTGGCAACACGCTTGGGATCAGCGTGCACTGATGATGAGCGTGGAGAGCCGTCACGACAGCCGTATCTGCCGGCCCGACGCCGACAACCGGTCAACGACCTATCGCGCCGAGCGCCCTGCGCTGACCGACAGACGGCGTGCGACAACGCCAAGTCTCTAGCATTCCGGGCTTTGATCCAGCCGCCGGCAGGCCTAGTGTCGCCTGACACTAGCTGCCGGGCGCCACGTGATCGTCAAGCCGAACCATTCTCCTGAGCCGCCAGAATTCGAATCGAGTCGCCCGCTGATCGTGTTCGACGGTATTTGCGTGTTGTGCTCGGGCTTTGTGCGCATGGTGGTGAAGCTCGACCGCAAGGGCCGCTTCCATTTCGTAACGGCGCAGTCGCCCTTCGGCGAGATGCTGTTCAAGAAATTCGGGCTGCGGACGGATCGCTACGAGACCAATCTCGTCATCGTCGATGGCGCCGCTTTCACCCGCCTGGACAGTTTCGTTGCCGTCATGGCCGAACTCGGCTGGCCGTGGCGGGCGGCGCGGATCCTGCTGCTGTTGCCGCGCCCGCTTCGCGACTGGCTCTACGACCGCATCGCAAAGAACCGCTACGCCCTGTTCGGCAAGAAGGACAATTGTGAAATACCTTCCGCCGAGGTGAGGGCAAGATTGATCGGCTAAGGCGCATTGCCGTGGCCGGGAGCGGCGCGGGGCATTTGGGGGGATTGCGGATGAAGGTTCTTGTCGTCGGCGGCTATGGTACCTTTGGCGGTCGCACCGTCGAGCTTTTGGAGGGCGAGCCGCGTCTGATCCTGATCGTCGCCGGGCGCTCGCTCGCCAAGGCTGACGCGCATTGCAAGAAGCGCGCCCCGACAGCAGCCCAGCTGGTGCCGGCACTGTTCGACCGTGACGGCGATCTCGCTGCGCAACTCGCTGCATTTGAGCCTGATATTGTAGTCGACGCGAGCGGCCCGTTCCAGGCCTATGGCGAGGGACGCTATCGCCTGATCGAGGCATGCATCGCCCGGCGCATCAACTATCTCGATCTAGCCGACGGCTCGGATTTCGTCGCCGGTGTCTCTGCGTTCGACGAGGCGGCGCGAAACGCCGGCGTCTTCGTGCTGTCCGGCGTCTCGAGCTTTCCGGTGCTGACGGCGGCGGTGGTGCGTCGCCTGTCTTCGGACCTGACGCGGGTTGACGGCATTCGCGGCGGCATCGCGCCGTCGCCTTCGCCGGTGTCGGCGGAAACGTCATTCGCGCTATCGCCGGTTACACCGGTCAACCGGTGCGCCTTGTTCGTAATGGCCGTCCCGAACAAGGCCGTCCGTTTACCGAGCAGCTGCGCTATACTATCGCGCCGCCGGGCCGGCTGCCGCTTCGAAACACGCTGTTTTCGCTCGTCGACGTTCCGGACCTGCGTGCTCTGGCCGCGCTTTGGCCGGAGGCGAAGACCATCTGGATGGGAGCTGGGCCGGCACCCGAGGTGCTGCACCGCGCCCTGATCTGCCTCGCCTGGCTGGTGCGTGCCGGATTGATCGGTTCGCTTTTGCCGCTGGCGCCGCTGATGCATCAGGCAACGAACCGGCTGCGCTGGGGCGAGCATCGCGGCGGCATGTTCGTAGAGGTGGAGGGATCGGACCGGGCGGGCGCCATCGTCAAGCGCTCGTGGCATCTCTTGGCCGAGGGCAATGATGGGCCGCTGATCCCGTCTATGGCGGTCGAAGCGCTGGTCCGCAAAGCGCTGGCCGGACATCAGCCCGCGCCGGGTGCACGGGCGGCGGTGCGCGATTTGGAGCTCCGGGATTATGAGGCCCTGTTCGCCGGGCGGACGATCTACACCGGCTTCGGGAACGGGGCCGCGGACGAGGACAAGCCGCTTTATGCCGAGCTGCTCGGTGCCGCCTGGCAAGGCCTTCTCGAGGCAATACGGTCAATGCATGACCGTACGATCACGGCCGCAGGCCGCGCGCGCGTCGAACGCGGGCGCAATGTTCTTGGCCGGCTAATGGCCTGGATGGTCGGCTTCCCCGGGGCAAGCGAGGACATCCCGGTTCATGTCCGCTTCGACACCGACAAGGACGGCGAGACCTGGACGCGGACATTCGGCAAGCACAGTTTTTCGAGCCTGCAGTTCGCAGGCCGCGGTCGATCGCAGCGCCTGCTGTGCGAACGCTTCGGCCCGCTGACCTTCGCGATGGCGCTGGTTACCGAGGACAGCCGGCTGATGCTGGTCTTGCGCCGCTGGAGCTTTTTTGGCCTGCCGCTTCCGATGTGGCTCGGTCCACGCTCGACTTCCTACGAAACGGTGGAAGATGGCCGCTTCCGCTTCCATGTCGAGATCTCGCATCCGCTTGCCGGCATGATCGCCCGCTACCGCGGCTGGCTGGAGCCCTCCGGCCCGCACGGCTCCAGCGAGATCGTGTCGCCTGCCAGCTTGGCCAGTTCGCGGCAGTCCTGCGCCGTGCACAGCGTCCAGCCCTGACCCGTAGCGCCCGAGGCGGCGAGCACCAGGCGCCGCTGTGGCCTGAGCTTGGGCGCATAGACCCACCAGCCGTCGCGCAGTGCCGAGCCTTGCGGCGGCTCCATCCCGGCGCCCGATCCCTTGATGCGGGCCTCGACCAGCTCCAGGCCGGACGGCAGCACCTTCCAGTCTTCCTGCCACTGAGTCTTCTCCACCGAATGCATCCAGGAGAGCGTGAAGGCAGCGACCGCGAGCGTCACCGTCTTGCCAGCCGCGACGATGCAGAGGCTCATGCTGAATTGGCCAGCGAAGCCTGCCGCGCGCGCCAGCAGTGCCAGCCGATCCAGGCAAGGGACAGCGCCCAGCCCGCCTCGTCGGTGAGCGGCAGCGCCGCAACCAGCAGCACGCCGGCGGCGAACGCGACGAGGCGTTCCCACCAGGCCATGCGCCGGGCGAAAAATCCGACGGCCGCGGCGCCCCAGAGCACGATACCCATGCAGGCTTTGATGACGATATAAGCGACCTCGACGGGATAGCCGAACTGGGCGGCGATCGGGCCGGGATCCTGCAGCATCAGCGCCGGGGTATAGACCGCCATGAACGGCACCACGAAGCCGGCAATGGCAAGCTTGGTGGCCTGGATGCCGATCTTGAGGCCGCTTTCCTTGGCCATGGGTGCGGCGGCGAAGGCGGCCAGCGCGACCGGCGGAGTGAGATCGGCCATGATGCCGAAGTAGAAGACGAACATATGGCTGACCACCAACGGCACGCCGAGCGACAGCAGCGCTGGCCCGGCCAGCGACGAAGTGATGATGTAGTTGGGAATGGTCGGTATGCCCATGCCGAGCACCAGGCAGGTGAGCATGGTCAAAAGCAGCGACAGGAACAGATTGTTCTCGCCGATCGAGATGATCCAGCCGATGAAGGTCGAGGCGATGCCGGTAAGCGTCAACGTGCCGATGACGATGCCGACAATGGCGCAGGCAATGCCGACCGGCAGCGCGTTCTTTGCTCCCTCGGCAAGGGAATCCACGCATATGCGCAGCGTCTCGCGCCCGCCCTTGAAGGTGAGGCAGGCGACGACCAGCACGGCGATGACCACGCTGAGGATGTTGACGCCGAATTTCATGAAGGAAGCCGCGGCAAGCCCGAGCGCCAGCCAGAAGACGACGCGGAAGGCGAGCGGCCCGATCGATGCTGCCAGCGGCGTGCCGAGGATGAGCACAATGGTCAACGCCAGGCCCATGGTGCCGGCGAAGACCGGTGTGTAGCCGGCAAACAGCAGGTAGATCAGTGCGGCGAGAGGCAGTACCAGCGGCCAATGTTGTCTCACTGCATCCCACGGATTGGGCAGGTCGGCCTTGGCCATGCCGTGCAGGCCGGCCTTGCCGGCTTCCAGGTGCACCTGCCAGAAACACGCGCCGAAATAGAGCAGCGCCGGAATGATCGCCGCCTTGACCACCGCGGCATAGGGGATGTTCAGCGTCTCGGCCATGATAAAGGCAACCGCTCCCATCACCGGTGGCATGATCTGGCCGCCCATCGACGAGGTCGCCTCGACGGCGCCGGCGAAGGCCGAGCGGAAGCCGAAGCGCTTCATCAGTGGGATGGTGAACTGGCCGCTGGCCACCACATTGGCGACGCCGGAACCGGAAATGGTGCCCATCAGCGCGGAGGACAGCACGCAGACCTGCGCCGGGCCGCCGCGCCATGAGCCGACCAGGCCAAGCGCAAAATCGTTGAACAGCGCGATCATGCCGGCGCGCTCAAGAAAGGCGGCGAAGACGACGAAGATGAAGATGTAGGCGGCCGAGACATAGATCGGCGTGCCGTAGATGCCTTCGGTGCCATAGGCGAAGGTGTCGACGAGCTGGGCGAAATCATAGCCGCGATGGATGAAAGGCGGCGGCAGATGATTGCCGGCAAATGCGTAGGCGAGAAAGATGAAGGCAATGACGGCGAGCGGCAGCCCCATCAACCGCCGCGCCGCCTCGAAGACCAGCACGACCAGCACCGCGCCGACGATCAGGTCAGGCGCGGTGAGAAAGCCGGAGCGGCGGATGAGGTCGGCATAGAACACCCAATTGTACAGACCGGTGGCGAAGCCAAGCACGCCGAGCGTCCAGAACACTGCTTTCGCCGGGACGCTTTTGGCGCGCAGATTGGCGATTAGGGCAAAGCCGAGCAGCAGCAGGAAGCCGACATGCATGGCGCGTACGACCTGGCTCGGCAGGCTGCCATAGGCGGCGATGTATATCTGGAAGATGGAGAAGGCGACGGCGATAAAAAAAGCCGCCTTGCCGGCGATGCCTTCGCCGAAGCCCGGCGGCAATCCTTCGACAGGAGCTTCCGCTGTGGGGGAAAGAACGGTCGGGGTTGCGGTCATTAGCGGGGTTCCTGGCGGGGCGCTCCCCTCCCCCTCGAGGGAGGGTGCCGAGCGAAGCGAGGCGGGTGGGGTCGGTGCGGCAGTGCGCGGACTCAACCGACCCCACCCGTCCATCCGCCTTCGGCGGCTGTCCACCCTCCCCTCAAGGGGGAGGGATGGCTCCTTACTTCACCAATCCCTTTTCCTTGTAATACCTCTCGGCGCCTGGATGCAGCGGCACCGGCATGCCGTCGAGCGCCTTGGCCGGGTCGATCCCCTTGGCGGCGGCGTGGGCAGCGGTGAGCTGGTCGAGATGCTCGAACAGCAGTTTGGTCATCTGGTAGGCGGTCTCGTCGGAGACATCGGCGCTGGTGATCAGGAAATTGCCGATGGCGGCGGTCGCGACATCCTCGGTCTGGCCCTCATAGGTGCCCTTGGGGATGACCACGGAAAGATAGGGCGAGCCGATCTTGGCGACGTCCTCCTCCGGCACGGCAACGATGTTTACCGGCACTGAGGTGGCGAGGTCACGGATCGACGCGACCCCAAGGCCAGCCGATTGCAGCGTGGCGTCGAGCTGGCGGTTCTTGATCAGTTCCACCGATTCGGCAAAGGGCAGATATTCGATCCGCCCGAGGTCTTCGTATTTCAGCCCGGCAGCGGCAAATATCGTGCGGGCGTTGAGCTCGGTGCCTGAGGCCGGCGCGCCGACAGATAAGCTCTTGCCCTTGAGATCGGCGAGCGTCTTGATGCCGGATTCCTTGCTGGCGACGATCTGGATGTAGTTGGGATAGATGGCGGCGATGCCGCGCAGCTTATCGAGCTTGCCTGGGAAGCCGGCTTCGGTATTGCCTTCGGCAGCCAGCTTGACGGAATCGCCGAGCGCAAAGGCGATCTCGCCCTTGCCCTGCTGCAAGAGATTGAGGTTTTCGACCGAGGCCTTCGTCGCCTGCACCTGGGTGCGCGCGCCTTCGATGCCCTTGCCGTAGATTTCCGACAGCGCGACGCCGAGTGGGTAGTAGACGCCGGACGTGCCGCCGGTCAGCACGTTGATGAATTCCTGTGCCTTGACCGATACCGCGCCAAGGCCAAGCGACAGCGCCAGCACGCCCGCCGCAATAAATTTCGTCCTGAAATTGAGCATGCGATTTCCTCCCTGAAAATTCGCCCCGTGCCCTCCTCTGCGGCACGAAGTGAAGCGAGTTTAGACAGCGGGCGGGAAATGCCAACCCGCAACAGCAGCGATTAGACGAACGGCTAAGCAGTGCCGCAACACGTTGGCGCTTGCGCGAGGTCGCATCGCGGCAGAAAGATTTTTCCAGCGCTTGTCGAAATCCGGCAGGGCCGCGCGACATACGTCCGGCTCGCAACGATGCGGCCTTAGAAACGGGAGAAGACCATGCGATATATGCTTTTGATCTACGGAAACGAAGCGGGGATGGCAGCGGCGCCAGCAGACGCGGTGACACAGATGTCGAGCGCGTACGTCGCCTACACCGAAGCGTTGAAGAAATCCGGCGCCTGGCTCGCCGGCGACCGGCTGAAGCCGACGCAATCCGCTACCTCGGTGCGGATGGCCAATGGCAAGAGCAACGTGCTCGACGGCCCCTATGCCGACACGAAGGAGCAGCTTGCCGGCTTCTATATGATCGAAGCGGAGGACGTCGACGCGGCTATTGCCTGGGCGGCGCGCTGCCCAGGCGCCAGCACCGGCACGGTAGAGGTGCGGCCGATCTGGGAACTCACCATGTGATGCCGGAACTGCCCGACACCGCGCGGGCGGCGGCGGAAGCGGCCGCCCGGCAAGGCTACGGCAAGCTGGTCGCCTATCTCGCCGCGCGCACACGCGACGTGGCCGCTGCCGAGGACGCCTTGGCCGACGCCTTTGCAGCGGCGCTCGAGCGTTGGCCACAGGCGGGCGTGCCCGACAAGCCGGAAGCCTGGCTGCTGGCGGTGGCACGCAAGCGCCGCGTCGACGCTGTCAGACGGCGACTGACAATCGAGGCGGCCCGCGACCACCTTAGGCTGATCGCCGAGGAGATGGAGGCACGCGTGGCCGACGAAGACCTGCCGGACGAGCGGCTCAGGCTGATGTTTGCCTGTGCCCATCCGGCAATCGAGGCCGGCGTGCGAGCACCGCTGATCCTGCAGACGGTCCTGGGCTTCGACGCAGCGACCATCGCCTCGGCTTTTCTTGTCTCGCCAGCCACGATGAGCCAGCGCCTGGTGCGCGCCAAAATGCGAATTCGCGAGACAGGCATTCCGTTCCGCGTGCCGGAACGGGCCGAGCTCGGCGAGCGGCTGGGCACCGTTCTGGAAGCAATCTACGCCGCGTTTGC
This sequence comes from Mesorhizobium sp. M0119, assembly GCF_040322615.1. NCBI lineage: Bacteria > Pseudomonadati > Pseudomonadota > Alphaproteobacteria > Hyphomicrobiales > Phyllobacteriaceae > Mesorhizobium > Mesorhizobium sp. M0119. The sequence continues at coordinate 11,842 of NZ_JAMYTU010000061.1, forward strand.
CGAAGGTTGGTCCGACCCGGCCGGCACCGAAACGCGGCGCCGCAATCTCGCGACCGAAGGCATCTGGCTCGGTCGGCTGGTCGCCTCGCTGATGCCGGATGAGCCGGAAGCACTCGGCCTGCTGGCGCTGATGCTGTTCGCCGAGGCGCGGCGTGCAGCCCGGCGCAATGCGGCGGGTGACTATGTGCCGCTGGCCGAGCAGGATCTTGCATTTTGGGACGACACAATGATCGACGAAGCGGAGGCGCTGCTCGGGCGCGCGGCGGCCGAGGGTGTTGTCGGTCGCTACCAGCTCGAGGCCGCTGTGCAGTCCGCCCATACGACACGGCGGCTGACCGGTTGTACCGACTGGGTCGCGATCAAGGAGCTCTACGACGCGCTGTCGGTGATTGCCGGCTCGCCGGTGGTGTCGATCAACCGTGCAGTGGCGATTGCCGAGGCCGAAGGTGCTTCGGCAGGATTGGGCGCCCTTGATCAACTCAGCGGCGACAAGCGGCTGTATGACTATCAACCTTACTGGGCCGCCCGCGCGGGCCTGCTGGCCAGACTCGGCAAAGTTCCGCAAGCGAGCGAGGCCTATGACCGGGCTATCGGCCTCGAACGCGATCCGGCCGTGCGTCGGTTCCTGCAGGAACGACGGGCAGGGCTCGGCCGCGCGGAAAGAAACTGAGACAAGGCGGAGTGCTCAGGCCGGCCACATGTCGTGGGAAGCATTCAGCCTCTTCATCACCCGATGTTCCCGCAAATTGGCCCACAGGCGTTCGATATTCGGCCAAGCGGTTGGAACCTTCGCGACCTCCGGATGCCAGGCCACCAACATGACGAGATAGATGTCGGCCAGCGAGAGCCGGTCGCCGGCCAGCCAGTCATGGCCTGCGAGGGCGGCATCGAGAATGGCGAAGCTGCGATCCATTTCCGAGACCGCCGCCTGTTTGACAGCGTCCACGCCGCGGGGATCGGTCGTGTAGCGATGAGCGTAGAAGAACCGCAGGTCAGCCGAATAGATGACGGAGGACATGAAAAACATCCAGCGCAGGAAGTCGGCACGGTCAGGCGAACTTGCTGTGGGCGCCAGTCCTGCTTCCGGGTGGCGCTCGGCCAGCAGGATGCAGATCGCCGCCGATTCGGTCATCGAACGTCCGTCCGGCAAGATCAGGACCGGCACCTGGTTCAAGGGGCTGATGTCTAAAAAGGTCTGATCGAGTCGGCCCTTCGGAACGTCGATCTGGTCGAAAGGCACACCCGTCAAAGCGAGCGCCGCCTCGACGACAAAGCCGCCGGTATTGGCACGCGTATAGAGCTTGTACATGAAGTCCTCCGCCAGCCGGGCAGCGACGATTTGATACGGAAGTGACTCGCCGCTCAAGCGAACGACGCCCGCCACAGGTGGTTTTTCAGCGATCCACGCCGAAGCGTTGATACAGAACGTTTGATGCCGGAGGGGCAGCGCGAAGGATCGCTACGAACCGGTCAAAAACTCTCGTGTCTAAGCACCCAATCCCTCGAACAGGATCGTCGAGAGATAGCGCTCGGCGAAGGAGGGGATGACGACGACAAGGTTCTTGCCCTTGTTCTCGGGCCGCGAGCCGACGACGATCGCCGCTTGCAGGGCGGCACCCGACGAGATGCCGACCGGCACACCTTCGAGCCGAGCGACGAGCCGTGCATTGGCAACCGAATCCTCGTTCGAAACCTTGACGATCTCGTCATAGATCGTCGTGTCAAGGATTTTTGGCGCGAAGCCGGCGCCAATGCCCTGGATCTTGTGCGGGCCTGGCTGGCCGCCCGACAGCACCGGCGAGGCTTCCGGTTCGACGGCGACGACATGCACCGAGGGCTTGCGCTTCTTCAGCACCTGGCCGACGCCGGTGATGGTGCCGCCGGTTCCGATGCCTGCAACGAAGATATCGACTTCGCCCTGGGTGTCGTTCCAGATTTCCTCGGCGGTGGTGCGGCGATGGATTTCCGGATTGGCCGGGTTCTCGAATTGCTGCGGAATGACGGCGTCAGGCAGCGTTGCCGCCAGCTCGTCCGCCTTGGCGATGGCGCCCTTCATGCCTTTCGGCCCTTCGGTCAGCACCAGTTCGGCACCGAGCAGCGCCAGCATCTTGCGGCGTTCGACGGACATGGTTTCCGGCATGGTCAGGATCAGCTTGTAGCCCTTGGCGGCGGCGGCAAAGGCGAGCGCGATGCCGGTATTGCCCGAGGTCGGCTCGATCAGCGTGGTCTTGCCGGGCGTAATCCTGCCCGAAGCCTCCAATGCCTCGATCATCGACACGCCGATGCGGTCCTTGACCGAGGCGATCGGGTTGAAGAATTCGAGTTTGGCCAGCAGATTGGCGACGACACCCTTCTCCCTGGCGAATTTATCAAGCCGCACCAGCGGCGTGTCGCCGATCGTCTCGGTGATCGAATTGTAGATGCGGCCGCGGCCGGGCACGTGTGTGGGGGTGGCGGGCTTGTTCATTGATTTTCCTCCCAGAGGTCAAGCGGCAAGAGTCGGGGCGGGCATAGGATAGAGCCATCCACCGCGCAAGATAGGCTGTCGATCGAAAAATATCCGAGTGAAGTTCGTGCTGAATACCCCCGCCCTTGCAAGGCGTGACAATCCCTGGGCGGATTGGCGAAAGAGGTCTATTGGCGGGCGGCAATTGCCGCCGCCGCACCGACCATGAATCCGGCGGCGGTGCGGTTGAGTGCCCTCAGCGCCCGCGGCGACTTCAGGAACCAGCGCGCCTTGGCCGCCAGCGCCAGATAGGGCACCAGCACCACGAGCAGGACGACGATGGTGAGCGCGACAAGGATCGCGTAGTCGACCAGCGTGATCGCCTTCAGATCGACGATGGTCGGGGTGATGGCAAGATAGAAGATCATCGTCTTCGGATTGCCGAGTGTGACGGCGAGACCGGCTACAAAGCTGGATGCCAAGCCGCCCTTGCCTTTCTTTGCCTCCACCGTTTCGGGCGTGATGCCGCTCGTCCAGAAACGCCAGCCAAGAAAAGCGAGGTAGGCGACGCCCAGCCATTTGATGGCCAGGAAGACCATGCCGAAAGTTTGTGCGACGAAAGCCAGGCCGAGGACCACGGCAGTCAAATAGGTCAGGTCGCCGAGTATCAGCCCGAACGACATGGCCAGCGACGAGCGGAAGCCGGAACCCAGCGCACGCGCAACAAGCGCGGTGACGCCTGGGCCGGGGATGGCTGCGGCGATGCCGAGGGCGGCGCTATAGGCGAGGAATCCGGTGAGCGTCATGATTCGCGCTTGTGGCACGATGTTGAAGTTGGGTGAATTCCCTCGGCCCGGATTCGATTGCGCCAGCGCAGCAGGCGACACCGCCGTTCAGGAGCGGCCGTCTTCGTAGGTAACGCGCCAGATGGTGCCGTTACCGTCGTCTGTGACGATCAGGGAGCCGTCCTTGGCCATCGCAACACCGACCGGGCGGCCCCAGACGGCGTCGTTCGAGATAACGAAGCCGGTCATGAAGTCCTCATATTCGCCGGTCGGCTTGCCATCCCTGAATTTGAGCCTCACCACCTTGTAGCCGGTCCTGGCGCCACGGTTCCACGAACCATGCATGGTGACGAAAGCGTCACCCTGGTAATCCGTCGGAAAGTTCTTGCCGTCGTAGAAGGCTATGTTCATCGGCGCCGAATGCGCCTGCATCAATACATCGGGGACAGTGGCCTTGCCGGCGAGGTCTGGCCGCTCGCCCTGATGGCGCGGATCCTCGTTATTGCCGATGTAGTACCAAGGCCAACCATAGAACGCACCGTCCTTGACTTCAGTTGCAAATTCGAACGGCACATTGTCGCCGAGCTCGTCGCGCTCGTTGACGACGCACCACAACGCGCCGCTGGCGGGCTGCACCGTCATGCCCGTGCAGTTGCGCAGGCCGGTGGCGACAGTTCGGGAATTTTTCCCATCCGGGTCAAAGGCGAGCACATCGGCACGGCCTTCCTCGGAGCCCCACGTTGCACCGAGCGGCTTTGATTTCGCCCAGGCGTCGAGGCCGCCATCGGGTTGCTTGTCCATGTCCTCGGCGACATTCGAGTCCGAGCCAACCGATAAAAAAAGGGTCTTGCCGTCAGGCGAGAAGGCGATGTCACGGGTCGAGTGACCGCCCGACGGGATTTTGGCGACAATGGTTTCTGGTTTACCGGACGCCTTTAGGTCACCGTCGCGATAGGGGAAGCGGACGATGCTGTCGCTGTTTGCGACATAGACCCATTGCGGCTTGTCCCCTGGCGGATAGAAGGCGATGCCATATGGATAGTTGAGGCCCTTGGCGAAAATCGCTTTCTCGATGGGTTTGGCGCGGCCCTCGGCCAGACGGTAGACGCGTATTTGGTCGGCATGGCCGTTGGCGATGAACAGGTCGCCGTTCGGAGCGGCGCGAACGACGCGCGGATTATAGAGTCCGGAGGCGATCATTTCGGCCGAAAAGCCCGGAGGCAATTCTGGCTTGGCGCTTTCGGGCCGCTCCGCCACGCCGGCGCCGTTCGAAGCGGATTGAGCGGGGTCGGCTGCCGGCATGTCTTGCGGCCCGATCAGGCGGCGGACGCCAGGCCTGTCGGCGTGCCAATCGCCAAAAGCTGCTTCGCCTTTGAGCACCTTCTGATCCGACTGCTGGGCGGATGCCGGTGTCGCGACAAGGAGAGCAGCGGCAATGGCCGCAAAGCCGCCAGATCGGGTCATCAACGTCCTCCGGGATTCGCCTCGAAGAGGGCAAACGGAATGAGGCATTGGTCGTTCCAAGCGGTCGTCCGGAACACGAGGATTTGAAGCCGAACCCCTTCAGTTGCCAGAGGCGTAGAAATCCTCATCAAGGCGCTTTTCCAGCGCGACCAGATCGGCCGGCAGCGGCAGGCCCATGGCCCGCATCTCTTGCAGCTTCTCACGCAACTGCTCTTGCACCTCGTGCTGATCCTCAGGCTGATTGACCATTTCCTCGAGCAGCAGGCTAATCTGGGCCTTGAACGATTCCAGCGCCATTCTTTTTCTCCTTGCGGCAGGCCGCGGCGGCTCCTAGCGCAGCATGCGCGAAATCAGCTGCGCGGTATAGTCGACCATCGGTACTATGCGGGCATAGTTCAGCCGCGTCGGCCCGATGACGCCGAGCGCACCGACGACGCGCGCGTCCTTGTCGCGATAGGGTGCCACCACCAGCGAGGAGCCAGACAGCGAAAACAGCTTGTTTTCCGAACCGATGAAGATGCGCACCCCCGGACCTTCCTCGGCGAGGTCGAGGAGCTGGATCAGCCCATCCTGCGTCTCCAGATCCTCGAACAGATGCCGCAGCAATTCTATGTCGGCCTGGGCGGTGACGTTTTCCAGGAGATTGGCGCGGCCGCGCACGATAAGCCGCCCAGGCACGCCGCTTTCGGCGCCTGCCCAGACCGCCAGGCCCTTCTCGACCAGATCCTGCGACAGCGTGTCGAGGGCTGCCCTGGTCTCTTCCTTGATGCGGGCGATCTCGACCCGCGCCTCGGCCAGGGTGCGGCCGCGGATATGGGCGTTGAGGAAGTTGGAGGCTTCGTGCAATTGCGAGACGGTGATGCCGGCGGGCAGATCGATGACGCGATTTTCGACGTCGCCGTTCTGCGAGACCAGCACGGCCAGCGCCTTGGTCGGCTCGAGCTGGATGAATTCGATGTGCTTCAGCGCCACCTCGTTCTTGGCGGCGAGCACGAGGCCGGCGCCGCGCGACATGCCGGACAGCATCTGGCTGGCCTCGGTCAGCATATGCTCCAGCGTCGCGCCCGAGCCGGAGGCGCGCACCTGCGCCTCAATGGTGCGGCGCTCCTCGTCGGAGAGGTCACCCAGTTCCATGAAAGCATCGACAAAGAAGCGCAGGCCTGCCTGGGTCGGCAGCCGGCCGGCCGAAATGTGCGGCGCATAGATCAGGCCGAGATGCTCAAGGTCGCTCATCACGTTGCGGATGGTGGCCGGCGACAGCGACGACGGCAGGATGCGCGACAGGCTGCGCGAACCGACCGGCTCGCCATCCTTCAAATAGGAATCGACGATGCGCCGAAAGATGTCGCGCGAACGCATGTCGAGCGATTGAAGCGCGGGCGATTGCAGCGCGTGCGACGGAAGCACGTGCGATTGCGAACCGGGATCGACTGCCTTGGTCATTCGAGCCAAAAACCTCCGCCCCGAAGATATAGACTTCCGCGGCGGCGGCGCAACCGGTCCATTTTCCTTTGCGCCTAGCGCCCCGTGCGGCTACAAGCCCGGCCAAGATTCCGAAGAAAGAAAGAAGCCTGAATGCGCCCTTCCAAACGCCAATTCGACGAAATGCGCCCCATCTCCTTCGAGCGCGGCGTCTCCAAGCATGCGGAAGGCTCGTGCCTGGTGAAGTTTGGCGACACGCATGTGCTGTGTACGGCCAGCCTGGAGGAAAAGGTGCCGGGCTGGATGCGCAATTCCGGCAAGGGCTGGGTGACGGCGGAATATGGCATGCTGCCGCGCTCGACCGGCGAGCGCATGCGCCGCGAGGCTTCGGCCGGCAAACAAGGCGGCCGCACGCTGGAAATCCAGCGGCTGATCGGCCGCTCCCTGCGCGCCGTGGTCGATCTGCAGGCGCTCGGCGAGCAGCAGATCACCGTCGACTGCGACGTGATCCAGGCCGACGGCGGCACGCGCACCGCTTCGATCACCGGCGGCTGGGTGGCGCTTTACGATTGCCTGCGCTGGATGGAAGTCCGCCAGATGGCGAGCCTTGGCAAGGTGCTGAAGGATCACGTTGCGGCGATCTCCTGCGGCATCCATGATGGCCAGCCGGTCATCGATCTCGACTACATCGAGGATTCCTCGGCCGGCACCGACGCCAATTTCGTCATGACCGGCAAGGGCGGTATCGTCGAGATCCAGGGCACGGCCGAGGGCGAGCCGTTCTCGGAAGAGCAGTTCGCGGCGCTGATGGTCTTGGCCAAGAAGGGCATTCAGCGCCTGGTCAGCCTGCAGCAGATGGCCGTGGACTGATCTTTAGTTTATGACGATGAGGTTGACGATCCTGTGACCCCTTCCGCAATCCTGGAATCAGCACTCTACGTGACGGATCTTGCTGCCGCGGAACGGTTCTATTCGGGCGTGCTCGGGCTCGATCCGCTCGGCAAAGTCGACGGCAGGCATCTCTTCTTCCGCTGTGGCGACGGCGTGCTGCTCATCTTCAATGCCGAGGCGACCAAGGTGCCGCCGGCGTCCGATGCCAAGCTCAAAGTGCCGCCGCATGGCGCCGTCGGCGAGGGGCATCTTTGCTTCGCCGCAAGCGCGGATGAAATCCCGCGCTGGAAAGCCCATCTTGAGGCGAAGAAAATCGCCATCGAAAGCGAGTTCGAATGGCCGCAGGGCGGCCGCTCGATCTATATTCGCGACCCCTCGGGCAATTCGATCGAATTCGCCGAGCCAAGAATCTGGGGCATCTGATGCATTCGCCAACTGTTCACTCGCTTGACGGGCATAAGATCATCGTCGCCAGCCATAACGCTGGCAAATTGCGGGAATTCGCCGATCTGATGGCGCCGTTCGGCATAGAAGCGAAGTCCGCCAAGGAATACGGCCTGCCGGAACCGGACGAGACCGGCACCACCTTCGAGGAGAACGCCCTCATAAAAGCCTTGGCCGCCGCCAAGGCCACTGGATTGCCGGCGCTGTCGGACGATTCCGGCCTATGTGTCGATGCGCTCGACGGCGCACCCGGCGTCTACACCGCCAACTGGGCCGAGACGCCGGACGGCTCCCGCGACTTCGGCATGGCCATGCAGCGCACGGAAGTGGCTTTGCAGGAAGTTGGCGCGATCACGCCTGCTCAGCGCAAGGGCCGCTTTGTCGCGGTGATCTGCCTGGCCTTTCCCGACGGCCAGGCGGAATATTTTCGCGGCGAGGTCGAGGGCACACTGGTATGGCCGCCACGCGGCGAGCTCGGCTTCGGCTACGATCCGGTGTTCTTGCCCAACGGGTTCGAAAAGACCTTCGGCGAGATGAGCGCGGAGGAAAAGCATGGCTGGAAGCCCGGCCAGCCAACCGCATTGTCACACCGTGCCCGCGCCTTTCAGAAATTCGCCCAAGCCCGATTGGCCGCCGCATGACCATGCTGCTCGACCGCAGCCCTGGTTTCGGCGTCTACGTCCACTGGCCGTTCTGCGCGGCCAAATGCCCCTATTGCGACTTCAACAGCCATGTCCGCCACCAGCCGGTCGACCAGGAGCGTTTTGCCCACGCCTTCGAGACCGAGCTGGCGACCATGCGCGGCCGCACGGGACCGCGCGAGGTGACAAGCATCTTTCTTGGCGGCGGCACGCCGTCGCTGATGAAGCCGCAGACCGTGGCGGCGGTGCTGGATGCAGTGGCGAAGAACTGGACGGTGCCTGATGGCATCGAGGTGACGCTGGAGGCCAATCCTTCCTCCGTCGAGGCCGAGCGCTTTCGCGGCTATCGCTCGGCGGGCGTCAACCGGGTGTCGCTTGGCGTGCAGGCGCTGAACGACAAGGATCTGCGCTTTCTCGGCCGTTTGCACAATGTCGATGAGGCCCTGCATGCGATCGGCCTGGCGCGCGAGATTTTCCCACGGTTGTCCTTCGACCTGATCTACGCGCGGCCGGACCAGACGCCCGAAGCGTGGCAGACGGAGCTCGAGCAGGCGATCGGCCACGCCGCAGACCATCTGTCGCTCTATCAGCTGACCATCGAGGAAGGCACGCCGTTCCATGCACTGCATGCGGCAAGGAAATTCATCATTCCAGACAATGAGCTTGCCGCCGATCTCTACGCGTTGACGCAGGAGATCACCGCCGCGCGCGGACTGCCGGCCTACGAGATTTCCAACCACGCCAGGCCCGGCGCCGAAAGCCGGCACAATCTCACCTATTGGCGCTATGGCGAATATGTCGGCGTCGGTCCCGGTGCGCATGGCCGCTTCGTCGAGAGCGGGCGGCGCGTGGTGACGATCGCCGAGAAAATGCCGGAGACCTGGGCCAATCTGGTCGAGGCCAAGGGCCATGGCGTTACCGGCGGCGAAATCCTGACGCGGTCGGAAGAGGCCGACGAGTTCCTGCTGATGGGGCTGAGGCTGGCGGAAGGCATCGATCTTTCCCGCTACGAGGCGTTTTCAGGGCGCGGCCTGTCGACGGCACGGCTGTCGGTGCTGCAGGACGAAGGCCTAGTGGCGCCGATCGGCAATGCCCGCCTGCGCGCCACGCCGGCCGGCATGATCGTGCTCGATGCGGTCGTGGCGGATCTGGCCAGATAGCACGTTGAAGAACGTTCTCTTCGTCTGCAGCCAGAATCGCTTGCGCAGCCCGACGGCGGAGCAGCTGTTTTCCAAGCGGCGGGACATCGAGGTCGCATCAGCGGGCACCAATCACGATGCCGACACTCCGTTGACGCATGAACTCGTCGCCTGGGCCGACATCATCTTCGTGATGGAAAAAACGCACCGCGCCAAACTGCAGCAGAAATTCAAGACAAGCATGAAAAGGCTCGAGTAATCTGCCTCGATATTCCCGACGACTATGAATTCATGGACCCGGCTCTGGTGGGCCTGCTGGAGGCGCGCGTCTCGAAGTGTCTAGGTTGAACGATACATCGCGGAGCATGCGCAACCGCGCATTCGAGAGCTGTCTCGACCAATCGCGAAGGTCTGCGGTGGTCAAGCCTCGTGCTTGTGGCGGTGTTTGGCGCGATCTTTTTCGCTGGTCTCTCCGGAGCGCGCCGGCTTGATCTCGCTTTTGTCGCGCGAGGCACGGTGCTGGTCGGCTGTGGGATGTGACGCTGCGCCATCGCGGGCGCTTTTTGTTTCGAGGCGGGTGATGAAAATGTCGAAGCGATTGGGCATCGTCCGGTCAGTGCTCCATCGTGCGGTCGGTTTCGGTTGCGGGCTTGCTCTCTGCCGATCGCTGGCGGGCAAGCGGCTTCTTGGCTCTGCCATCTGCGGCTTCGGCAGGCAGGCTCTTGTCGCATGGCGCGGCGAAGCGCTTGCGGCCGGCATAGTAGGGTTCGAAAACGTCCTGTATCGTCAGGCTGTCCATCCTGCTCCTCCCGAGATCAGGGGTAAAATTCGCCGGCAACGGTTTCGTTCCCTACTATGGCGAAGGCATGGCGGCTGGTTCACGTCGGCATCCCTTTTGGAACCCGGGCTTTGCAACCCAAGCTTTTGCAACCAAGCGTAAGCCGTGCCAAACAGGGTCGAACGGAGTTGTGCAGGTGACCGGCGAATTGGCCAAACGCAGTTATGTGGTCGGGCAGACCGAGATTGCCGCCCGGCCGCTCGAGCCGGCGCTCTATCTGGTGGCGACGCCGATCGGCAATCTCGCCGACATCACGCTGCGCGCGCTGGAAACGCTCGCCGCCGCTGATATCGTCGCCTGCGAGGACACACGTGTCAGCCGCGTGCTGCTCGACCGCTACGGCATCCGCCGCCGCACCACCGCCTACCACGAGCACAATGCCGGCGAGGCCGGGCCGAAGCTGATCGCGGCACTCGAGGCCGGGCAGAGCGTAGCGCTGATCTCGGATGCTGGCACGCCGCTCATC
>NZ_JAMYTU010000062.1:0-22054 GCF_040322615.1 Mesorhizobium sp. M0119
GAGAAGCCGCAAGCTCGAAAGCGCTTGACCTCAACATGCCGAATAGAGAAGTGCTTCAGAGCTGCTTCAAGCCGGAGTTTTTCAACACAATCGGCCGACAACGGACCGGCACCTTCGAGCCCGCGGATATCGAAAGCGGACATTCACGTCGACGTGGGCATGATCATGATCTGACCCAGAAAAGACCGGGAGCGAGGTGCCAAGAGCTTCAACGTCGACGGGCGATTTAGGTAAGATCAGACAATCCTCGTTATGATATCGATGTTGCCCCGTGTCACTTTCGAGTAAGGACAAATGTCGTGCGCTTCATCCACCAGGATTTGTACGACATCACGCTCCAGATCCGGCACGGCAATATCCAGTTGGACGCTGAGAAAGTGGCCGTTTTCTCCGTAGTTCAGATTCACCTCGGCCTCGATGCTCACCCCTGCAGGCAGCGCGATTTTTCGTTCGTGGGCCGCAGATGCGATTGCGCTTGCGAAGCTGGCCGACCAGCCGGCCGCGAGCAACTGCTCCGGATTGGTGCCTATGCGCGCCGATCCGGGCGCCGAAAGCCAGATGTCCAGAAGACCGTCGGAGCTGCGCGAGGCGCCATTTTCGCGGCCGCCCGTAGTTGCGGTCCTGGCCGTGTAGACAACCCTTGCGATGCGGCTCATGGGCATTCTTTTTGTTGGCAGCGGTACCGCCGGGCGCGGTTACCTCGAACTCGACATTGCGTCGACCTCGACAACGGCATCAGCGAAGGCCTGCGGCGCTTCCTGGGGCAGGTTGTGCCCGATGCCTCCGGTGACGACCCGATGCGCGTATCTCCCTGAGAACATCTTAGCGTATGCGCTGGCGTCCGGATGCGGCGCCCCATTGGCGTCGCCCTCGAGCGTGACCGTCGGGACGCCGATGACCGGTGCCTGGGCGAGTCGCTCCTCAAACGCGGCGTATTGCTGCTCGCCGGCGGCCAGTCCGAGCCGCCAGCGATAGTTGTGCACCACGATGGCCACGTGATCGGGATTGTCCAAGGCCGCGGCGCTGCGCTCGAATGTGGCATCGTCGAAGTTCCACTGGGGGGACGCGAGCTGCCAGATCAGCCTGGCGAAATCTCGTGTGTATTTCTCGTAGCCGGCGCGGCCGCGATCGGTGGCGAAGTAATATTGATACCACCATTGGAGCTCGGCCTTGGGTGGCAGCGGCAGCTTGCCGGCTTGCTGGTTGCCGATGAGGTAGCCGCTCACCGAGACCATCGCCTTGCAGCGTTCAGGCCATAGCGCGGCAATGATGTTCGCGGTGCGGGCGCCCCAGTCGCAGCCGCCAATCGTCGCCTTTTCAATGCCCAGTGCGTCCATCAGGGCGACAATGTCGGCGGCGATAGCAGACTGCTGACCATTGCGCATCGTCTCTTCCGACAGGAACCGCGTCGTGCCGTATCCGCGCAGGTAAGGCACGATCACGCGGTGGCCTTTCGCTGCCAGCAGAGGAGCGACATCGGCATAGGTGTGGATGTCATACGGCCAGCCATGTAGCAGGATGACGGGCGGGCCGTCGGTCCGTCCAAGTTCCGCATAGCCGACGCTCAGCACGCCGGCCTCGATCCGCTTCAAGGGCCCAAAGGACGCCGCAGGCTCTCCAGTCGTCTGTTGCGCTTGTGCCGGGCCGATCAGGCCGAACTGAGTGGCGGCGACAGCCATCGCGGCGGCGCCAAAGAACCGACGGCGATCTTGGTCAATCTCATCCGGGATATTGGGCGAATGCATTTGGGAACCTCTATCCTTGCGCGGGCGATCAGCCGAACGTGAATGCAAAGACCTCCACGCCTGAGTCGAGAAACTCGATCTCGAACTGGCGATCGACGATGGGTTTCGATTGTCGGATCAGTTGGTACAGGCGCTGCTCTGTCACTGCGCCTTCGCCCTTTTCATTAACGTCGATGCCGTGAGCCGTGCCTGGCGGCTGCCCGTCGATCAGCACGCGAAATCTCACGGACGTTCCCGGCGCTGCCGGACCCATGACCAGATGAAGGTCGCGCGCGTGAAAACGGTACGCGATGCGGCCATCGGACTTGTTCAGTACGGCGGTTTCTTTCCTTACCGTCCAACTGCCGGACAGCCCCCACTCATTCAGGCGTAGTCGCGCCGGCACGTTGTAGATGTGCGGCGCGTCCAAGACCGCTTCACCGCTGGAGGCAAAATTCTGGGTGCGTTCGTAGCCGAGATAATTTTCTGGAGACTTGAGGGTCTCCCAATCGGCCGCGGCTTCGATACCGCGGGCATCCACCGACACAGGCTCACGGTCGAATCCGCTGGCGCCAGCCTCAGTCAGCAATTCCTGGATGACCATTTCCGACTGTTGGTATGAGCCCTCGCCAAAGTGGTGATATCGGACGCGTCCCCGCGAATCGACGAAATAGAGTGCCGGCCAATACTGGTTGCTGAAGGCCCGCCAAATGAGATGGTCGTTGTCGACGGCGATCGGATAATCGATCCGCAGGTCTTTCGCCGCCCGGTGCACGTTGTTCAGGTCTTTTTCGAATGCGAACTCCGGCGCGTGGATTCCGATCACCACCAAACCATGCTTCCGGTATTTCTCGTCCCAAGCCTTAACGTAGGGAAGCGTGCGCAGCCAGTTGATGCAGGTGTAAGTCCAGAAATCGATGAGGACGACCTTGCCATGCAAAGCCGACGCCGTCAGCGGCGGTGAATTTATCCACTCGTGCGCCGCTTCGAGCGAAGCAAGCTCCGATTTTTCCTCAAGCCGGTAGGCAGAGAGTTCGTGAAGAAACGGAACCCGCATTGGTGTGGAGATTATGGACTGCGCCATATTCGTGCCCTCTAGAAAACCGGCAATCGGAGCCCCAATTGCCGTTGCGAGCGCGACGGCGAACAGCAGCTTGGTTGCTTTCATCAACGACGCCTTTTGGTTCGATCGATGTCGTCGCGCGAACGGTTCGAATGCGCACTGCGCGCCCAACCCGTCACAGCGGAAGCTCGTTGCCAGCCTGCTCAGCCACCATGTATTCCGCGTACCAGTCCGGCCAGTTCTCATCGCGCCGACCGCCGTTGCGCTTCTCGTGCTCGCCGTGGGCCTCCGACGCGCGTCGCAGCGCGGAAGCAAGATCCGCCCCGGAAGCGTAGGTCGTGGTGCCGGAGTCGATGCGACCGGGAAAGCGGGTGGTGATTTCCTGAAGCAACCATTCGTTGCCGTCCGGATCTTTGAACGTAGCGAATGAAGCGTAGCTCCGTCGCTCGGGATCGCGGCCTTTCACCGTTGGCTTGCCGGGGCCTTCGCGATGAAACGCCTCGCTGACCTCGACGCCGCGGCCGATAAGCTCGGCGCGAGCCGATTCAATGTCCGAAACGACAAGATAAAGTCCGCTTGCAGAGCCGGGCGCGACCGTCGTGATCCCGGTGCCGAAGTGTATCGAGGCGGGCGAGCCGGGAGGTGTGAACTGTATCCCACGGAACGTGTCTCCAACGACAAAGTCAGCGTCGAGTCTCCAGCCCAGGCCTTCGTAGAATTGCTTAGAGCGCTCTACATTCGAGACGGGAATGACAACAACTTCGAGCTTCATGTCGAGGGATCGCGGCCGTTGTGTCTCAACTGCGGTCTTGCTGAGGGTCCTAGTGATGTCCATATCTACCTCCTGCGTTAAGTTGCGTGAGAAGCTCGTCTCGCATGCGGCTCGGGACAGAAGCCCGCTCCGCTCGTTTCAGATACATTGTCGGAGCGGCCAGAACTCCATCATCAAGGCGTAGGACGTATTGACACCGTGGCACCACGCAGAGTGTGTCGAATGCCGCGTGTTCTAGCCAGGTAAGCGCCGACGACGCCGTCCGTTCATTCGAAGTACTCATGGCGGGAGCGGTTGGCCGGCGTGCTCCGCCACCATGTACTCGGCGTACCAGTCCGGCCAGTTCTCATCACGCTGGCCGCCTGCGCGCTGCTCGTTCTCGCCATGAGCCACAGAGGCACGCCGAAGCGCGGCTGCGAGCTCGGCCGACGAGACAAAGGTGGCGCCGCCAGCGTCGACGCGGCCTGGCGCTCGCGCAGTGACCTCCTGCAAGAGCCAGTTGTTTCCGGCCGGATCGCTGAAGGAGGCCCACGAGGAGTAGCTGCGTCTTTCCGGATCGGGCCCTATGACGCGCCCTTTGTCACCGGCATAATGATACACTTCGCTTATTTCGACCCCACGATCGGCGAGTTCGGCGCGTGCTGCCTCGATGTCCGACACGACGAGTTCACCAGCGGTTTCGAGGATGTCGAGCTCGATACGGGCATAAGGACCCGGTGCAACGCCTGAGCCGAAGACAACCGAACACTGGGAGCCAGGAGGCGTAAACTGGATGATATGAAATTCGTCGCCTATGAGGTCGGCGTCCAGCCGCCAACCCAAGCCTGCATAGAACAGCTTGGCGCGGTCGACATCAGAAACTGGAATGACTACGACCTCGAGCTTCATATCGTGGGGTCGCGGTTTTTGCGTCTCGACTGCGGTGTTGCTGCGGGTAGTGGCAATCGTCATGTCTGCCTCCTCCGTTGAGTTTGATGGGAATGCTTCTTTGTGCCCTCCGCTCAGTTCAGTTTCTTTGCCGCAGCGACCTGAAGGCAGCGCGCAACTCGGCGGAGAAGAGCTCCGGCTGCTCCCACGCGGCGAAGTGGCCGCCTTTGTCGACCTCATGGAAGTAGATCAGATTGGGATAGGCGCGCCGGGCCCATGTCTCGGGGGCCTGATAGCCTTCTCCCGGAAAGACCGTGATGGCGACCGGCAGCGAGACTTCGTTGGTCTTTTCAGGGTCGGCAAAAACGGGACTGCGCCCGCCGCCGTACTCCCAGTAAATTCGCCCGGACGAGGTGGCGGTGTTCGTCAACCAGTACAAAGTTATGTCGTCCAGCACCTCGTCCGGCGACTTTTCAGGGTCGCTATCGTCGTAGGTCCAGCCTGAAAAGCCCGGATGCCCGAGCATCCACGCTGCGAGCCCGGCAGGGGAATCATTGATGGCGTAGCCTATCGTCTGCGGTCGGGTGCCCATCATCGTGGCGTAGGATCTGTTCCCCATCTTAGCGGCCATGCTGAGCGCGTCGAATGCCGTGCGCTCCTTACCCGTCAGGCCTGCCGGCACTGGTCCGCCGGTGGCGAGCACAGCAGCTATCTCAGGTGGTACGACAGCCGGCAGGTTGACATGGATGCCAAGAAGTCCTGCAGGGGCCAGGCGGCCCATCGCATTCGAAACGGGGGAGCCCCAGTCGCCGCCTTGGGCGACGTATTCTGTGTAGCCTAGGCGCTTCATCAGCTCTGCCCAGGCTCGCGCAATGCGCTCTGTACCCCAGCCGGTCTCAGTCGGCTTGCCGGAGAAGCCGAAACCCGGCAACGACGGCAGTACGAGGTCGAACGCGTCCTCAGGGCTGCCGCCATGCACGGTGGGATCGGTGAGCGGGCCAACCGTTTTGAGCAATTCCAGCACCGAGCCAGGCCAGCCATGCGTCATGATCAGCGGCAGGGCATGGGGATGTTTCGAGCGAACGTGGATGAAGTAAATGTCCACGCCGTCGATCGTGGTCATGAACTGAGGCAGGGAATTCAGCTTCGCTTCCGCTGTCCGCCAGTCGTAGGCCCTGCCCCAATACTCGACGAGCGGCCTGATCTTCGCAAGCTGAATGCCCTGCGACTGGTCACCGACGGTCTCCCGGTCGGGCCACCGTGTTGCTGCAATACGACCGCGAAGATCGTCGAGCGCCGTTTGCGCAACCTGAATTTTGAAGGGCCGGATCGAGCGATCCTCGACCGGATTTGCGAAGGCGGGCGCGGAGAGGGTGCAAAGTCCTAACACCAGCGCAGCCGCCAGTTGGTGGAGACTCATGGCTGCACCTTCTTGTCCGGAGTGTGGAACGTCATTGTTTGTTTAGTGAAGACATTGCCTTCGGGGTCGACCACCTCAATCAGGACCTTGTGCTGGCCACCGGGCATGCCCACCAAGATGATGGTGTTGCTCTGACCATAATCCGCCCACGCCCAAGGCAGGTCGTCGACGGTGACGTGCAGATGCCCGAGACGCGGAGACACGTTACTTGCGGCCGACCCACCCACAGGCAGGATGCGCAGATTCTCCACCCGGTACGGGATGAACACGACGCCGCCGGCCATTAGACCCGGAAGCGGCGGCTCCACGATCAGCTTGGGCGCCGGCTCGTTGTCGATGGGAACGACCGTGCTCTGGGCGAGCGCAGCGGTAGCGAGCACGGTGCAAGCCGCAACTGCAGCAAGCGTCTTGATGAGAGGGTTCATTGCAGTCGCTCCCTTCGGAAGTTCGCTACGCAGCTATCGCAGGGCGGAAGATAACCACGTCCGGCGCGCCATCCCCGCCAACACGTCAGGTCTGGAACGTCTTGAATGTTGCGCGCACCTCATCGGTGAAGATCTTCGGCTGTTCCCAGGCCGCGAAATGGCAGCCCTTGTCTGTGCGGCCGTAATGCAGAAGCTTCGGGAACGCGCGTTCAGTCCAGCTCTTCGGCGCTGTGTAGATTTCGCTGGGGTTCGCAGTGGCGCCGACAGGAATTGTGATGCCCTTGGCGTCGAAGAAGCCAGCCTTCGCCGTTTGCGTGTGTTCCCAATAGAGACGTGCCGACGAGATCGCCGTGTGGGTCAGCCAATAGAACGTGATGTTGTCGAGGATGTCGTCGCGGGTAAGACCCTCCGGCTCTCCGTCGAAGGAGCGGGCGATCAGCGCATAGCTATCCGCATCGTGATCGAGGATCCACGCCGCCAGGCCGGCCGGTGAATCGACGATCCCGTAGAGCGTTTGCGGACGAAGCGCCATTTCGTTGGCGTAGCCCAGGCCGTTCTTGTAGAAAAACGCGACCTGCTCGTAGGCGCGCTTCTCGTCGGGGCCGAGATCGGCAGGGGGCGGGCCGCCAGAGGCAAGCGCTTTCACGATCTCGGGCGGAATGGTCCCCGGCATGTTCGTGTGGATGGCGACCAGCTCCGGAGGTGCGATCAGACCCATCTGTTCGGTGATGAGTGCTCCCCAATCGCCACCCTGCGCGACGTACCGGTCGTAGCCGAGGCGCTTCATCAGCACGATCCACGCCCGCGCGATGCGCGCTGAATCCCAACCGATTTCGGTGGGCTTGCCGGAAAAGCCGTAGCCCGGCATCGACGGGATCACCACGTCGAACGCGTCGGCCGCGGTACCGCCGTGCGCAGTGGGATTGGTGAAGGGATCGATGATCTTCAGGAGTTCGATGACCGAACCGGGCCAGCCATGCGTGATGATGACAGGCAGGGCGCCCTGATGCTTGGATTTCACGTGGATGAAGTGGATGTCGAGGCCGTCGATCTCGGTGACGAAATTCGGCAGCGCCTTCAACCGGGCCTCGCATTTGCTCCAATCATATTCCGTTCCCCAGTACTGCATGAGCTTCTGCATCGTGGCGAGTTGCACGCCCTGCGTTGGCCCCACCGTCGCCGGGGTCGACCAGATTCGCCGGGAGGCCTCGTCGGATACGAGCTCGCGCTCGGGCCAGCGCGTAGCGACGATGCGCCGGCGAAGCTCGGTGAGGTCTTCCTGCTGGAAGCTAACGGTGAAGGGGCGGATGCCCTCGCTGGTTGATGCGGCGGCCTTTTGTGACGGGAGCAGGCTCGCGGCGCCTGCGGCGGCGATGCCGACCGCGGCAGTGCCCAAAAGTCGCCGGCGATCCTGGTCGATTGTTTCGGAGGTTCTGGTCGTGTCCATGGGACTCTCCTGGGGTTGATGGATGCGATCTGCACTGCTTGACGTACCCCCGGGAGATGGGATTAGCCCGTTATGCGTCGTGAGCTCTTGTTAGTCGCTGCCCGCCTGCCGCTTTTTTGAGCAGATAGGAGACGCCAGACAGTGGAAACTCCCTATGGTGCGGGAGCGCTCCTTGACCTAAACTGAGGCGCTGGGTGCAGGCGGCTCCCAAAAGAAGAGACGCCATGACGATAACGGCAAGTCAGGCCAAAGACAGATTATCGTTTGGCCCTTTCTACTTGGCTGCGGGTGAAAGGCTCCTGACAAGAGAAGGCGCTCCCGTAGAGCTGGGCTCGCGCGCCCTTGAAATTCTCATCGTCCTGACTTCCGCGCCGAATGAAGTCGTCAGCAAGAAGGATCTGATGTCGCGGGTCTGGCCCGATGTGGTTGTCGAGGAAGGCAGCCTGCGGTTCCACATGACCGGGCTGCGCAAGGCGCTGGGCGATGGAAAGGATGGCGCGCGTTACATCGCGACGCTTCCGGGGCGCGGCTATTGCTTCGTTGCACCGGTCTCGCGATCAAGCACACACGACGAAGCCCCATTCATCGCCGCCGGGTTTCCGCATGCGAATCTTCCAAGCCGCTTGAGCAGAATGGTCGGGCGGGATGAGGACGTTCTCAAGCTGTCGGCGCAGCTGAATGCTTCGCGGTTCGTCACCATCGTTGGGGCCGGCGGTGTCGGCAAAACCACCGTCGCGATCGCAGTCGGGCATCATCTGGTCGACGCATTTTATGGGGCAGTTCTGTTCGTCGATCTGGGAATGATCGGTGATCCCGGTCTGGTGACGACAGCCGTCGCCTCGATGCTTGGGCTATCCGTTCAAACAGAAGATGCCACGCCCAACCTGATCGCCTACTTGCGCAACAAGCGGATTCTCTTGATCCTCGATACCTGTGAGCATCTCTTGGATGCGGTGGCGCCTTTGGCAGCAAGCATCGTCGATGCGGCGTCACAGGTCCACATCCTGGCGACGAGCCGCGAGGTGCTTCGGGTCGAGGGCGAGCATATCTATCGATTGGATGCGCTTGCCTA
Source organism: Mesorhizobium sp. M0119 (assembly GCF_040322615.1). Taxonomy (NCBI): domain Bacteria; kingdom Pseudomonadati; phylum Pseudomonadota; class Alphaproteobacteria; order Hyphomicrobiales; family Phyllobacteriaceae; genus Mesorhizobium; species Mesorhizobium sp. M0119. The sequence continues at coordinate 8,791 of NZ_JAMYTU010000062.1, forward strand.
TCCGCCCGACGAACCTGGACTAACGGCGGCCATTGTCCAGACCTTCCCGGCCACCCAACTGTTCGTCGAACGAGCGGTGGCAGGCGGCGCTCGTTTGGACGTCAGCGATGCGGAGGCCCTGCTCATCGCAAGCATCTGTCGAAAGCTCGACGGAGTGGCGCTCTCCATCGAACTGGCGGCCAGGCGCGTCGAATCCTATGGGCTGCAACAGACCGCCGCACTTCTTGATCAACGCCTGACACTGCTGTGGCTCGGTTCGCGGACCGCGCCGCCGCGTCAGCAAACCCTGCAGGCGACACTGGACTGGAGCTTTGGGCTCCTGACCGACCTTGAGCGCGTGGTGTTGCGCAGGCTCGCTGTATTCGTCGGTCATTTCACGCTCGATGCCGCACTGGAGGTGGTGACGAGCGCGACCCTCGATCGATCGACCGTCCTGGGCGCCATGGACAGTCTCGTCGCCAAATCGATTGTAGCGACGCGTCCGGTCGGAGCGATGATACGCTACCGGCTCCTCGATACCACGCGCGCCTACGTTCTCGATATCCGGCTCGATGACGCCGAGGCTGCCGATCTGGCAGTGCGCCACGCCGCCTACTATCGGAGATGGCTTGAGCAGACAGGGATCGCATGGCCAAAACTGGCGACCGGTGAGGAACGGGCTCCTCACTTCGCCGCCATCAACAATGTCCGAGCTGCCCTGGAATGGTGCTTCGGCAACAACGGAAACGCCGACATCGGCATGGGACTCGCCATCGCTGCGGCGCCGGTTTTCCTGGCGATGTCCTTGTTGCAGGAGTGTCATCGCTGGTCTGAAAGAGCAATATTGGCTTCCGACGGTGCCGCCCTTGGCGGACTTGACGAGATGCATCTTCAGGCCGCTCTCGGCGTATCCTTCATGTTCATGCGGGGAGGACGCGACAGGGCGCGCGTAGCCCTGCAGAGAAGCCTAACGATCGCCGAGGAGCGCGGCGATGCGCTGGATCAGGTGCGTCTGTTGGGTCCGCTCAACATGTTCCATCTGCGGGCGGGCAATTTCGTAACCGCCCTCGAATTTGCAAGACGTTGTTCAGCCACAGCCGCCGGTCTGGAGGATTCGGTCGCGATCGCGCTTGCACATTCGATCCTGGGCATCTCGCTTCACCTGCGAGGTGACCTAGCGGAAGCTCGCGCCGAGCTGGAGGCGGCGCTCGACCGTGGGCCGCGCTCTCAGCGGACCACGACGATCTATCTGGGCTTCGAAGGCAAGATCCTGGCCAGGGCAATTCTGGCGAGGAACCTTTGGCTGCAAGGCCATCCGGATCAAGCCATGGCACATGCTCGGCAGGCCGTCGAAGAGGCTGCCGCCATGGATCATTCTCTAACGCTGGCGATCGCGTTGATCTGGGCGATATCGGTCTTCCTGTGGACGGGCGACCTGAAGAGCGCCGAGGCGTACATCGACATGCTCATCGCCCGCGCGGAATCCCATTCCATGACTCCTTACCTGCTGGTCGGTCGGGGCTTCAAAAGCGAAGTCGCGATCCGTCAAGGCGATGCAAAAGGCGGTGTCGAGGGCCTGCAGACTTCTCTTCAGAAGCTGCACGCGGCACCTTACGAGTTGCTCACGACTCCGCTCAACCTCTCGCTGGTCGGGGGATTGTCCGCAATCGGTCAGGTCGATGAGGCAACTGCGCTGATCGACGAGTCGCTTGGCCTCGTCGAAAAGAACGGCGACCAATTGTACCTCCCGGAGTTGCTGCGGATGAAGGGAAGCCTCCTTCTCCAATCGCAACGCAACCGCGACGAAGCTGCCGCCTACCTCATGCAGGCACTGGAGTTGAGCCGCAGTCAGCACGCGCGGGCATGGGAGTTGCGAACCGCAATCGACATGACGACGCTGATGGCCGGGCGCGGGGAGATCAATAGCGCTCGCGAGCTCTTGCAACCGGTTGCGGCGCATTTTGTGGAGGGCCTGAATACGGCGGATGTTAAGGTTGCCGAACACCTGCTGGCGACGCTCAGGTAGAACCTTCAATGTCACCGCCCCCTGGTGTCGTCCGCTGTCGGCGCATTTCGACGGTGGTATGGGCACTATCAATTTCGGCTTCGAGAGGGGAGGCGTGGCTGGCTGAATGCCCGACATGAGGCGCAAAGCTGACAGGCCCTCTAGTACCGTTTGCTGCCATTCGCGATGCGGACAATGAGGTCATCGTTGTCGTCGAACTTTGCCTTTCGGAGCGATTTGGGTTTTGGGGCGAGAGCGGCCGTGAGAATGTATCGGCCGGGTGCGCACTTGCAATGAGTTATGGAGTGACGAGGCCCAGCAGTTGGCTGTGGGATCGTCTGCCCGAGAAGGTGCAGCGTTCGTGGGGCGCCATCTAGTGTAAAAGCGGTGCCCTCCGTGCTATGAATGGACTGTCGACGCCGTCCTAGGCCGACCGCCATTTCAGCATGCCCAAGGACGTATGTGCCGCAACATGGGCTCAAGCCACCCGCCCGCACATCTGTTGTCGATTGGCCCGCGAGGAGGGATCAGCATGTCAGAACGTCTCGACATAGGCCCGCTGCAACTTGGCGAAACGGCGCCCAATTTCGTGCTCGACGCGATTACTCGCGAGGGCAAGATAGCTATCGACGATTTCCGCGGCGAGAAGCCAGTGCTGGTCGGATTGTATCGAGGTCTCCATTGTCCTTTTTGCAGGCGTCATATCGCGACGGTTTCGCTGCTCACACCAGCCCTTAACGCAAAGGGCATCGAAACCCTGACGGTGGTGAACACGCCCATCGAACGGGCACGCCTTTATCTCCGTTATCACCCGATGCCGGCTCTGCTCGCGGCGTCTGATCCTGAGCGGGCTTCACACCGCGCTTTTGGGCTCCCCAATATGCAGATCACCGAGGGCGAGAGCGCATGGCCGCACAAGGTCTCAATGAGCGATGTGAAGGCGATGCGGCTCAACGTGCCGGGCGAAATGCCTGAGCCGATGGATCCGTTTGCCGCGCTCGAATATCTGAACAAAAAAGACAATTACGATATCGCTGAAGCGGACCAGCAAATGATGGCGACCGGCGTGGGCCAGCTCATGGGCCAGTTCCTGCTCGATCGCAACGGCGTCGTTCGCTGGACGTTCTCCGAGGTTTTCGATGGCGGCTTGGGCGCCCACCCGAACTCTGAGGCGATGATGTCGGTAGCGTCGCAAATCGGAAGGTAAGGAGCAGCTTCGGTAGGGGGGCTAGGCGCAGGATTACGCGAAGTTGGCCGCCGTCGCCTGATAGGGGCCCTACAATCGGCACCGCTCTCGCCTGCCATGAACCCGGGGGCGGGGGCGCGGTCGTCCAGCCGCCCTACTACCAGCGCGAGCCGAGCGGCGTCCGCGCTGCGGGCTCAGCGGCCTCTTGCTGCAGCTCTGCGGCGATGCGCCGGCTTACCGCCCCAATAGATTTCGTTCGAGGTTTTCAGCTGCGCCAGCATCGCATTTTTCGCACCTTCCGGAGCGCGGCGAACCAGACAATCCAGGATTGCCTGGTGCTCGTCGCAATACCTCCGGCGGCGTTCCTCCGAGAACGAGCACTTCTTCATTTCGAACCAGGGCGATTGATTCCGAATGGCGTGCATGCGGTTGCGGATCTCTTTAAGGAGGTCGTTGCGGCAGCACGCGAATACTCGGTGATGGAATTCGGCGTCCCAATGCTCGAAATCCGGCATGTCCCTGGCGTCGCATGCCGTGTAATGCGCTTCGCGAACCGCGTTCAGTTCGGTTGCGCTGGCATTGGTCGCCGCAAAGGGCGGCTGCCGGTTCGAGCAACTGCCTCCCTCTTCGGCTGACATGAGGCGCACCTGCGACGTCCAGCGTGGTTGCCGCTAGTGTCTGCTTTCAGCGGTTGGCAGGACTGGATTCTACAGCCGACATGAGGCGCGAAGCGGCCATCCAAGGTTCAGCCTACGGAAAGCGTCTTGGGTCCGATCGCGTCATACAACGCTTGCAACCGAATGACAGCAAAAGGATCGAACTCCGTCGTTCAGAGTGATTTGGGTTGGGGGCGAGAGCGGCCGGCCATGAGGAGGTCCCGGACTGAGAAGGAGGTGTCGGTCGGGCGCGCCTGATAGGGGCCCCACAAGGGCACCCCTGCCCGGTCTGCCGACGAACCCCGGGGGCAGTGACCGCCACGATCAGAGGTACGACAACATCGGCGCCGGGCCGCCTTCGCGCTGTCAACCGCACGCTAGCGGCAACTGTGGCCTTACGTCGCAAACTATTGGCTTCAGAAACCAGGCCGTCGGGCTTCATTGACGCTGCAACCAACACCATATGGTGATCCATAGGCCTCCAAAACGAGAGAAGCTGGCCTGACGCGGTCGCGCTGCGGCCCTCAGCCGGCAATGGCTGTGAACTAGGAACCTGAAAACCATGCCTGAAAATATCAGAGTAACTTCGAGAGACGTCCCCCTCATTCAGCTAGGCCTCTATCAGTGCCGCTTCCCGGTAAGCGAAGACCCGTCGGTACCCGGCGGTTACCGTTTTTGCGCTGGGTCAACTTCGCCGGATCGCGTCTACTGCGATCACCACCACGGCATCGTAACCGCTGTCGACCCTCGTCGAGCCCGTTCGGTCCTCGCTCAACGACGCGCCGCGTAAATTAGGCGGCGGGCGGGTCGCCAATTTGCGAGTAGACACCCGGCGGATCACCTTGAGGCTTCCCCCTGCTTGCGGGCGTCGATCAGCAATCGTGCCTCGCGCAACGCCAGTTCGGCTTTTTTCACCACCTCCGGTCGGAATAGATGCGAGAAGCGCGGATCGGCGATCCAGCGCTCGACAGCTAGGTCGAGGCGGTCCTGATCGATCAGGAAGCGCAGGCCGTCGGTGCTTTTGACGGCCATCCTTTCGAGACTTTCGACGATGCCGGGCAGGCGGATCATCTTCGGGACATAGCCGACGCTCGAACGATGTTTGAGGACCACCTCGCGTAAGCGTTTGTAGGCGACCAGATCGCGGCGGATGATTTCGTCAAATTCCTCGGTGGTACCGGGACCAGACGGCTGCGGCGCGTCGACGGCGAGATTGCGCCTTCCTGAGCCTCGTCGACAGCGAGGTCTATCGTTTCGACGAGGCCAAGACCAAGCGCGGTAGAGAGGCGGCGAACCTTGCCATCGGTGACTGCGTAGGGCCAACGTCCGCAAGCGCCGTCGAGCCGCGATTAGCTTCACATCATCGAGTACAGGATGGCCTGCATGTGCTCTTCCACGTCGAGTTCGCCCCGTGCCTCAACTGTCAACAGGTACTCGGCCTTGGCCCAGCGGTCGCCTCGGCTGATCGCAGGATAGGAGCAGACGGCTAGCAATGCTTCCTCTTCAATCCGGTCCGCCCTCTTGCGGTCGCGGCTGCTGCTGCCCGCTCGATGAACAACCCGATGGAGCGCGACATAGGCGGTCTCATGGGTTTCGATCAGCGCCTGCAGCTTCGGCGAGACCCTTCCGTCAGCAGACGCCGGGTCGATGACAGCCGCAGCGCCCGTCAGCGCGAGAAGGGAACGGCGGGTGATCCCGTTCATGAGGTTATGTCCTCCTCGCTTCCGATCATGCCGTAGTGCCATAGCACCACGGTGGCGGGTCGCAGTGATGGTCGGATGCGTCTGCTGACAAGGTGGTCAGTAGGCTGTTCGAACCAGAACGTGTTGAAGCGCGAGGCTCAGGGCCGAAAGCGGATGATCGTCTTTCCCGAATGTCGCTCTTTCGAGTTGAAGGCTGTAACGGCATCGTCGAGGGTCGCGACTTTGCCGATGTTCGTCCGCAGTCTTCCGTTCCGCACCCGCTGAACTATCTCGGATAGCTGGGCACGATCGGACTCGACGACGAAGTCAATCGTCGGGCCATCCGCTGGCCGCGCGTCGGTAGGCCCGACGACGGTCACCAGCGTACCTCCGGCTCGGATCAGGGCTGCAGACCGCTTCTGGATGTCGCCGCCGATGACATCGAACACCAGATCGACGCCACCGACGTCTTCCAGGACGTCGTTCTCGAGGTCGACGAATTCATTTGCACCGAAGTCGAGCGCCTTCTGGCGGTCGGCGGCGCGTCCGGTGCCGATGACATAGGCTCCGGCCTCCCTTGCAAGCTGCGCCACCATCGAACCGACGGCGCCGGCCGCGCCATGCGCGAGAACGCTCTGCCCCGCCTGAAGGCGGCCGTGCTGGAACAGCCCCTGCCACGCGGTCAGGCCGGAGATCGGCAGGCTCGCCCCCACCGTGAAGTCGACGTCGCCCGGCAGCGGCGCGAGATTGCGGGCCTCCATGGCTACATACTCCGCCAGCGTGCCATCGCGATACCAATCGGCGAGGCCGAATACCCGCTGGCCCACCGACAGTCCCGTCGTCCCGTAGCCGAGGGCGGTAATCACTCCGGCCAGCTCATGGCCGAGGATCGATGGCGTCCGGTCACGAAAGGCTCGATCGGCCCAGGTCGAAGGCCACTCCAGTTCGGTGTTGACGAATCCCGCCGCATGAACCTGTACGATGACATCGTTTATTGCCGCCTGCGGCTCGGACCGCTCCACCAGCTTCATCCCGGCCGTTCCTGCAGCTTGGTCCGTCACTACGATCGCTTTCATGGGAATTGTCTCCTCAGATATCTGTTGGTTCGGGGTTAATTTATGGGCGTGGAAGGTCTTTCGATCTCTCACGCAATTAATCGGCTCGGCACCTTCCACGACGACCTCGATGTCGAATTGCTGTGTGATGCCGACGAGGCCGCTGCCTGGTTCCTCGGAGCTATCGTGCGCCGCGAATCCAGGATTTTTGTTGCCTTCAACCGCGCGACTTTGGCTGGCGCTTCCTAGTCAGAAGCTCCGTCACACCATGCAGATCATCTGCCGATGAAATGCCAATCGTTAGCCATTTTCCGTCGATGTATGTTTTGGCTTCGTCGTAGAGCTTGACCAATTTCGGACGCCAGACATAACGCCGCTCCTCAAACCTCTCTCGTTCTGCTCCACCCATGACCACCACAGCCGAAAGCCGCCGGTATTCCGGCAGCAAGGTACAGAGCGCCTTGGTATTCTTGTAGGCAAGGACAACTTCGACTCCATCGAAGCGAAAGCCGCCATCTCCCGGGCCTTCGTCAAGGTCCAGACGACGGCACTGGACGAAGCCCTCAACGGCGGCTGAACGGACGCACGCGACAGGTCAGCCGCCCGCGCCTATCTCGCGCGGCTGAAGGAACGCACGACAGGGCGCGACAAGCCGGCCAGCCCGGGGACGTACCGCGCGAGATATGGCTCTCTCCGAGTTGACGCAGGACAAGCAATGCTCTCGACGCTGAAGGTAGTAGGGCTGCCCGGATAGGGTCGGGGCGCCTCGGAGATCCAAAACCAACTGTTCAGCCACGATCAGCCCGTGAGGCGCGCACGAAACAACGTGGAGCCGTCCGTCAGGCGCGACCTGGAAATATCCCGGAATCCAGCCTCGGTCATCCATGCGCGATACTGACCTTCAGTGTACGATTCGCCGTGGCGGTAGAGGTTCAAAAAGGTGAGATTCAGAAAGACACCCTCAGGCGGGCCAAGGCGGTCGTCATCGACGACGCCCGACCCCGCAATTGCGATCTCGCCTCCGGGTGTTAGGCAACGCGCCGCGTTCAGGATCGAACTGCGCGCCTGATCCGGCGGAAGGACCTGGACGACGGCCTTCAGGATCGCCAGATCGTGCCGACCAATCGATGGCGCGACAGTTATGTCCCCCTCTTCGACAACCACGTCGTCGGCACCGTATTCTGACAGGATATCTGACGCGACCGCTGCGACCGTTGGCAGTTCCATCAGCGTCGCCGCAATCTGCGGCCACCGCTCGCGAAGTCCGACGAGAATGGTCCCGGGGCCTCCGCCAATGTCGATCACTGAACCGATCGCCGAGAGATCCATTTCCTTGGCCAGATGTCGGCCGAAAATCATCCCGCCCGGTGCGAGCATGCGGCTGAAGGCCGCCGCGGCCTCGGGCCCCGCTTCGGAAAAGTCGTGCAGCGCAGCCGGCCGGTTCTGTCGCAGCGACTCTGCGGTCAGCAAGTCGGCTCCCCAGAGCTCGCGCAGGAGCGCATGATCGCCGCCGCGATAGGTCGGCTTGGACGCGTCGAGGAAGGCTGACGCTTCGGCTCCGTTGCGAAATTGACCATCCTTGACTTCGAGGAGACCGATGCTGGCGAGCGCGTAGAGAAGCCGCGACAGACGGTCGGGCTCGATTTTGAGCGCGGCCCCAAGGCTGTCAGCAGTCATCGCGCTGCCACCGAGCCGGGTGAAGATGCCAAGGTCCAGCCCGGCGCGAAGCGCCAAGGCGAGCGGTACCGCTGCGATCAGCTTGTTGATCCGATCAGAATCCACCATGCCACATCCCCTTCCGCGATCCAGGGCCGGCGATCAGAAGTTTGTCACGGAACCGAAGAGCGTTTGAAGTAGCATGGTCGACCAGACCGATATACGTGCCCAGTTGGTATTCGACGTCGAGGCCGTGAGCGACGAGGGGCTAGCTGGCTGACTGTTGATCACACCCTGCGTAAATCCAGGCACGCGTCTGTTCCAGCACTTCATCCGAAAGCGCAGGGTCGTCAACCGCCCGGGCGAGGATCACTGCCCCCACCATCGCCGCAAAGCTTCCGATCGCCGCGCGGCGCCTGTCTGCCGGGTCCAGGCGCAAGCGGCAGGCCCTTGAGGAAGGGCGCGAAGGCGCGTTGAAGGCAGAGTCCGGACACCGCGTTGCCGGCGACCGCTCCGAGAACCGCCAAGGGCAAGCGGCGGGCCGAGGATCCACAGAAGCTGGTCGTGGCGCAGCCTCGCCGCGCCCGCGTGCAGGGCTGGCACGATATGGACCCCATAGGCCAGCAGCCCGCCACCGCCGAGCGCGATCCAGCCGAGATCGCGGCGCCGCATTGCCCGCAGACCGGCGACGAGCTCGCGCCGGAGCAATATTAGGACAAGCCCGTCGTGCCGCATTGGTCCGTCATCGTGGTTCCGACACCGCAATCGGTCACGGCAACTGCCGCGAGTGGGGCGACGGCTCATCCGCCCCTGGCTGGCCTCGCGTTAACATTCTTCATCGCGGCAAGCAGGTAGTCCTGCACGGTTGCCTGAAGGCTGGTGGTCGCGGCGCGCACCACCGCCATAGCCTGCCTGACCCTCGCCTCGTCGAAGGGTCGCGCCTGCTCGGCCGCCGCCAGTTCGGCCCGCGCCGCACGCAGCTGCCGCAGCGCCTCGAACGTGCGGGCGCGGTTGTCGCGCATGACGGAGCGGAACTCCTTGCGCACCTCTGGCGAGTAGGCGCCCGCGACCTCCGCCAGCAGCCCGCGCGCGGCGGCCGCCTGGCGCAGCCCATGCGCGGCATAGCCGATGAAGAAGAAGTTGAGCGCCAGCGAAAGGGCAAGCACCGCCAGCACAGCCACCCAGATCCATGAACGACCGGTCATAGCGCGTCCCCCTCGCCCGCATCGCCCGCGATCGGCGGTCCGCCGTCCTCGGGAAGCCTTGCGCCGGCGGCGAGCGCCAGAAGCTCGGAATCCTGCGACTGGTCCTGAAGGCGCGCCACCTGGTAGCCGGCGAGCGTCGCGGCGACGAGGACGGCCGCGGCGCAAGCGGCGAGACCCGCCGGCGCGACGAGGAAGCGCGGCAGCAGGGACGGACGCGCGGCGCCGCGATCGATGCGAGCCATCACCTTGCGCGCCAAGGCGCGATCGTCGGCCTCGACCAGCGCGGCGTACCGCACGAGCCTGTCGAGCGCGCCATCGGCGCCGGCATCGCCCTCCAGCGCCATGAAGGCCAGGGCCCGCCCTCTCAAGGGCTCCGGCCAGGCATCGATATCGTCGCCGAAACGGCGCCGGCTGTTCTCGAATTCCTCGCGTGTCATGAGGTCTTCCTTTCGCGGCCGCTCGCCGCATCTGCCAAATGATCCCTGAGCGCGCGGCGCCCGCGCACGAGCAACTGTTCGACCGAGCCCGCGCTGGCGCCCATCACCTCGGCTATCGCACCGATGTCAAGTTCGCCCACTGCCCTCAGCAGCAACGCCATCCGCTGGCGCTCCGGGAGGCGGGACAGGCCATCGCGCACGATCGCCAGTTCCTGTCTCGCCCCGGTCGCGGTCTCGGCATTCGCTTCCGGCGCAGCGAGTTCCTCGCCGATGTCGTCCAGGCCAAAGAAGTTGCGCAGCGCGCGGCGCCGGCGCTGGTCGATGCAGCGGTTGGCCGTGATCCGGTAGAGCCATGTCGAGGCGCGCGCCTTGCCGGGATCGAAGCGCGCGGCCTGTTTCCAGACGGTCACGAACACCTCCTGCACCACGTCCTCGGCATCGGCGGCATGGCCGAGATAACGGGTGGCGAACGTCCGCAGCCCACGGCCGTGGCGGGCCATGAGCTCGGACAAAGCGGCCTGCCCGCCCGCGGCGATGCGGGCCAGAAGCTCCTCGTCGCCATTGGAGGCTTCATCCCCCACGGCGGCGGGCACCGGTCGAGGAGCCTCCGGCGGCGAGGGAGAAATCCGCGGCGATCTGGCTCGGGAGAAAAGCGACTTCCGACGTCAAGTTCACCACCAGATGTCAGCGGCGCCAACGGCGGAAGCCGTGAACCGTGTTGCCGTTCGGGCCCGTGAAGCTGCCCACAGAACGGCCGCGAAACGGGCCGGCTGCCGAGTAGCGCTGGCCCGAAACGGTCTTGCCGTTCGGCCCGGTGGCAGAATAGTTCCTCGAGCAGCGGTCAACAACGCCGGCCTTGCAGGTGGAATTGGACGTGTAGGTGCCGCCGTTCGGTGCGGTGCGCGTGGTCGAGCCGGTAAAGATATTGCCGTCCCGGCTGACGCTGCGGCTCAGTTCCCCTCCATGCGCGGTCTTGCGCGTCCACTCCTCGGCCGAGGCCGGGGAAGCGGCCGACCAGACGACCATCGCGCCGAGGCAAAGCAGCGGAAGTTTGAGTCTTGAAAGCATGTCGTTTTTCCTTTCCGGAAGGGAGGTTGGTCAGTTGGCGTGAGCAGCCACGATCTTGCGGATGGCCGCGATCTCGTCGGCGGAGAGCCTGCCGTCGCCATTGCGGTCGGCCAGATCGAAGAGTGGCGTGCTTGCCTGGAACTCGTTCTCGGTGACCTTGCCATCGCCATTCTTGTCCATGCGCCGCAGGCGATTGCCGCGTCGGGCTTCGGCTGCCTGGGCGCGGTCCTCGATGGCCTGGCGGGCGGTTTCGATTTCGTTCTCGTCGATGACGTCGTCGCTATTGCGGTCGAGCCTTTTGAACAGGCGTTCGCGGGCGGCGAGGATCTCGTCCTTCGAGATCGCGCCATCGCCATTGGTGTCGAGGCGCTGGAGGACGCGCTGGCCAGGCATGTCCTGCGCCGCGGCGGCGCAGACCGGAGCGTGCCCGAGAAGCAGGCCCGCAAGGATTGCTAAGCGTTTCATGGGTGGTCCTTTCAATTGTGAAGTCGCGGGGGAGCGACTGTCGGCCAATACGCAGCCCGGTCCGTGCTCCTACGCTCGGCGGCCGGATTTTTCGCGGGCCGGCACGGCATCGGCGCCCCGGGCATCGGTGCTCCGAAAAATTCGCGGTCGGACTCCCGCGTAGGAGGCGCTGTAACGACGGTCCGCGGCGGGCCGTTGATTTTCAGCGGAGACCCGGATGACCAGGATCGTGATCGCTTTTGCCGGGCTGCTCTTGGGCGGCTGCAGCGCGCTTGCCGCCGACCAGGGCGCCACGGAAGCGTTCCGGCGCATCGACACCAATGGCGACAGAAAGCTCGAGTTCAGCGAGATCCAGGCGGCGCGAGCGCGGATGTTTGACCGGTTGGACGCCAACCACAATGGCGTGCTCGAGCAGGACGAGGTGCGGGCGGCGGTGGCGCAGGTCGAGTCGAAGCGCGACTTCCAGGCCGCGCGCTTCGCGGGCCTGCAGGCGGAGGCTGGCCGCATGGACCGCAACGGCGACGGCAAGATCTCGCGCGATGAATTCACGGCGGCCATTCCCGACCCGCTGCTGCAGGCGGACACCGATGGCGACGGCGCACTGTCGATCGCCGAGTTGCGGGCGTTGCGGCGCAAGTGACCATACCAGACCAGAGGAGACAACCGATGAAGAGAATGAGAACTGCTTTGTGCGGCCTGATGCTCGGCGCCGCGACCCTGGCCTCGCCGGCCGAGGCCATGCCGCTTGCCGCGCCGGCGGCCCCGGTGTCCGTGACCATCCAGGCAACGCCGGTCTGGTACCGGCGCGGCTTCTACGTCGCCGGCGGCGTCTCTTACTACAATGGTTACCGGGGCTATTGGCGCGCCCGGCCCGGCTACCGCTACTATAACGGCTATTGGTTTCCGGCCGCCGCCTTCGCGGCCGGCGTGGCGGCCGCCACGGTCGCCCCGCCCCCGCCCCCCGCGGCGCGCCTGGCGGCCGCCCATGTGCGCTGGTGCTATGACCGCTACCACTCCTACCGCGCCTAGGACAACAGCTACCAGCCCTATGACGGCCCTCGCCAGCAGTGCATGTCGCCGTATTATTAAAGCCAGGCGCTCCCGCCGCCGGCACCGGAAGGAGGCCGCACATGCAGAACCGCTCCATGCCCGCCAGCACGGTCATACCCCTGCTTTCCTACCCAGATGTGGATGCGGCCAGCCGTTGGCTTCGCGAGGCCTTCGGATTTGAATTGCGGCTGACAATCGGCAATCATTGCGTCCAGCTGGGCTTCGGCGACGGGGCCGTCGTGGTGACGGAGTTCAAGGGCGGGAAGGAGATACCAACCGGTTGCCCGTTCGCCATCATGGTGCGTGTCCAAAACGTCGACGCGCACCATGACCGTGCCGCGCGCCGTGGCGCCGTCACCCTGAAACCACCGGCGAGCTATCCTTATGGCGAGCGACAATATTCTTGCCGCGATCCTGCGGGCCACGCCTGGACGTTTTCGCAAACGATCGCCAATGCTGCGCCCGAGGAATGGGGCGGCAGAGCCGCGCGTCACCCCGAAACGGATTTAGACGACACGCTTTAAGCATTATTTGATGCATGCCGCCGCCTGCAGCCGTCCTCGGGATGGGGCGCAGAGCTGCCATGCCGTCTGGGGGCCGATTGCTGACTGTCGGGTTTCAGTCGCGCTCGACGGATAGCATAATGACAGCGCACCCGACTGCCGTCGCGTTGGCATTTAAATTGATCGACGAAGGGGTGCGTGACGGCGACTGTGAGTCCGCCTCCCGGATATCGACCGTTCTGACAACAGGCAGTCATAACCGATTGAGCATGCTCGTAAGGTCGGCTAACTTACAAACGACAGGCAATAAAAATTAT
>NZ_JAMYTU010000063.1:0-21643 GCF_040322615.1 Mesorhizobium sp. M0119
GAAGGTCTTCGCCATTGAGCTTGACTTCGGTGCCCGACCACTTGCCGAACAGGATGCGGTCGCCGGCCTTGACGTCCAGCGGGACGAGCTTGCCGACCTCGTCACGGGCGCCGGAACCGATGGCGATGATCTCGCCTTCCTGCGGCTTTTCCTTAGCCGTATCGGGGATGATGATCCCGCCGGCGGTCTTCGCTTCGGACTCGACGCGGCGAACGACCACGCGGTCATGCAGCGGCCGGAAATTCGACTTTGCCATTTTTGGATTTCCCTGGTGCGGATGTTGAACGGTTCTCCGTTGCCGGAGCGTGGTTAGCACTCACCACAAGCGAGTGCTAGCGCGGCAGTGAGATAGGCCGTAGGCTCCTGCTAGTCAAGACGGAAGAGGGACGGGCGAAGAGCAAACGAGCGTGGAAGCACCGAGCCCTTTACGTGAACGACGTCGGAGATCGGACATGGGATGGGGCGGCTCACCATTTGTGACTGAAGGCTTTATTCATTTGGCACGATTGGTGCAGCGGATGATCCGCAAACGTTGCGCGCGACAAATATGAGAGGTGAACGCCATCAGCATGAACTCGAATTTGAAATGTTTGGCCAAAGCAACTGCCATCGCCTTGCTCTGGACGGTGACGGCTACGTCGGCGGACGAAGGTATGTGGATGCCGGGCCAGACTGCGGAAGTGGGCGCGGCCATGCGGCCGTCTGGACGCTGACCCGCTCAACGCGATCGTATCACTGGGCGGATGCTCCGCCTCGTTCGTCAGTCCACAAGGGCTGGTCGCAACCAATCATCATTGCGTGTTAGAATCCATCCAATACCACAGCAAGGAGGGCCAGGACTATCTCACAGACGGCTTTCTGGCGAAGAGCCCTGGGTGAAGAATTGCCCGCGGCGCCAGGCAGCCGCATCTATGTGATCGAGGACATGCGGGATGTGACCGCCGAAACCTCAAGAGCGTCTCGGACAAGCTGAACGGGTTTGCCCGGTATGAGCGGCTCGCCACGAACAAAAAGGCCCTGATCGCCGCATGTGAAGGACAGCCCAATCGCCGTTGCGATGTATGGCGGCGTCTCCTACTATCTCCTCCAGAAGCTCGAAATTGAGGACGTGCGCCTCGTCTATGCGCCCGCGCTCGGCATCGGCAACTTCGGCGGCCAAACGGACAACTGGATGTGGCTGCGCCACACGGGCCACTTCGGCTTTTATCGCGCCTATGTCGCTCCTGATGGTTCCTCCCGGCCATATGCGCGCGACAATGTGCCTTACCGGCCGAAGAGTTGGCTACCCATAGCCTGTGAAGGCGTCAAGGAAGGCGACCTTGTGATGGTCGCCGGCTTTCCCGGCGCAACCCACCAGTTCCTGACTGCGGATGAAGTCCGGTTCAACTTCGCGCAGTTCGAACCGCGGTTGCAGCGTTCGCTCTCGGATTATCCCGCCCAGATCAATCAGGCAACGGCAGGCAATCGCGAGGCGCAGATCCATTGACCGCCCGCTTCACAAATTGGCTCGGCCTAAAACGCATGGGAAAAGCAGAAAAGGCAACAGATCGGCACCAGAATGAATATGGCCGCGCGAACTGACAGACGCGCCAACAATCGGCATCTCGCATGGTCGGTGGCACTGGACGTGGCTCCCACCCTGCTGGCGCGACTCCCCATCAGGTCGTCGGGGTTCGCTGGCAAAAAAAACTTCCGCGTGTCTCTGCGCGATCCATCCCGCTTGCGCGTGCCTAGTCAACCAAAAAACTGACCATCTGCAGGATCAGGATCAGCAAAAAAAAGCCAAAGGCAGACGCCAAAACAGCTGCCAGCAGGACGATGCGTTGTTTCTTCACCCACAGTTCCCCCGGGAGAGAGTCTAATGATAATCCTTAAAAAAGGCGCCCTGGAACAGGGCGCCCCACGCTCATTTGTGCAAGTTTAAAGTTTAGCTTGCCTGCTTTATGTAATTAGATGTTTCTTTTATGCGACACTTTTCCAAGTGTTACTTGCACAAATCGAACGCATCGCACATTTAGACTAACTGTACATTCGATTAGCGACTTTGACGCACGCGTTTACTGGCGGTATACATCCTTCACCGTTGCCGCAAGGCATTGGCCCAGGCGCGCGGCACCTCCTTCACGACAAAGGTTGAAAGCCCGTCCTCGGGCGTTTCATTTCCAAGGTCACTCCGATCCACTCATACGGCTTCCCGAGCGAGACCGTGGGTTCGGACGGTGCGAATGAATTTCTCGTTATAATCGAATTGATTATAAGGGTATATTTCTACGTTGAGTATAAAGGATGTCAAGCCCGTGCCAGCGGCAATTTTGTCCGGGCGACCGCCGTTTCGTCCAGGACATGGTGGCGGAAGCGATAAAGCTTCGCCGGCCGACCGCCGGTATCACAAGCACTTTCGCCGGTCTCCTCCACCAGTTCCTGCTGCTCCATCAACCGGCGAAAGTTCTGCTGAAGCGCCCCTGCCGATGTAATGGTCAACGCCGTCCGCGTCAGCGCATTGCCATCGGCGAGAAGCCGACGACATTGTTGATGACGAACGTAACGATCCGCGGCTTCAGAGAGGAATGTGCGCTTCGTCCAGATGGATGGAGTTGCAGACAATGATCTGGTCGTCTGGCTGGCAGGTCCGGGCGGCCGCGCCGTTGAGGATGCAGCATCGAGAGCCGCGCTCGCCGAGGATGACATAGGTCGAGATGCGCGCGCCGGAAGTCTTGCTCCATGTCTCCACGAATCCATTGGCAAGGATCCCGGCTTCTTCGCAGTAGTCAGGGTCGAGCGTTATCGAACCGTGGCAGTTGAGGTTTGCTTCGGTGACGTGGATGCGTGCAGCTTGCCGGCGACTATTTTTCGCATCGGTCCCGTTGTACTATTCATCTCACAGAGCCAGTCCTGATGTTGAGCAGCTTCGCTGGGCTAAATCCCGACGACGAGCGCCCCGCCGCTGAGTCCCGCACCTGCCGCCGCCAGGAGTATTTTCTCGCTCGGCCGAAACGGCTCCGCTTGATTGGCGAGCGACAATGAGAGCGGGATCGTCGCGGCCGAAGCGTTGCCGTATTCGGCAATCGTCTTGACAATTGCTTGATCCGCTATGCCGAGGTTACTCCCGACAGCATCGAAAATGCGAGCATTGGCCTGATGCGGCACGAACCGGTCGACATCCTGTGGTCGCACTCCGGCAGCGGCTAGCGCGCTTATCGAGCAATCGGTCATCATCTCGACGGCCTTTGCGAACACTTCGCGGCCGTCGGTCATCGTCATTCGGGTTTGCGCGAGGTCGAGGTCACCGTGGAACGGCTTGTTGCTTCCTCCTGAGGGAATCTGGATCAGCCCGTATCGCGAGCCGTCCGAATCCACGGAGGCACCGAGAATCCCCCGATCAGTATCCTCGCAGGGACCGATCACGAGGGCGCCGGCGGCATCGGCAAACAGCACGGCGCTGGCGCGCTCAGAGGGATTGATGCGGCGGCTGAGGATATTGGCGGCGATAACAAGGCTCGCTTTGCCGTGCAGGCGGGTAAATCCGTCCGCAAACATCAGCGCATAGATGAAGCCGGCGCAGGCACCGGTCAGATCGACCGCGCCTGCGCGGCCAAGGCCGAGCTTGTGTGCGACCAGGGGTGCACTGGGCGGCAGAAGATGGTCGGGCGTCGAGGTGGCAAGCAACAGCAGACCGATGTCGTGGCGCGCAATGCCGGCGTTCGCCAGCGCCATGTCGCCAGCCTGCGTGGCAAGACCAGACAGCGTATCTTCATCCGTTGCCCAGAATCGCGAGCGAATTCCGGTGCGCCGCTCGATCCAGCCAGGTTCGAGCCCGAGATTGTTCTCGATCTCGGCATTCTCCACTTTGCGCCCAGGCGCATGATGGCCAAACCCGAGAATGCGCGACGACCTGGTCATGGCTTCGAACCGAAGCGTTCGCCGGCCTCCTCGATGGCGTCATAGAGCCCGTCCAGTTCCTCGCCGGTGATGCAATAGGGCGGCAGAAGGTAGAGGACATTGCCGAGCGGGCGCACGAGCAGGCCGCGCTCGAGGAAAAATGCGCGCAGCTTCGGCCCGATCTCGGCCAGATAGCCGGCAGAGCCGGCGCGCAGGTCGAGGGCCGCGAGGGTGCCGGTCGTCCGGCTGTCAGTGAAGTAGGGATTGTGGCGAAAGCGTTGAAGCCCGGCGGCCTGCTTCGCGCTCAAGGCCGCGATCCGCTCGGTCACCGGCTCGTCGCGCCAGATCTCGACATTGGCAAGTGCTGCCGCACAGGCAATCGGATTGGCGGTGTAGGAACTCGAGTGGAAAAAAGTCTTCTTCCGATCGTCGGAATAGTGGGCCTGGAAGATGGCATCGGTGGCGAGCGTGGCCGCGAGCGGGATGGTGCCACCGGTCAAGCCTTTCGAGGTGCAAAGGATATCAGGAGAGATCGATGCCTGTTCGCAGGCGAACATGGTTCCGGTGCGTCCCCAGCCGGTCATCACCTCATCGGCGATCAGCAGCGTGCCGGAGGTCTCGGCGATCTTCTTCAATTCGGTGACAACCCAGGCCGGATACATCAGCATGCCGCCGGCGCCAAGCACCAGCGGCTCGACAATCAGGGCGGCGGCGCGCTGGTCGCGGCTGACGGCCTCGAACCGATCCAGTGTTTCCTGCTCGCGCCCGGCGGCCGGGAAGGGAATGGTGTCGACCTCGAACAGCAAGGGTTCGTAGGCGGCGTTAAACACGCCGCGGGCGCCGACGCTCATCGTGCCGATGGTGTCGCCGTGATAGCTGTGCTCCATGACGGCGATGCGCGAGCGCGGAGCGCCGGTGTTGCGGAAATAGCCGAGCGCCATCTTCAGCGCGACTTCGACGGAGGTCGAGCCGCTGTCCGAATAGAACACCCAGTCGAGTCCGGAGGGAGCGAGACCGACAAGCGCCTTGGCCAGGCGTTCGGCCGGTTCGTGCGTGAAGCCAGCGAAGATAATCTGGTCGAGGCTCGACGCGGTCGTCTCGATAGCCTTTATGATGCGCGGATGGCGGTGGCCATGCGTGACGACCCACCAGGATGAGATGGCGTCCAGGATGCGCGCGCCATTGGCTTTGTGGAGATAGGCGCCTTCAGCCAGGACGATTTCAGGGATCGCCGGCTCGAGCGCGTGCTGGGTGAAGGGATGCCACACACGGGATTGCGGCATTATCCGCCTCCGGCAATCAAAGCGAGGTCGAAGCCGGCAATCATCGCTTGTCTCAGCGTTTTGTCCGTCAGCGGATCGAGGTGCGGCAGCCTGCCGAGTTGCGGCACGTCGCCGAATTCCACGATCGTCCGTTGCGTATCGGTCATCTCATCGCCGATGAAGGCGATGCCAGCCAGCGGGATAGCGCGCGCCCGCAGGGCCTCGATCGACAGCAGGGCATGATTGATTGTTCCGAGCGCGGTGCGGGCGCACAGAATGACCGGCAACTGCCATTGCTCGAATATGTCGATGAACCTTGTCCGGCGGTTCAGCGGCACCATCAGCCCGCCGGCGCCTTCGATGACGAGCGGTGTCGGCAGGACCGGAAACGAAAGATCGGCAGCCTCGATCGAAACGTCGTCGATTTCGGCCGAACGATGCGGCGAAAGCGGGCTCTTCAAGCGGTAGGCTTCCGGCAGCACGCGCCCCGACGGCAGCCCGGCAAGTCGCGCAACCGCCTCGCTGTCGGTCTCGCCGTCGAGGCCCGATTGCACCGGCTTCCAGTAGAAACCGTCAAGCAGGCCGGCAAGCCCGGCCGAAAACACCGTCTTGCCAATTCCGGTGTCTGTTCCGGTGATGACGATGCGCTTGGTCATGTCGCCTCCGGTCATGTCTGGGCCAACACCTCGACGAGCGCCTCGAGCATGGCGGAAATGTCGGCTTCGCCGATATTGAGCGTCAGTGAGATGCGCAGCCGCGACGTGCCCTCGGGCACGGTCGGCGGACGAATGCCGCGTATGTCGAAGCCGCGGGCCTGCAGGCGCGCCGACACTGCCATGGTGCGCCTGACATCGCCGGTTACCAAGGGCTGGATCTGAGAGCCACTTGCTATCGCGCCGCAGCGATCGACCAATTGGCGGCCTGCGAGGGCAACGCGTTCATGCAGCTGAACACGCCGCATAGGCTCGTCGGCGAGCATTGCGAGCGCTTCGCGCGCCGCGACCGCCATCAGCGGCGATGGCGCGGTGGCGTAGATGAATGGCCGGCAACGGTTGATCAGATACTCGCACAGTGTCCTCGGCCCGGTCACGAGCCCACCAGATGCGCCGAGCGCCTTGCCGCAGGTGTGGAGCGCGACGATGTTGTCGCGGCCCTCGAAAGCGGCGGCCAGCCCCCGGCCGTCCGGTCCCCAGACGCCGGTGGCATGGGCCTCGTCAATGACGATGAATGCGTCGTGCCGATCGGCAAGCGCGACCAGGCTCTCCATCGGCGCGCGGTCGCCATCCATGCTGTACAGGCTTTCGACCACGATCCACACGCGCCCCGCGCCGCCTTCGGCGCGCCAACGCTTGATCGCGTCCTCGACAGCATCGACGTCGTTGTGCGCGGCCAGCTTGAACTCGGCACGTCCGGCCTGTGCCCCCTCATGCATGCTGGCATGGGCGAGCTCATCGAGGACCAAAAGGTCGCCCTTCTGCGGCAGCGCCGTCAGGAGAGCGAAGTTGGCGATGTAGCCGCTGCCGAAGAACAGCGCGCGGTCGGCTCCAAAGAATGCCGCCGCGTCTGCCTCGAGCTGCTCGTGTTCCGGCGCATTGCCGCGCAACAGCCGCGACCCGGTGGCGCCAACCGGCGTGCCACGCGCAATCGCCGCCGCAACCGCTTCGCCAAGTCTTTTGGAGGCGGCAAGCCCGAGATAGTCGTTCGACGAGAAGTCGCGCCCGGCGCGCGGCTTCAGCGTCCGCAGCCGGTCCTTGCGCGCCAGTCCCTGCAAGGTCGCCTCATAGCGGGCAAGCGGTGCCCCGTTCATTCCGCCTCGAGTTCCATCGGCTCGATGCCAAGGCGCCGGAACAGCAGGGTATCCTTGTCCTCACCGGGATTGTCCGCCGTCAGCAGCGTGTCGCCGACGAAGATCGAGTTGGCGCCGGCAAAAAAGCACAGCGCCTGCATCTCGTCGGTCATGGCCGTACGGCCGGCGGAAAGACGGATATGCGATTTCGGCATCATGATGCGCGCCAGCGCGATCACGCGCACGAATTCGATCGGCTCGATGGGCTTGGCGTCGGCAAGCGGGGTGCCGGGGATCGGGATCAGCATGTTGATCGGAACGCTTTGCGGATGTTCCGGCAGGTTGGCCAGCGTCACCAGCATGCCGATCCGGTCCACCGGCTCCTCGCCCATGCCGACAATGCCGCCGCAGCAGACCTTGATGCCGGATTGGCGAACGTGCTCGAGCGTCTCGAGCCGCTCGGCAAAGCTCCGCGTGCTGATGATCTCGCTATAGTAGCGTTCCGACGTATCGATGTTGTGGTTGTAGAAGTCGAGACCAGCCTGCTTCAGTCGAGCGGCTTGCTCAAGATCGAGCACGCCGAGCGTCATACAGGTCTCCATGCCCAGCGCCTTGACGCCTTCGACCATCGCCACCACCGCATCCATGTCGCGCGCCTTGGGGTTTCGCCAGGCCGCGCCCATGCAATAGCGGGTTGCGCCGGCGTCACGCGCCTTGGTCGCCTCGGCGACGACGCGCCGGACCTCCATCAGCTTCGACGCCTTCAGGCCGGTCTCGTGATGCGCCGACTGGCTACAATAGCCGCAATCCTCCGGGCATCCGCCCGTCTTGATGCTGAGCAGCCGGCTGAGCTGGACCTTGTTGGGATCGAAATTCTGGCGGTGCACGGTTTGCGCGAGGAAGAGGAGATTGTTGAAGGGGGCATCGTGAAGTGCCCGAGCCTTCTCCAGGGTCCACGCTCCAGGGTCAGGGGATTGAGCCTGGGGCGATGTCTGCGTTGGACTCGCTGTTTGCATGTCCATGCTGTTCCTCCGGTTCTGCCTTGCTTTGCTGTCTGATTGATGACGATCGGAAAGGACAGTTGATTCGATCCTGTTCGTTCCTCAGGCGATCATGAGCCCCAATAGTCGAGGCCGATATCCAGGATCGGCGCGCTGTGGGTCAGTCGGCCGACCGAAATCAGATCAACGCCGGTCGCGGCAATCGCTCGCGCTGTATCGGATGCGATCCCGCCAGAAGCCTCGGTGATAGCACGGCCGCCAACGATTGCGACGGCGCGGCGAAGATCGGCGAGGGACATGTTGTCGAGCAGAACCGCATCGGGAGCGAAGCCAAGTACCTCCTCCAACTGGGCCAGCGTATCGACCTCGACCTCGATCTTGACGAGATGACCGGCCCGTCTTCGTGCTCGCTCGAGCGCCGGGCGAACGCCGCCTGCGATGGCGATGTGGTTGTCCTTGATCAGAATTGCGTCGTCGAGGCCGAAGCGGTGATTGGATCCGCCACCTGCGCGCACGGCGTATTTTTCGACTGCCCGCAATCCGGGCGTCGTCTTGCGCGTGCAGACGATCTTCGCGCCATATCCACGAACCGCGGCGACGATCGATGCCGTTGCTGTAGCGATGCCGCTCAGATGGCACAAAAAATTGAGTGCCGTCCGTTCGGCTGTGAGAATGGCCCGGGCAGGGCCAACCACTGATGCAATGACCTCTCCATCCATGACATTGGAGCCGTCTGCCCGCTCCACCGAGATTTCGATATCAGGATCAATCAAGCGGAAAGCGAGCATCGCCAGATCGAGGCCGGCGACAACTCCGGACTGGCGCGCCGCCAGCACGGTTCCCGCTTGGCGTTCCTTCGGGACGATGGCCTCCGTGGTCAAGTCGCCGGCTCTGCCAAGGTCTTCAAGAAGAGCTGCCCTTACAAGCGGCTCAAGCATGACCGTGGGAAGCGGTGAGAGCGTCATCACTTTGCCCCTTCGAGACTTGGCGAGTGTCCGAGTTCCCGCGCAGCGGCCAAGGCGGCTTCGAGGGTGATTTCGGACCGTCGGGCGACAGTCGCATGATGAGGAAAGTCTGTCCGGTAATGAGCGCCGCGGCTTTCTTCGCGCAACAGGGCGGCAACCGCGATCATTAGCCCGACAGCCGCCGGATCCGAGGCCGCGTCCTTGCTTTCGGCGAGCGGCAATAAGACACGTGCGGCTGCTTTCAAACCTTCACCATCCCGGACGATGCCGAGTGCGCGCGACAGGAAAACACGCACGGGTGTCGGCGCGGTCGATGGGTAAACGTCCGCAAACGCAGGCTTTGTTCTGCGAGCAGGCGTTCCGGCGACACTTTCAGCGACCCAGCGCGCGCACACGACGGCCTCGGTCAAGGAATTGCTGGCGAGCCTGTTGGCGCCATGCAGTCCTGTCGAAGCGACTTCGCCGCAGGCCCACAGCCCCTTGACGGAGGTCCTACCGGAGCCGTCCACGGCAACGCCACCCATGTGGTAGTGTTGGGCCGGGCGAATGGGGATGAGATCGCGCGCGGGATTGATGCCGGCTCCACGACAGGCTGATGCGATTGTCGGGAAGTGTCGAGCAAATTCCGGGCCAGGCCGTTGCCGCGCGTCGAGAAAAACACGGTGGCCGTTGGCAAGATGGTTCCAGACGGCGCGCGCCAAGACATCACGAGGCGCAAGTTCCGCCCCTGGCACGCTCTGGAGAAAAGCCTGGCCGGTTTCGTCGATCAGGGCAGCACCTTCGCCGCGGACGGCCTCGCTGACCAGCACCATAGGGCGTTCCGGGCCGTCGAGCGCGGTCGGGTGGAACTGGATGAACTCGAGGTCGGCAAGGACAGCTCCAGCGCGGGCCGCAAGCGCCAGGCCCTGTCCGTAACTGCCCCAAGGATTGGTGGTGTCGAGAAACAGTCCCCCGATCCCACCGGTGGCGAGGACGACCCGCCGTGAGCCGAAGAAGACAGGTCCTATCGAACCGCTCGCCCAGACGCCTCGGATCGCATTCTCTCGCACCGCCAGCCGGCGCGCTTCCACGCCCTCCACGACAACAATCGACGGTGTGGAACGCACAGCCGCGATCAGGGCACGCATGATCTCACGCCCGGTGCCGTCACCATGCGCATGAACGATGCGACGTCGGCTGTGTGCGGCCTCCAATCCGAGGCACAGTGATCCTTTCGGCGTACGGTCGAAGGGAACCCCAAAGCCCGCAAGCCCCTCTATCGCCTTGGGCGCGGCTTGGAGGATGCGGCTCGCCACGTCTGTGTCGCAGAGACCATCCCCGGCGGCAAGCGTATCGGCCAGGTGCAGTGCCGGATCGTCGTCTTCGCCGAAACTTGCAGCCAGACCACCCTGTGCCCAGGTGCTCGAATTGTCAGCTCCCAGCAGCGTCCTGGACAGAAGCAGCACCGGCTCCGGCGCCAGTTGAAGCGCGGTCATCAATCCGGCGATGCCGCCGCCGATGATGATGGGCCGCCCGAAGAAGCTGCGGACATCGGCGCTCAAATTGCCAGCATCCGTTCGACCGCAAGCCGCGCGCGCCCGGCGATCCCGGGTTCGATGGTTACGATATGGTGGTTCTGCTCGAGCGCCATGCGGATGTTGGCAAGCGTGATCCGCTTCATGTGAGGGCACAAATTGCAGGGCCGGATGAACTCGACCTCTGGGTGCGCTAACGCGACGTTGTCGCTCATCGAACATTCCGTCATCAGCACGACACGTGCCGGCCTTTGCCTCTCGACATAGTCGGACATGGCAGCGGTCGAGCCGGAAAAATCTGCTTCAGCCACGACGTCGGGCGGGCATTCGGGATGCGCGAGCACGATCACGCCGGGATGGCTTTCGCGCAACTCGCGGATGTCGGCCGGTGTAAAGCGCTCATGCACCTCGCAATGCCCTTTCCAGGCGATGATCTGCACATCGGTCTGGGCGGCGATATTCTGGGCCAGATATTCGTCCGGCAACATGATCACCTGGGGAACGCCAAGGGATTGGACGACCGCCTTGGCGTTGCCGGATGTACAGCAGATATCCGACTCGGCTTTCACTTCGGCCGACGTGTTGACATAAGTGATGATCGGCACGCCGGGATAACGCTGGCGCATCAAGCGCACGTCTTCTGCCGTGATCGATTCCGCCAACGAACAGCCTGCCCGCAGGTCGGGAATGAGCACCGTCTTTTGCGGATTGAGCAGCTTGGCCGTTTCGGCCATGAAATGTACGCCGGCCAGCACGATGACTTGCGCCTCGATCGTCGCAGCCGTGCGGGCCAGTGCCAAGCTGTCGCCGACGATGTCGGCCACGCAATGGAAGATATCGGGGGTCTGATAGTTGTGCGCCAGGATGATGGCGTTGCGCTCGCGCTTCAGTGCAAGGATCGCCTCGATATCCTCGACGAAAGCCGGCCATTCGATCGGCGGGATCACTCGTCGGACGCGCTCGTAGAGAAACGCGGTCGCAGGCAGCATGGCGCTCATCGACCCCTCCAGCTTATACTCTAGTTGAAAATAACCAGCATATACTTGCTGTGAGTATAAGCGATGTCAACCCCGCGCCAGCGGCAATTTTGTCCCGGCGATGACCCTCTCGTCGAGAACGGCGTGGCGGAACCGGTAAAGCTTCGCTGGCCGGCCGCCGGTCTCCGCGGTTGCCTCTCCGGTCTCTTCGACCAGCTCCTGCTGCTCGATCAGCCGGCGAAAGTTCGGCTTACGCACGAGCCTGCCGGCAAGCGCCTCCACGGTTCGCTGCAGCTGCAAAAGCGTGAAGACCGGCGGCATCAGCTCAAAGACGACCGGCCGGTATTTGATCTTGGAGCGCAGCCGCGCAATGCCGGTCGCCACGATGCGGCGATGATCGGCGACCATAGACTTGCTGGGCACCAGCGGAGGCAGCGTCGCGTCCCGTCCGCTTCCGGCCTCTTGGACCAGGCCTGCTTCGTAGACTAACTCATAGCGTTGAAGCGTGAGTTCCTCGTTCCAAAGGCGGTCGTCGAAGCCGAAGGCTATCGTCGCCCGCTGCCAGCGTTCACGTCGCGTGGCCGCGTCGCTGACGCCGTCTGCCCATTCAATCAGGCGCGGTCGCAGAACGTCCAGCACGACCGGAGGCGTGCCGGAGCGGTGGTCCTCCCATGGAAAATATTCATACCAGCTCTGCCAGCCGCACTTGGGCGAGCCAGCTGCCTGTTCCTTGCGGGTCAATGCGAGATAGCTGATGGAGATGACGCGCTGCTGGCGCTCGGCGCCGATGCGATCCCGATCCGCGAAGGTGTAGAGTTGCTCAATATACCCCAGCGGATGGCCGGTCTGCTGCTCGACCCACCCCCTCAAACCGGATTGCAGCGATCGGTGCTCAAGCGCAAATGGTCCGGAGGGCAGGGTGTCCGCCTGGCCGATGGTGAGGACACAGGGTTCACTGTCGTTTACGGCGACGACAAAGGCGATCAGGTCCACTTTGACTTCGTCGGCCTTGACGGCGGCTCTGTCTTTCCTGGGTCCTTTTGCCTGATCGTCCATGTTCGCGAAAGTGGTTGGTGCTCGGGGGCGCCTGAATCGATTTAAGTGTAAGCGCGCCTGTCCGCACGTCAACACCGCACAGCTGCACGGCCATTTTTAGCTCTTCGCACTTGCACAAAAATGTGGCAAACGCGACACCCGCGGTTGGTAACGTTGGGGAAGGAGGGTCCATTGAGTGCGTTTGGTGACACCAAGGCGATCACACCGCCGGATATTCGTTCGCGCAAAGGTGGGACGCCGCTCGTCTGCCTTACCGCCTACACGACGCCAGTCGCCCGGCTTGTCGATCCCCATTGCGATGTGGTGCTGGTCGGCGACAGCGTCGGCATGGTTCTCCACGGCCTGCCCTCCACGCTCGGTGTGACGCTGGAGATGATGATCACGCACGGCCAGGCCGTGCGCCGTGGCCTCGAGCAGGCGCTGATGGTCGTCGACTTGCCGTTCGGTTCCTTCGAGGAAAGCCCCGAGCAGGCTTTCCGCAATGCCGCGCGCGTCATGGCCGAGACCGGCTGCGGGGCCGTCAAGCTCGAAGGCGGCGAAACGATGGCAGAGACGATCCGCTTCCTCGCCGCGCGCGGCGTGCCGGTCATGGCCCATGTCGGCTTGACGCCGCAGGCGATCAACACCATCGGTGGCTACCGCGTGCAGGGCAGAGGCGGGGATGCCGAGCGCATCAGGCGCGACGCGCTTGCGGTGAGCGAAGCGGGCGCCTTTGCGGTCGTGCTGGAGAAGGTTCCCGAGGCGCTCGCCCGCCGGATCACCGGGGAGGTGGCGACCCCGACCATTGGCATCGGTGCCTCGGCAGCCTGTGACGGCCAGATTCTCGTCGTCGACGACATGCTGGGCCTCTTCGGCGACTTCCGGCCCAAATTCGTCAAGCGCTATGCGGAACTGGGGGAGGCCGCTGCGGCTGCGATCGCGGCCTATGCGCGGGAAGTGAAGGAGCGCCAGTTTCCGGCCGCCGAGCACGTGCTTGCCGATGCGCCCAAGCCCGCCGACGGGGACGCCACCAAGAGCGGAGAAGCAGCGTGAGCGTGCCGATTGTCAGGAGCGTTGCCCAGCTTCGCCAAATCGTCGCCGCATGGCGCCGCGAGGGCGTGAGGATTGCCGTGGTGCCAACGATGGGCGTCCTGCATGAGGGCCATCTCAGCCTGGTGCGCGCGGCACTCGAGAAGGCCGACCGGGTGATCGTGACGCTGTTTGTCAACCCGAAGCAATTCAACAGCCAGGCCGATCTCGCCGCGTATCCGAGCACCGAGGACGAGGATGCCGCCAAGCTGGCACCGCTTGGCGCGCACCTGCTTTATGCGCCGGACGCAGAGGAGATGTATCCGGCGGCCTTCGCCACGACCGTTTCGGTGTCCGGTGTCAGCGAGGGCCTGTGCGGTGCCTTCCGGCCGGGACATTTCGATGGCGTGGCGACCGTCGTCGCCAAGCTCTTCCTGCAGACCAGCGCTGACTTCGGCTTCTTTGGCGAAAAGGACTTTCAGCAGCTTCAGCTAGTCAGGCGTATGGCCCGGGACCTGGATATTCCAATCACCATTGTTCCTTGTCCGACAGTCCGCGAAGCCGACGGTCTTGCACTATCATCGCGCAATGTCCGGCTCTCGCCAGCAGAGCGTGCTGTTGCCCCCGAGCTATCATCGGTCTTGCTCGAGACGGCTGAGTGGCTTGCCCGCGGCTCGCCCGTCCTGCCAACGCTTGCCGAAGCGCGCGCAGCAATTCTGGCTGCGGGCTATCGCGAGGTCGAATACCTGGAACTTCGCGACGAGGCAGATCTGCGACCCATGACAAGCCTTGACCGACCTGCACGCTTGCTTGTCGCGGCCTGGCTCGGCGGCACACGGCTCATAGACAACGTCAGAATATCACGGGTTTCAACAGATTAACGGGGTTCTCGGCACGCGCTGTATCCGTCCGGGATCGTTTAAAACAAGGTCTCTGCCTGGCATCGAGCGATCACGGAGGTTACGCAAAGCGCAAATGCATCGCGTGTTTGAGAACTTCGTCGAGCAACTGTCTGCAAGTGTTGATGCTGCCGATCTCCGTGAGGCAATGGCATCCGCTGCAGCCGGCTTCGATTTTCCGCTATTCGCCTATTTCACTTACCCGTCGGCCCCCGGCGACGCCCCGCAATTGATCTCAAACTATCCTTCATCCTGGACATCACGTTATCTGCAACAGCGGTACCACAGTCTTGATCCGGTCATCCTGCGCGGGCTGCAAGGCTGGGATACCTTCGATTGGGGTGTGGATCGCGCTCGGCACTGTCTGCCGAATTCGCAGCAACAAATTCTGGAGAGTGCGGCTGAGTTTGGCATCCGCGGCGGCCCGACGATATCCATGCATGATCATCGCGGCCGGTTTGCTGCCCTGACCTTTGCTTCCGACGAGTCCCGCCCGCCTCTGTTGCGGTCACTGACACGTTACGAAAAAGCATTGCAGCTGGTGGCCATCAACTTTCATATCCATGTCCGGCGCAGGCTCGCCGACGATCGCGTGGTGGATGGTGTAACGCTCACCCCGCGGGAGTTCGAGTGCCTGAAATGGGCGGCGCGCGGCAAGTCGGCTTGGGTTATCAGCCAGCTTCTCGGCGTCTCAAAGCGCACCGTGACCTTTCATCTGGAAAACGCCAAGGCAAAGCTTGGCGTTCGAACGATCAACCAGGCCGTTGCACGACTGGCTGCCTCCGGCCAGGCGAGATCCTGATTCGTCGGCCACGATAGCTGTAAACCTCTACAGGCTGCATCGCTGCCGGCTTTGCCCTTCGATGGCGGGAACACATCCCGCACGGAGGCGACCATGATGCAGCTGATAACACCAGACCTTTACGACGAGTTCGCAAGCGAGCTCAAAGAGATGCACGGGCTCAGGTTTCGGGTGTTCAAGGAAAGGCTCGATTGGGAAGTTGATACCGAAGACCAGATGGAAACAGACCCGTTTGATGGTCTGAAGCCTGTCTATCTGCTCCTCAAGGGATCCGACTGGCGAATTCGCGGTTGCGTGCGTCTTTTGCCCAGCACCGGACCCACAATGTTGCGCGACACGTTCCCGGTGCTGCTGGGTGCTGACGTCGTGCCCTCGACTGCCGACATATGGGAGAGCAGTCGTTTCGCGCTCGATCTTCCTCCGTCGGCGCCCAAGGCAGCGGGCGGACTGGCCCAGGCAACCTACGAGCTCTTCGCGGGCATGATCGAGTTCGGCTTGGCCAAGGATCTGACCCGGATAGTAACGGTGACGGACACGCGCATGGAACGGATCCTTCGCCTCGCGACGTGGCCATTGTCGCGCATCGGACAACCCAAGTCCGTCGGCAAAACGGAGGCGGTGGCCGGGTTTCTCGAGATTTCCCGCGCGAGCCTTTTGCGCATCCGCAGCAGGGGACGTCTGAGCGGACCGGTACTGTGGCAACCGGTTCTAGGCCCGTCGGCATAGCGCCATTGTGGACACCTGAGCCGTGAAGGATGCTGGTCTGCCCAAGGAAGCGACGGTCGGTCTTGTATGCTGGCCGGACTGGCGTCGTCACGAAGCTTACCACTACGCCAGACGATTGCCACGCACTGCCTGGGCCTGGGAGTTTCTTCGGCGCAATCCACAATTCCAGCGCGACCACGCCAAAATGGCACCGTCCGCCTACATTGTCGGAGCCCAGGCCGACATGAAGATAATCGAGTTGACGACAGGATCATCTTTCCTAAGACAATGGAGCCTCCTTTTTCGCGGACGCGCCACAGTCGGACGCTACGTCGGCAAGGGTCTTTTGGGATCCGCGCGACTGCGCCCGTATTCTACGAGCGTCCGCGGAGCCGGTGGGGCTCGACCACGATTTTGAACCGCTTGATCTCTCTTCGCTCTCATGCTGCAAGGACATCCTGCTGACACCTGCCGGCGTGCAGCACGTGCTGCTGAGGGAGGACTGCCGGAGTCTGCAGATCGCCCTTTCCGGTGCATCCGTTCTCCGCCCGTTGCGGCTATATGTCGACGCGATCGTGCAGCCGCAGCACCTGAAGTTCCATGTCGCTGCCCTTCAGTTCCTGAACGACATCAGTGGTTGCGGCCGCCTGGCAGCTGCTTGCTTTCCGCCGGAACCCCGCGGAGCGCGTCTGCGTATCGTGCTCCAGGCTTTGGATGGCTCGCTTGCGGGAGCATCTCATCAGGAGATCGCCATTGCCCTGTTCGGGAGACGCCGTGTCGAAGAAGATTGGTCTCATCCAGGTAGCCATCTTCGCGATCAGGTGCGTCGCGCCATCCAACGTGGCCGCTACCTGATGGGCGGTGGCTATAGACAGTTCCTGATGTAATTCGGGTGACAGCCCGGTGATTGTCTTATCCGAAAACGGGCAGGCATCAATCTCCATTTCTCACTGCTATTGTGCCTTGTACAAAACGTGACACGCGCCTAGTTCTTCCGCTGCGGGAATCGGGTTTGAGTAATACGGACGAAGCACTGAGAACCAACGCTTTCGTGATAGTGCATTCATGCCCCGAGAATCCTGATGACCGCTACGAACCCCAAGAAAGCCGGCGCTGACTGACACGGTCGCTGAACGTGCTCTGTGGCCTGCGCCGCCTGACTCTCGGTTTCGGCCATGCCGACCAACAGCGTATTGATAGGCCATCGCGGGCTAAACTCTACCGGCGAAAGCCGCGTCAACAGCGGCAGGCAATCAGAAACTTGATCGGCGGCGACGATGATTATGATCAACGTGACGAACACGTGAATCATGCCGACGGCGCCGACGATGCCGATGATGATGATGCCGATCATGCGTCGCTGATGCTGCCTAACTACAGTGCTTGTGATCATGCCGATCACCGCGTGATCACGAGCGGCGGCGGTTCGTGTCAGGTGCGTAGCCGGGATGGTCGCGCATGGCCGATTGTTCCTTCGTGCCGCGGGGTGGGCTTGCGTTCGGTCATGAGGGCGTCAGGCGCAACGAGAAGTTTAGATCAGGGGGTCATCCATGGGGTGGATGATAGTTATCCCTACAATCAATTGTACCAATATTACCGAATACTACTACAAGATCCCCAATGAAAGCGGCCGGATGGGTATCCGTCTCGCGTGGGCTGAAGCTGCCGCCAAGAATGGGAAGACGAACATGTGCGGGATTGTTGGCATCGTTGGGCAACAGCCGGTGTCGGATCGGTTGGTCGACGCATTGAAGCGTTTGGAATATCGCGGCTATGATTCCGCCGGCGTTGCGACGATCACCGAAGGTGCCTTGCACCGCCGGCGCGCCGAGGGCAAGCTCGTCAATCTCGAGAGGAGACTGAAGGAAGAGCCGCTGAGCGGCAACATCGGCATCGGCCACACGCGTTGGGCAACCCATGGGGCCTCGACGGAACGCAATGCGCACCCGCACTTTACCGACGGTGTCGCCGTCGTCCATAACGGGATCATCGAGAATTTCACCGAGCTGAAGGACGAATTGGCGGCGGCTGGCGCCGAGTTCCAGACCGACACCGACACCGAGGTCATCGCGCATCTCTTGGCAAGACACCGCCGGGAGGGCATGAGGCGGCAAGAGGCGATGCGTGCCATGCTGAAACGCGTCAGGGGCGCCTATGCGCTTGCCGTCCTCTTCGAAGATGATCCGTCGACCATCATGGCGGCGCGCAACGGACCACCGCTGGCGATCGGTCACGGCGACGGCGAGATGTTCCTGGGCTCCGACGCGATCGCGCTTGCTCCCTTCACCAATGAAATTACCTATCTCATCGAGGGCGACTGGGCCATTGTCGGCAATTCGGGCGCCCATATCTTCGATTTCGACGGCCATCCCGTCGAGCGTCCGCGCCATACCTCCACGGCCGCGGCCGATCTGGCCAGCAAGGGCAATCATCGCCACTTCATGGAGAAGGAAATCTACGAGCAGCCCGAAGTCATCGCCCATGCTCTCCGTCACTATAGCAACATCATAGAAAATCGCGCCGACATGGTTTCTGGCATCGATTTCGCCAGGATCCCGAGCTTGGCGATCTCGGCCTGCGGGACCGCCTATCTCGCCGGACTGATCGGAAAATACTGGTTCGAGCGCTATGCGCGCCTGACGGTTGAAATCGACGTTGCGTCCGAATTCCGTTACCGCGAGATCCCGTTGTCGCCGCAGTCGGCGGCTCTTTTCATTTCGCAGTCCGGCGAAACCGCCGATACGCTCGCATCGTTGAGGTACTGCAAGGAGCGTGGGCTGAAAATTGGCGCTATCGTCAATGCCTGCGAATCGACCATCGCTCGGGAGGCCGATGCGGTCTTCCCGATCCTTGCCGGACCGGAGATTGGCGTCGCCTCCACCAAGGCGTTTACCTGCCAGCTTGCGGTTCTAGCCGCACTCGCCATCGGCGCCGCCAGAGCCCGCGGGACCGTAACCGAAGACGAGCTGCAGGCGCTCGTCAGGAGCCTCGCCGAAGTGCCGCGCGTCATGGGCCAGGTACTCAACAGCATCCAGCCGGAGATCGAGTTCCTGTCGCGCGAACTGTCAAAGTGTCGTGACGTCCTGTATCTCGGCCGTGGCACCAGTTTCCCGCTAGCGATGGAAGGTGCGCTGAAGCTCAAGGAGATTTCCTACATCCATGCCGAGGGCTATGCGGCGGGTGAATTGAAGCACGGTCCGATCGCATTGATCGACGACAACATGCCAGTGATCGTCATCGCGCCCCATGATCGCTTTTTCGACAAGACCGTCTCCAACATGCAGGAAGTGGCTGCCCGTGGAGGGCGGATTATCCTCATCACCGATGAAAAAGGGGCAGCCGCATCGAAACTCAACACCATGCACACGCTCGTGTTGCCGGCTGTCGACGAGATTATCGCGCCGATGATCTTCTCGCTGCCGATACAGCTTCTTGCCTACCACACGGCGCTCTTCATGGGCACAGACGTAGACCAGCCGCGCAATCTCGCAAAATCGGTCACGGTCGAGTGATTGTGAACCTTTATAGGTGGCGATGCTTGTCCATCTTCGCTGCATCGGCGGTGGAAATTGGTCGAAGGTATCAGCGTCCGCGAGGCTGGGTGGACGGCGCCGCGAATAGCCACTGGAGGCGTCAGTGAGAGTTCGAGTTGCTGTTCAAGAAAGCCATCGGGGAGAATGAGTCGTGTAGGATCGCAGGTCGAATGCGCTACAGCCGATCAGGCCATCTCATGGCGGGCAGGTTCTTAGAACTTGATCAGAAGCAGGTGAGCCGCCATATTCCGACCCGGCTGCCAATTTCAAGTGGCCCATTCCATGGATGAGGCCGGTCCGGCCGAATGGACGTCCATTTTTTTGATTTGCTGGGTGTGCGCCAGGGTCGGGGAGGAAATCTCCCGATTTGTCAGGCGCTCCCATCTTCTTGGAGATGTTTATGAAGGATTCGCGCATTCCCGAGCCAGTCTTGACGGCTATGTCGCAGGGGACCCACATCATCCGCGCTTATCGTGAGCACCTTGGGTATTCAATCGAGGACCTCGCGGTCGCGTGCGGGCTTGCCGCTCAGGAAATCCAAAACATCGAGCGGGGTCTAAAGTACAATAAGGGCTATCGGAATCGGATAGCGAGATCGCTGTCCATACCTGTGGGAATTCTTGAGGCAGAGTCGGACATATCGGACGCCGCCTGATCAGTCGGATAATCTGCAATGGGTGGATAGTGTTGAAGAAGTCGGCGATGAAGCCGTGGATCCACTCGCACCGAAGCGTCTTGATTAAGGTCGACGCGACCTCCTCGCCTTAAGTGGCTCGGACGTTTGTTCCGAGGGTGCAAATCTTGGCCAATTTCCTGAGGTTCTGGGCGATGGCTGCAAGGTGGAACTCATCGCGGGCACCACAGGGGCCGCGCAATCGCAATCGATCGAGCTTCAGGATGCGCTTGAGGTGCGCGAACAGCATCTCCACCTTCTTCCGCTGATAGCGTGAGGTCTGGTAGGCGTCTGTCTTTGCGACGTCGCGGGCCATGTCGCGCGCGCCCTCATAGATCGAGCGCAGCACCTTGCGCGCCGGCTCCTTCGGGCAACAGCTGGGCTTCAGGGCACAGGCGTCGCAATCCAGCTTGCTGGCGCGATAGCGCATCATGCCATTCTCGTCGACGAGAGGGTGTGGCATCCGATAGGTCTTCTGGCGCTGCCTGAGCGTCTTCCCGCCAGGACAGATGTATGTATCGGCCTTATGGTCGTAGGTGAAGTCGTCGCGCGAGAAGGTGCCATCCTTGCGCCTAGACTTGTCGAAGACCGGGATATGCGGCTCGATCCCACGCTCATGCACAACCAGTTCAGCACTTCGGCCGAGCCGTAGCCGGTGTCGGCAATCAGCCGCTCCGGCCAGAGGCCGAGCTCGTCGTGCGCCCGCTCGATCATAGTCTTGGCGGCCGTCACCTCGGCTTGGCGCACCGCGGTCGAGGGCTCCACGTCCACGATGATGGCGTGCTCCACGTCGATCAAATAGTTCGTGCAATAGGCATAGACGGCTGGGCCACCCCAAGCGGCAGTCCAGCGCGCGGCGGGATCAACAGGGGAGACGAACTTGGGCTCCACCGGCGTGGCGGCCCCGAAGGCGGCGTCATCCAGAGTGGCGAGATACTCAGCCACGGCCCGCTTGGCTTTGGGATTGAGGTCCTCGGCCGTTTCGATCCCGCGCTGACGATGGGCGTCGGCGACGATCATGCTGGCATCGACCGCAAAGCCTTCGCCGCCGACGAGCCCTTCAGCTATGCAGCGCCGGACGACGGTCTCGAACAGTTCGCGCAGCAGGTCGGCATCGCGGAAGCGGCCGTGGCGGGTCTTGGAGAAGGTTGAGTGGTCAGGCACATCACCCTCGAGGCCAAGCCGGCAGAACCACCGATAGGCCAGGTTCAGATGTACCTCCTCGCACAGCCGGCGCTCCGAGCGGATGCCGAAGCAATAGCCGACGATCAGCATGCGGATCAGCAGCTCAGGGTCGATCGAGGGACGGCCGATCGGGCTGTAGAAGGGCGCCAGATGCTGGCGGATGGCGGACAGGTCGACGAAGTGGTCGATCGCTCTGAGCAGGTGATCCGCCGGCACATGCCGCTCCAGGCTGAAGCCGTAGAACAGCTCCTCCTGCATCACACTTTGCTCGCCCATCATCGACTCAATCTCCTCTTACGACGAAGATTGAATCAGATGGGATATTCGGCTTGAGCCCCATCTTCGACGGTGATGGACGGAGGTGCTGCGCTCCGAGCTGATGATAGAACGTGGTCTGC
>NZ_JAMYTU010000064.1:0-21362 GCF_040322615.1 Mesorhizobium sp. M0119
TCAGTTGGCTGGGTTAGGGGAATAAGGCAGTAGGGGCGTAGGGGAGTTTGTTTTAAAAGGGGCGCGCCCCGGGGGCCCACTGCCCGACTGCCCGACTGCCCGGCTGGCGGAAGGCCCGGCGGGCCGGCGGCCCTACTGCCCTACTGCCCTACTGCCCTACTGCCCTACTGCCCTACTGCCCTACTCCCCTACTCCCCTACTCCCTCATTTTCGGGGTTACATCCGGCAAAACTCTTCCCTATAAGGCCCTCCTAGCCTGATACCAGAATCGCGAGCACAACCGGCCGGGTCATCCCGTCCGGCTTTTTGTGCAAGCCGCCTGCCGAACGGACCCTCGACATGCCAAGACGCACCGACATCAAGTCGATCCTGATCATCGGGGCCGGCCCCATCGTTATCGGCCAGGCCTGCGAGTTCGACTATTCCGGCACCCAGGCCTGCAAGGCGCTCAAGGAAGAGGGCTTTCGCGTCATCCTGGTCAATTCCAATCCGGCCACCATCATGACCGACCCGGAGCTGGCCGACGCCACCTATATCGAGCCGATCACGCCGGAAGTTGTCGCCAAGATCATCGCCAAGGAGCGGCCCGACGCGCTGCTGCCGACCATGGGCGGCCAGACCGCGCTCAACACCGCTTTGTCGCTGCGCCGCATGGGCGTGCTCGACCGCTATCACGTCGAGATGATCGGCGCCGACGCCACCGCCATCGACAAGGCCGAGGACCGCGCTTTGTTTCGCGAGGCGATGAACAAGATCGGCCTGGAAACGCCGAAGTCGATGCTGGCCAACGCCACCGACGTCAAGAATGCCGACCGCAAGACGCACGAGGCCGAGCGCGCCGCGCTGAAGGCCGAAAAGCCGGAAAATCTCGACGCCGCGCTCGATGCGCTGGAGACGCGCTGGAACCTCGGCGAAGGCGACCGCAAGCAGCGCTACATCAGCCACGGCATGGCGATCGCAGCACAAGCGCTCGACCATGTCGGCCTGCCGGCAATTATTCGCCCGTCCTTCACCATGGGCGGCACCGGCGGCGGCATCGCCTACAACCGCGCCGAATTCTACGAGATCGTCCAGTCCGGCCTCGACGCCTCGCCGACCACCGAAGTGCTGATCGAGGAGAGCGTGCTCGGCTGGAAGGAGTACGAGATGGAGGTTGTCCGCGACAAGGCCGACAACTGCATCATCATCTGCTCGATCGAAAACATCGACCCGATGGGCGTGCATACCGGCGATTCGATCACCGTCGCCCCGGCGCTGACGCTGACCGACAAAGAATACCAGATGATGCGCAATGCCTCGATCGCGGTGCTGCGCGAGATCGGCGTCGAGACCGGCGGCTCCAACGTGCAGTTCGCCGTGAATCCTGCCGACGGCCGCCTGGTGGTGATCGAGATGAACCCGCGTGTCTCGCGCTCGTCGGCGCTGGCCTCCAAGGCAACCGGTTTTCCCATAGCCAAGATCGCCGCCAAGCTCGCCGTCGGCTACACGCTGGACGAGCTCGAGAACGACATCACAGGCGGAGCAACGCCGGCCTCGTTCGAGCCGAGCATTGATTACGTCGTCACCAAGATCCCGCGCTTTGCCTTCGAGAAATTCCCCGGCGCCGAGCCGGTGCTGACCACCTCGATGAAGTCGGTCGGCGAGGTCATGGCCATCGGCCGCACCTTCCAGGAATCGCTGCAGAAGGCCTTGCGTGGACTGGAGACCGGCCTGACCGGTCTGGACGAAATCGAGATCCCGGGCATCGGCCACGGGAACGCGCCGGCCAGCCATGTCGATGACCGCAACGCCATCCGCGCCGCTCTGGGCACGCCAACGCCCGACCGGCTGCGCATGGTGGCGCAAGCGATCCGCATGGGCACGTCGCTGGAAGACGTCCATGCCATGTGCAAGATCGACCCGTGGTTCCTCGAACAGATCGCCGGCATCCTCGACATGGAGGCCCGCATCCGCGAGCACGGCATCCCGGAGGACGCCGCCAATCTGCGCATGCTGAAGGCGATGGGTTTTTCCGATGCCCGCCTCGCATCCCTGGTCAGGAAAGACGTCGAAGACGTCCAGAAGATTCGCGACAAGCTCGACGTTCATCCCGTCTACAAGCGCATCGACACTTGCGCCGCCGAGTTCGCCTCGCCCACCGCCTACATGTATTCGACCTATGAGGTGCCGTTCGCCGGCGCGCTGGCCAACGAGGCTCAGGTCTCGTCGCGCAAAAAAGTCGTCATCCTCGGCGGCGGCCCCAACCGCATCGGCCAGGGCATCGAGTTCGACTATTGCTGCTGCCACGCCGCCTTTGCGCTGCGCGACGCCGGCTTCGAGGCGATCATGGTCAACTGCAACCCCGAGACCGTGTCGACCGACTACGACACTTCCGACCGGCTCTATTTCGAGCCGCTGACGCCGGAGGACGTGCTGGAGATCCTGCGCGCCGAACAGGCCTCGGGCGAACTGGTCGGCGTCATCGTCCAGTTCGGCGGCCAGACGCCGCTGAAGCTGGCGGATGCGCTGGAAAAGGCCGGCATCCCGATCCTCGGCACCTCGCCTGACATGATCGATCTGGCCGAGGACCGCGACCGCTTCCAGAAGCTCTTGCACAAGCTCGGCCTCAGCCAGCCGAAGAATGGCATTGCCTATTCGGTCGAGCAGGCCCGCCTCGTCGCCGGCGAGCTCGGCTTCCCGCTGGTGGTGCGCCCGTCCTATGTGCTCGGCGGCCGCGCCATGCAGATCATCCACGACGAGAGCATGCTGCAATCCTATCTGCTCGACACCGTGCCCGGCCTGGTTCCGGAGGACATCAAGCAGAAATACCCCAACGACAAGACCGGCCAGATCAACACGTTGCTCGGCAAGAACCCGCTGCTGTTCGACACCTATCTCTCGGGCGCCATCGAGGTCGATGTCGATTGCCTCTGCGACGGTAGGTCGACCTACGTCTCCGGCATATTGGAGCACATCGAGGAGGCCGGCATCCATTCGGGTGACTCGGCCTGTTCGCTGCCGGTGCATTCGCTGCCCTCGGAGCTTGTCGATGAGCTCGAGCGGCAGACGGCAGCACTTGCCCGCGCGCTCAATGTCGGCGGCCTGATGAACGTGCAATATGCGATCAAGGACGGCACCGTCTATGTGCTGGAGGTCAATCCGCGCGCGTCGCGCACCGTGCCCTTCGTCGCCAAGACCATCGGCCGGCCCATCGCGAAAATCGCCGCCCGCATCATGGCCGGCGAAAGCCTGGAAGATGCCTTTGCCCATTACGGCGCCATGCCCGACCCACGCAATCCCGGCCATATCGCTGTCAAGGAAGCCGTGTTCCCCTTTGCCCGCTTCCCCGGTGTCGACATCTTGCTCGGCCCGGAAATGCGCTCGACCGGCGAGGTCATGGGCCTCGACCGCGACTTCGCACTGGCTTTCGCCAAGAGCCAGTTAGGGGCCGGTGTTGATCTCCCCCGCGCGGGCACCCTGTTCGTCTCTGTGCGCGACGAAGACAAGAAAGGCATCCTGCCGGCGGTCAAGCGCCTCGCCGGCCAGGGTTTTAAAGTGCTCGCCACCTCGGGCACCGCCCGCTTCCTCGCTGAGAACGGCGTCGCGGCGGAGAAAATCAACAAGGTTCTGGAAGGCCGCCCGCACATCGAGGACGCCATCCGCAACCGCCAGGTCCAGATTGTCTTCAACACCACGGACGGCCAGAAGGCGGTATCGGACTCCAAGTCGCTGCGCAGGGCGACGCTGATGCAGAAAGTGCCGTATTACACGACGCTGTCGGGCGCGGCTGCGGTAGCGGAGGCGATTGCGGCGCTGAAGGCGGGGAGCCTCGAGGTGAGGCCGCTGCAGGAGTATTTTGCCTAGGCGATTGACGCTCTTCTCCCCGTTCAACGGGGAGAAGATGCTGGCAGGCAGATGAGGGGCAGCGACTGCTTCTGAATGGCTGTCGCCGCCGTTACGCCTGCCAAATCGTGTCCGTACTGCGCGCAGATGCAGAGTCGAAGACAGTGGTGAGTCCAGGCATCTACGCTGTTTTCTTCCGATCCGTTCGCATGTAGCTTGCACCCCATGCCGCAGAAGCACACCGACCAGAGCACTTACATTGACGCTGCAGCATATGCATTGCGGCAATTACAGCGGCCCGCATCTGCCCTCGAAATATATAAGTTTCTAAAATCGAGCCAAAAATTCGAAGGCAGGTTTGGGGGTGCAACGCCTCAGAAAACGATTCAGGCGCGCATAGCCACCGACATCAAGAAACATGGGCCTAATTCTCGTTTTTTCCGAACAGCACCGGCAATATTTGCATTGCGTCAATTGTCTGAGCAAGGGAAGTACCAACCTGCGCCAAAGCGCATTTACGTTGGGTTCAATCGATCTCGCCAGCTTGACAATTCTCCTATCTGCTCTGTTGATCTGAAATCGACAAGATTTCGTCCCGATACAGGTTTTTCAGACGCAGATCATATACCGCTACGGTTTTTCAAGCATCTTCCTCTTCGATATATTCCAAGAAAAGAAGCATTGCGGAAAGATAGCATCATAGTTATAAACCTATTTGTTACTATAGTATTTAACGATCAGATACTTTGCTTTGAGCCCACTTCGTACCTACAAGATAACGATTCTATCAGAAACCGAGACACCGTTGGCATTACGGGTTATCTTCGCCAATCCGACGCCGACCTTTTCGATGAAACGGGGATCGGGTTTCGCAACGCAACGATTCGCGAATTTCACGACTTTTTCCACTTGCTTTACAAAGACTCACATAAACTAATAGATTCAATTCGCTATCTTGGAACACTATACGATGATTTTTCAGAAGAACGAAAGATGCGCCTCGCTCTAGTTTCGCTTGTTCGCACTAAAGAAAAAATTGACACGGATAGCGTGAAACTAGGTGTAAAGAATATGCACTGGAAATGCTACAAGGAGATTCCAAATAGCTATTTCCGACTTGAGCCTTGGTCACAATCTATTTTCCGCATGATGAGCGAGAGCGCCTTTGATCGACCTTAGGCGCAGCATTTATCTATCATTTCTGAATCGTGAGCTATCCTTCATAAGAAGGCGTGAGTTTTCCGAGGACGAGTACATACGATTCATCAAGACGTGTTCATTGATGAACGGTGCTGAGCTATACGCATCCTTTGCCCAATCCCATGAGATAGTCCAGAACTCAAAGATATTTAGTCAATTTCTTGGAGAGATGTCTCGGACTGGCCAGTTAAAATTAATAAATGCAGAGCCAGACTTTCATATTTTTATTGAGAAACGCCGCGAGTTATATGCAATAAACAAGCCAAAATATCAAAACTATTTTGCAAAATCGCAGCCGCTTGAGAAAATTTATGAAAGATCGCAAAGGTTGCGCACTACTGAGCACATAAAAGGTCTCTTACTTGAGGGTTTAAATCCCTTTGCCGGATCGAACCTATTGAGTTCGGAAGAGAGAGCTATTTTAAGCAAAAACGGCTCATTTCTTCGAGATGAGCTACCAGATCCGGGGATTGCGGCAACCTATTCGGTATACGAAAAAATTTCCCTTGTAGATGGAGAACGAGATGCGAGAGTATTCGGTGATATTTCGACAAGGTTATTTTGTAATCACTATACGACTGAACACAATCTCATATCGCCAACTGGAATTTACAACGACCCCTTGATAGAAGATTTTTCTTACTTTCCACACTTCGATATTAGCGTAAATTTTTGTTTCCTTAGGCGATTGGGACTTGAGCCGCTGATCACTCAACGCCCTTACGAGCGTGACTACCTGACATTTATAAATCACCCGGATTACTGGTCTTTTGCTGAAATGAAAGAATTGTTCTTTGAGGCGATGGTTAGGTTTTTAAAATCGAATCGAGAAGAAATTTCCTATTGCGAACCATACAAGAAGTTTATCAGAGGTTTTCTATTTTTGACCCCAAGCAGAAGATACTCGAATGAGCCAGCGCGATTTGCAGAGATATTGTCTGTATCCCTAGCTAAATCCATTGAGAAGGACGGGAAGATGGCTGAAGCACTGGGGAGCGATGGTTTGAAAAGCATAGGCCGACACAAGGTGGTTATTTTTACGGCCACCGACGTGGAGGATGAGGTTCTATCGTCTGAACTATTATCGGAAGGATTTAAAAGAGCGGAAACAGATTTTTTCGAAGACATAGCGTTCAATGTTTATACATATTACAATACGATTCATGTGTACCACGTCAGGACCGGTGCCGGATCTGGAGGAGTTCACGGCAGTACCATCGCTTCGTTAAAGTTTCTGAGTATGTCCGGCTTAAGCTATGCGATTTCGGTTGGTATTTGCTTCGGAGTTGATGCAGGAAAACAAAAATTTGGAGATGTTTTAGTTTCCGATAGCGTCCTGCCATACGAACTTGGGGCTGCCCGTGGTGGCACACTGCAGCCCCGCGGAATTCCGATTCCGTCTGACAATATGGCAGTAGGCTACGCTCGCAGCGCCCGAAGCCAGTTTGGCGGCGACTTCAACATACAAGTTGGCCCCATTTTGTCGGGTGAGAAGCTTGTCGATGATCCCGACTTCAAGAGACGGTTGATGGACATCTTCCCACGAGCGATCGGTGGAGAAATGGAATGCGCCGGCCTTGCAGCAACAGCTTTCGCTCGGAAAGTACCTTTTGTCATGTTCAAAGGGATATGTGATTTTGCGGAAGGAAAGAATGATTCTTATCAAGAAATGGCAGCTAAGAATGCTTGCCGACTTGCAATTTCGATGGTCAACGCGCGCTGGTCGAAAAAATGAACTTCCAGCTCCTTCCAATCCGCACTGCCCTCTACAGTAAAATTCGTCAGGTTCCAGAGGGTCTCGCAAGTGCCGATGGCGCGGAGCTCTCCTGGCGAATCCCCGGTTTGAAAGCTCACGCCACCGCGACACACTCGATCTCGAAATCAGACTCCATTGGTGCCACTGGCACGAAGCTGCGCGCCGGCGGGTTCGTCGAAAGTACTTCGCGTCGACGCGGTTGATGGTGTTGTAGAAGCCGGAATTGACGGCATATGTGCGCACCATCACCACATCGTCGAGGAGGTGCACGCCGCTCCCGGGCAATGTTTCAACGCCTTCAGCGATACCTCGGTCTGCGTTTCGATGTCGCCGCGCGCCATCCCGCACCTTGGGAACGCCAGTGCCGCCGCTCACCTTAGCCGAGAAACCCAATGAACCGCCCCGCAAACAGCACGGACGTCCACAGCACCAGCGAGAGCACAGCCAGCACGGTCGCCGCCCCAGCCGGCTCATCACCGCCTTTTGCGCGGCGCATGAAGACAAGAAAGTTGGCGCCGGCGAGGAGGATCAGTGTCATCTTGGCAAGGAAAATCGGCATCGCCGCATATTCGCTCGCCCTGACTGAAAACAGCAGCGACCCCGTGACAAGCGCACCGCCGAACGCGGCCAACGCGGTGCGGCGCAGCAGCGCCACGAACGGCGCCTGCGGCAACGAGCGGAAGGCGCCCAGGATCCTGAGATCCATGAGCCAGACGCTGGTCAGCAGCGCGCCGATCGACATGATGTGCAGCGCATTGACGATTGGGTAGGCGACGAAGGAGGCCTTCAGTCCCCGCACAAGCGCGAGTTGCTCGATGCCGGCGAAAAACCCGTCCATTCAGGCCGGCGGCACGCGGTCGGGATAGACGTCATAGGTCTTGCCGCCGACGATGATGCGGACTGCTTTCATGCGCTTTTCGCTCTCGTCGCGCGAGCGGTGGCCGATCGCGGTCACCTCGTCGCCGAGCTTGGCGACCTCCTCGGTGAAGCCGGCGGCAATCGTGCGGGAGGGCGGCGCCATCTCCACCCGCCAGACCCCTCCCTCGGCATCGACATCCAGCGTGGCGTGCGGATTGCCGATATAGATGGCCGTGATCCTGCCCTTGAGTTCGAAGAACCCATCCTGCGTCCACGACCAGCCGTGATGGGCATAGGCCGCGGTTGCGGCGGCAAGGATCACCGCCGCTGCCAGCGTGACGCTCCGGTTGAAAGGTGACAGCATCGCTCGTCTCCTCGGTTCCGGCACTAGAGGGTAGGTCAGCGCGCTGCAGCGTCAAATCACATGAGGTTTGCGCCGCCCCTCATTGCCCTGGCGGGCATTTCTCCCCGTATAGGGACGGGGAGAAAGGTTGCCTTCGCCGAGGATTTCGCCAATCTCCAGAGTTGAAGAAAGGGAGCCGAGTTTGCGGCCAGCCTTCTTCTCCCCGTCACTATACGGGGAGAAGGTGGCGGCAGCC
Organism: Mesorhizobium sp. M0119; assembly: GCF_040322615.1. Classification (NCBI taxonomy): domain Bacteria; kingdom Pseudomonadati; phylum Pseudomonadota; class Alphaproteobacteria; order Hyphomicrobiales; family Phyllobacteriaceae; genus Mesorhizobium; species Mesorhizobium sp. M0119. Next base: position 8,236 of record NZ_JAMYTU010000064.1, read on the forward strand.
GGATGAGGGGCGGCGCCGACTTCTGCGGTCGAGCGCCCGCCTGCCCCGAACCTCACCCAGGCCAATCCACCTCGATCATCCCCAGCCGCTGATAAAGCCGCACCGCAGCCGCGTTCTCGACCGTGTTGGTCTTGAGATCGACATGCGCAGCACCCCTTGCATGAAACGCCGCGAACGCGTGGCGCATTAGCGCCTCGGCGATGCCCCTGCCGCGCGCCTCGGGATGGACGGCAAGGTCCTTGACGAAAGCCCGCATCCAGCAGAGCGCCGCGCCCGCCAGCTGGCCCTTGCGGTCGATGACCAGGAAACACAAAGCGGGGTCGAATTCCGCGTCGCCCGAAATGCGCGGCCACCATTGGTCGAACGGCCCATCGGCGCCATCATCGAACACCGCGGTCAGCAGAGCATGCAGTGCGAGCGCATCGGCGGCCTCGAAGGCGCGCATGAAAAAACCTTCGGGCCAGCGCGGCGCCAGGAGCGTGTCGTCCAAAAACTTGCGCAGGCGGATGTCGTTTGGCGCCGGTGGGCGCGGCTCAGGCATCGGGCTGCATGCGGCGGCGCAGGCTGTCGCTACCGAGGCCGGTTTCGCCCAGCATCCCCTTGCGCTTGGCATCGTAATAATAGCCGCTCTGGTAGAGCCGGTCGGCGCGCTTGGGGTTGCCGCCTGAGACCAGCCAGGCGCCGCGCAGATATTTCACTGCGTATTTCAGGTTGGTCTCGGCGTCGAACAGGCCGCTCGCCGGTCCGTCATAGCCCATGCCGCGCGCCGTCGCGTGCTTGATCTGCATCAGCCCCCAATGGCCGCGATTATAGGCTTTCGGGTTGAAGGTGCTCTCGCGGTTGACGACGCTGCGCACCAGGTCGACCGGCACCTGGTAGAGTGCGGAATATTTCTCGATCAGCCGCTCGATCTCGCTGCGGCCCCCGGCATTCGACTGACCCTCGGTGGGGTCGGTCGCGGCCAGAGCGGCAGGGTTCTGCGGCACCGTGTAGGAAACCGGCTGGACGCCGGGCATGGCAGCGGTCTGTTCGGTGACCGGCATGGCGACAGCGGGCGTCGCCGTAACAGGCTGGGCATTGGCGGTCATGACGGCGGGCGTGGTTGCAGCCAGCGGCGTCGGCCCGGCAAAGGCGGCGGCCGGCTCGACCGGCAGCGTCGCCGTCTGGGCGACGCCGGACGGCTCCGGCAGCACCGAAACCGTGTCGGGCAGCGCCAGCGTGAAGCCGGCATCGGTATTGGCCGTATTTTCGGTGAAGGCCGGCGCCGGGGTCGCCGGCGAAGTCGAGGTGCAACCGCTGAGAGCGGCGACGGCCAACACCGCCGCCAGGACGGGAAAGAGGAATTTTGCTGGCAAGCGGCGCTCGGGTCCGGTTCGTCGGGTGTTAAGAAGTCCTTACACCAGCATCTTTCCCCCTGCAATCCGCGGTAGAAGGTGGTTTTCGGGTGGCGAGCCGGGCCGGGAAATGCGATATTGTTCTGGATTTGTACTTCGAAGGATTCCGGAAAGGAGCACGCCATGGACGCCTCTCATGCCACCGCCGGTCACGCGGTCTTCGAAACCGTGCTCGGCCTCATGGGCATCGCCTGGAGTGAGGCCGGACTGACCCGGCTCTGCCTGCCGCAGCGCAATCGCGACGCGGTGGAGCGCCGGCTGCTGCGCCATGCCGCCGCCGACCAGGCAGCGAAGCCCGAGCCGCAATGGGTTGTCGAGCTGATCGCCTCGATCAAGGCCTATGCCGCCGGCGAGGACATCGATTTCTCCAACGTGCCGGTCGATCTCAGCGGCGTCGACGAGTTCCGCCTGGCGATCTATGACGCGGCGCGAAAGCTCGCCTTCGGCGAAACCACCACCTATGGCGAACTGGCCAAACGCGCCGGCCATGCCGGGCTGGCGCGTGAAACGGGCGCGGCTCTCGGCGCCAACCCGGTGCCGCTGGTCATTCCCTGTCACCGCATCCTTGCCGCCGGCGGCAAGATCGGCGGCTTTTCCGCTCCCGGCGGCTCGGCCACCAAGGAAAAGATGTTGGCAATGGAAGGCGTGCGCGTCGGCCCGCCGCCGCCCGCGCAGGTGTCATTCGGGTTTTAGGATATGTCGATATTCAGGTGAGCCGACACCCCGGCACGTCGTCTCAACCCCTAATCCGGAAGCAGGCGCCGGCGGAAGCGCCGATCGATCTCCACCCGCTTGCATTTGTAGACGGTGCACGAATTCGTGTCGGCGCTCGGCACCGAGGCCCGCGCCCTGACCTCGCCGATGTCGCAGAATTGCTGGCTCCGCACGTAGCGGTCATAGAGCGCCAGCCCCGGCACGCGCGCCGATCTGTAGCGCAGGATGACCGCGCCCTCGCGCGCGATCGTCGCCTGCACCTTGCCGCAGCTCATGCGCGTCGGATCGTAACGCGACACCGCCTGCGCCTCGGCGGCCACCAGCGTCAGGCAGGCGGCAAGCAGAACGATTTTCATGGCCCCTCTCCCCAAAACCCAGTCGCGCCCGAAGCCGGCGCGATCTCCCGCGTCAGGCGCGCAACGACGACGCTCTCACGCGATTGGGGCGGCCGTTGGGCAGCGTTGCCGCCGCGCCATTTTCCGCCCCGTCTTGTTTTTCGCGCGAAAGCATATTATATGCGGTCCATTGATATTTCGGCCGATCGATCCGGGCCTCGCGATATTCGCGTTTGCTGACGTTCTATCTCCAAAATCTCGATACAAGCCGGCTGGGTTTCGGTCCAGTCAAACCAAAGCAAACGTAAAGGACTATCGAAATGGCAACAGGTACGGTCAAGTGGTTTAATTCCACCAAGGGTTTCGGCTTCATTCAGCCTGACAGCGGCGGCGCGGACGTTTTCGTCCACATCTCCGCAGTTGAGCGTGCTGGACTGTCGACCCTGGTCGAAGGCCAGAAGATCAACTTCGAGATCGAGCAGGACCGCCGCACTGGCAAGTCGTCCGCTGGATCTCTGAGCAAGGCAGCCTGATTTTGCGAATGGCGCGCGCCGGGCGCTAGCCCCGGGGGGCCGGGCACTGACGGCTGTTCTGACAGTCGCGCGAAAAGCGCGCCGGAGCGACAGACCCCGACAAGCCGAAGCAGCAGATTGCTGCCGGCCCGGCCAAAACGCTCCCGATCAGGCTACCAAGCATGGGAAGGCGGGATTTTGTCCCGCCTTTTTGCTGTCTGGATTTTAGACGTCGGCAATTGGCGAAACCGGCGATACAGCTCCTTCTCCCCGTCTCTATACGGGGAGAAGTGCCCGGCAGGGCGATGAGGGGCAGCGCGACGTATCAGGACTGCCCTTCGCCAAGCCAAGCACGATATCACGACGAAGGCTGGCGCTGCCCCTCATCTGGCTGCCGCCATCTTCTCCCCGTATAGGAACGGGGAGAAGGAGGCTTTCGCCGAAGATTTCGCCAATCGCCAACGGCGAGTTGCACTCAACCTACCCACTCCAGCGGCACATGCCCCGGGTCGGCCTCGACCCTTTTCAGCCAGGCGGCCACCGCCGGATAGGCGTCGAGCTGAAACCCACCCGTCTCGGCCGTATGCGTATAGGCATAGAGCGCGATATCGGCGACGCTGAGCGCATTGCCGGCGAAGAAGCTGCTCCCGGCCAGGTGCCTGTCCATGACGCCGAGCGCCTTGTTGCCGCGCTCCAGCGTCACCGCCAGCCGATCGGGTGTCGCGTCTTTCGCGCGTTCTGGAAAGGTCAGCAGCGCCCTGCGCACGGCGATATAAGGCTCGTGGCTGTATTGCTCGAAGAACAGCCACTGATAGGCCAGCGCGCGTTCATATTTGTCCGCCGGCAGAAACCGCGTGCCTTCGGCGAGATAGAGCAGGATGGCATTGGATTCGGCCAGCCGCCGGCCGTCGTCGAGTTCGAGCAGCGGCACCATGGCGTTCGGGTTTTTCGCAACATAGTCGGGTTTGCGCGTCTCGCCGGTATGCGAGCTGACCTCGACATTGGTGAAAGGGATGCCGAGCTTGGCCATCAACAGGCGCGGCTTGTAGCAATTGCCGCTGTCGGTCATTCCATAGAGTATCATCGGCGCTCCCCTTGCTCGCAAGCACCCGTCTCAAGGCTTGATCCAGCCTCTATCGCGGCAGCGGCGGCTTCATCCAGTGATTTGTTTTGGCGTAACCATCAGCGCCGCTGATGCATTTATCCAAACAGCGGAATGACGTTGCTATCCCTGCCAAGCAGCCTGTCGATCGACAGCGGCTCCTCGTCGAACAGCGTCCCCGCCAGCGCCGGCCGGGCGAGGTAAAAACCCTGCAGCAGGTCGACGCCGCCATCCAACGCGACGCGCAGATGCGTGGCGTTCTCGATGCCTTCGACCAGCACCTTGGCGCCACGGTCGTGCAGCGTCGAAACCAGCGGCCGGAAAAACCGCTCGGCGGCGGCATGGCGGCAGAATTCGGCGAACCAGGTGCCGTCGATCTTGACGATGTCCGGCTGCACGAGGGCGACCCTTTCTTCCGTCGAATGCCCGGTGCCGAAATCGTCGATGGCGATGCGGACGCCGTCGCGCCGCATCTCACGCGCCAGGCTGACAAGCACCTTGTCGCCGGCCGCCTGCTCGGTGATCTCGCAGACCAGCATGCCGGGATGCAGGCCGAAATCCGTCAGATGCCTGGTCATCAGCCTGATTTCGGCCAGCGCCCGTGCGGGGTCATCGTTGATCAGCGGATTGTAGTTGAAGAACAGGTCGAGCCCGTCGACGCCGATGTTGCGGAAATTGCGCAAATGCAGCACCCGGCACATGGTTTCGACAAACAGCCGATCCGCTGCCGGCACGCCTTCGAAGAAGATTTGCGGCGCCATCGGCCTGCCTGCACGATGCGGCTCGATCAGTCCCTCGACCGCAACGGCGGCGAGAAACCTGCCGCGCGGCGCGAAGACCGGCTGGTAGGCGCTCCTCAGCCGGAATGCGCCGTAGACGCCATATTCGATGCCGACCTCGTCGGCAAAGATCGCCTCGCCGACCTTACGCCGCATGTCGGCTTGCCCGGTCACGATGCCACCCTGCGGCCAAAGGCCCGCCTCGGTCGCCGCGAAGTCGGAACTGCCGCAGGCACCTCCTTCATGTCCGGCGACACTGCGACCGCCTGCCCGCTCTTGTCGAAGACGTGAAAGCTGGTCGGCGCAAGCTCGGGGCGCGCCAGCACATAGCCCTGCACCATCGAGGCGCCCGACTTTTCGGCAAGCTCGAGCTGCCAGCCCGTCTCGATGCCCTCGAACACCGTACGAATGCCTTGCTCTTCGAAGCTGGTCACCATGGCGGTCAGCAAGGCGAAGCCGGCACCGGATTCCATCAGCGTCATGATCCAGTCGGCATCGAACTTGACGATGTCGGGCCTGAGTTCCTTAATGCGATTGATGTCGGATTCGTCGGCGCCGTAATCGTCGACGGCAATGCGCAAACCATTGCCCCTGAGCGCCTCGACGAAATTGTAGAGCGTTTCCTGCGACGCCGATTTCTGCTCGGTGACCTCGCAGACGACGCGGCGCGGATCGATGTCGGCCTCGTGCAGCACCAGCCGCATGTCGCGCAGCGCATTGTCGGCGATGCTGCGGTCGGTGAACACCGATGGATCGAAGTTGATGAAGATCGAGGCGTCTCGCGGCAGGCAGGCGCCGGCGTTCAGAAGGTGCAGCGTCCTTGTCAGCGCCTCGATATGCAGGCGGTCGACCGCCGGACAGCTGTTGAAGAAACTCATTGGCGGCTGCGGCTCGCCTTCGCGGAACGGCCGGATCAGCCCCTCGAACGCGACGACGGAAAGCTTGCCCTTGTTGAAGGCGAAGATCGGCTGGAACGCGCTTTGCAGCGTATAGACCCCCCAGACACCGCTGGCGGTGCCGTCATCATGGCGGATGATATGGGCAAGCCCGATGCTGCGCGTCACGGTTCCTCGCTGTGCGAGACTGGCGGACCGGCTACGGTCCTGCCGTTCAAGCTTTTACCGATCGTTGATGAATTTATTGTTGCCAGCGTTGCGCGCTGGCTCATTCGACAATGCCTGCGCTGGGCTTGCGCTTGACCAGACGATGCGACATGAGAGGCGCCGCGGCGCCTTCGCCGCGCCGGTCCTTTCTGGAGATATTTCTCATGGCCTTTCTTGCCGACGTCCTTGCCCGCGTAAAGCCTTCCGCGACCATCGCGGTGACGCAGAAAGCGCGCGAGCTGAAAAACGCCGGCCGTGACGTGATCGGGTTGGGTGCCGGCGAACCGGACTTCGATACGCCGGACAACATCAAGAACGCTGCGATCGAGGCTATCCGCCGCGGCGAAACGAAATATCCTCCGGTTTCCGGCATCGTGCCACTGCGCGAGGCGATCGCGAAAAAGTTCAAGCGCGAGAACAATCTCGATTACCGGCCGGAGCAGACCATCGTCGGCACCGGCGGCAAGCAGATCCTGTTCAACGCCTTCATGGCGACGCTGAATCCCGGCGACGAGGTCATCATTCCGAGGCCGTACTGGGTCAGCTATCCCGAGATGGTAGCGATCTGCGGCGGCACCTCGGCCTTTGCCGACACCTCCATCGACAACGGCTTCAAGCTGACGGCGGCCGTGCTGGAAAAGGCGATCACGCCGCGCACCAAATGGCTGTTGATGAACTCGCCGTCGAACCCCTCGGGCGCCGCCTATACCGAGGCGGAGCTCAAGAGCCTTGCCGACGTGCTGTTGAAACATCCCCATGTCTGGGTGCTGACCGACGACATGTACGAGCACCTGACCTATGGCGACTTCGTCTTCAAGACCATCGCCGAGGTCGAGCCAAAGCTCTATGAGCGCACGCTGACCATGAACGGCGTGTCGAAAGCCTATGCCATGACCGGCTGGCGCATCGGCTATGCGGCAGGCCCGGTGCCGCTGATCAAGGCGATGGACATGATCCAGGGCCAGCAGACCTCCGGCGCCTGCACCATCGCCCAATGGGCGGCGGTGGAAGCGCTGAACGGCCCGCAGGATTTCATCCCGAGGAACAAGGCGATCTTCCAGGGCCGGCGCGATCTCGTCGTCTCGATGCTCAACCAGGCGCGCGGCATCACCTGTCCCTCACCGGAGGGTGCGTTCTACGTCTATCCCTCCTGTGCCCAGCTGATCGGCAGGAAGACCAAGAGCGGCAAGGTGATCGACAGCGACGAAATCTTCTGCTCGGAACTGCTCGAGGCCGAGGGCGTGGCGGTTGTTTTCGGCTCGGCCTTTGGCCTCGGCCCGAACTTTCGCATCTCCTACGCCACATCGGAGGCCTTGCTCGAAGAGGCCTGCACGCGCATCCAGCGCTTTACTGCCTCGCTGGTCTGATCGGGTGAAAAAAGATAAAAACCCGGCAAGCCGGGTTTTTATCAATCTAAGACCATTCAGCCGCCATACTGCTCGTCGCTGACCTTCTCCAGCCAGTCGACATGCACACCCTCGAGCGCTTCCTGCATGGCGATATGCGTCATCGCCGATTTCGGCGCGGCGCCGTGCCAGTGCTTTTCGCCGGCCGCAAAGGAGATGACGTCGCCGGCCCTGATCTCCTGTATCGGCCCGCCCCAGCTTTGCGCGAGACCGGCACCGGACGTGACGTAGAGCGTCTGGCCGAGCGGATGCGTGTGCCAGTGGGTGCGGGCGCCGGGCTCGAAACTGACCAGCGTGGCGCGTAGCCGCGCCGGCGCCTCTTTCTCGATGATCGGCGTCTGCAAAACCCGGCCAGTAAAATACGCCTCCGGCGCAACGATCGTCGGCACGCTGCCGCAGGCAATGATCTTCATCGTCGCAAGTCCTCGATCCAATCCAGTGTCTAGAGCCTACCACTTTCGTCCGACGCCGGCTGCATGTCCTGCCGGCTGCGGGCAAGGCGCGGCCAAAACAGGCCGGTGCGCCTGCGGTAGGCGTCGTAGGCGTCGGCCAACCTTGTCCGCGAAAATTTTCGTTCTTCGTCCAAGGCTGCGATCACATAGATCGCAACGATACCGGCGACCGGCACCACCGCCCAGACCGACCAGGTCGCGATACCCCACCCGATCCAGAAGATAATGTAGGACGTGTAGAACGGATGACGGACATGGAGATAAGGGCCTTCGGTCACCAGGCTGTCGGGATTGTCCGGATCGAACGCGAACCGCAGTCGCGCCTTGCGGGAGACCGAGATCGCCCACCAGAACAGCGCCGAGCTTGCCAGTTCGATGGCGAGCCCGCCGATCTTCGCCGCCACCGGCTGCCGCTCGATCCACAGCAGTGCAAGAAAGAACAGCGCCGTGCCGACCACGACGGCCGAAATGATCATCGCGCCTTGAGACATGGTCTGCGACTGGAAATGCGCGCGCATCGACCAGGCATATTGGCCGAGCGTGGCGATGCTGCTGATCGAGAGGAGAAGGTCGAGCGTGGATTCCATCATCAGGGTCCCGGGGTTAGCTGTGGTGGATTCGGTCATCATACCCGGCGCAAACCGAGAAATCATTTCTTAACCACCGTTCTAAACAAGATGGTGACCTCGGCATGCGATGTTGACCTGGAGACAATCCCAAGGTCCAACCAGATATGGCCGTTTCCCACCGCACGATCCGCACGCCGCACGCGGATTTGCGCCTCAGCCAGTCGTCGGGACCCGGCATCCCGCTTGTCCTGATCCACGGCTCGGGCAGTTCGCGCGCCGTATTCGCCCGCCAGTTCGACAGCCCGTTGGCCGCTGCCCATCGGTTGATTGCTTTCGACCTGCCCGGCCATGGCGAATCCTCGGACGCCCGCGATCCGGCGACGGACTACACCATCGCCGGCCTTGCCCAATCGGCGGCTCAGCTCCTCGATGCCTTGGGCATCGGCCGCGCCGTCGTCTTCGGCTGGTCGCTTGGCGGGCACGTGGCAATCGAACTCGCGAGTTTTCACCGCGCTGTCGGCGGGCTGATGCTGACCGGCGCGCCGCCGGTATCGAAGGGTCCTTTCGGCATGCTGCGCGGCTTCCACGCGCATTGGGACATGCTGCTGGCGTCCAAAAAGACGTATTCCGAACGCGATGCCGAGCGCTTCGAGACGCTGTGTTTCGGCGACACCGCCGATCCGTCCTTCCGCCAAGCCATCCTGCGCACCGACGGCCGGCTGCGCGCCGCGGTGACGCGCGGCATGCTCACCGGCAAGGGCGCCGACCAGAGACAGGTGGTCGAGCGGGCCGCGTTTCCGGTCGCCATCGTCAATGGCGAGAACGATCCGTTCGTCCGGCTCGGCTATTTTGAGACGCTCGCCTACGGCTCGTTGTGGGAGCATTGCCACATCATTCCCGGTGCCGGGCATGCGCCTTTCTGGGAGCGTGCGGACCTGTTCAATCCGTTGCTCGCGCGCTTTGCCGAGACGGTGGCGGTGCAGCGCGTGGACGCACCCCCGCTGGCGTCGCGCCTAGCCGGCACCGGCTGAACCCAGCCCCTCAACTTCAAATCCCTTCAACTTCAAATCCCTTGCCCTCCCGGCCTGCCCGTGGGACGATGCCCATTGGGTAGGTGGCAAATTGAAAAAAGCCTCGCCCGCGACGGCCGACAGGCCGGCCGCCGCTCACAGGGAAACGCCTGAGTGGAGGTCAGCCATGGGTACTCGCGCCGGAGGACGACGCACGGGACCGAAATGCATTGCCATAGTCGGTCCCTTCGCAAGCGGTAAGACGACACTTCTCGAAGCCATACTCGCCCGTACAGGCGCCATTCCCCGCCAGAATCCCGTTTCGTCCGGAAATACCGTTTCCGATCATTCGCCCGAGGCGCGCGCTCACGGCATGAGCGTCGAGGCGACCTTCGCCACCACCGATTTCATGGGCGAGCCGTTCACCTTCGTCGATTGTCCCGGCTCCATCGAATTCTCCTTCGAAGCCGAGCCGGTGCTGGCCGCCTGCGACGTCGCCGTGGTCGTTGCCGAGGCTGACGAGAAGAAGATCCCTGCCCTGCAGCTGATCATGCGCAAGCTCGACGATCTCGGCGTGCCGCGCATGCTGTTCCTGAACAAGGTCGACAAGGCGATAGCAGGCGTGCGCGACACGCTGAAGATGCTGCAGCCGGCAAGCTCGGTGCCTCTGCTGCTGCGCCAGATCCCGCTGCGCAAGGACGGCGTCGTCATCGGCTCGATCGACCTCGCTTTGGAGCGTGCCTACATCTACCGCGAATATGCCGAGAGCGAGGTCGCCCAGATCCCGAGCGACGACAAGGCGCGCGAGCTCGAGGCGCGTTTTTCCATGCTGGAGACGCTCGCGGACCATGACGACCGGCTGATGGAGCAATTGCTGGACGAGATCGAACCGCCGAAGGACGCGATCTTCGACGACCTCGCCGCCGACCTGCGCGACGGCATAGTGACGCCGGTGCTGATCGGCACCGCCGAGAAGGGCAATGGCGTGCTGCGCCTGTTGAAGGCGATCCGTCACGACGCACCCGACATCGAGGCGACGCGCCAGCGTCTCGGCGCGCCCGATGGCAATGCCACCGTGGTCCAGGTGATGAAGACCATCCACACCGCGCATGGCGGCAAGCTGTCGGTGTCGCGCATCCTGTCCGGCCAGGTCGCCGACGCGGGCGAGCTGTTCCTTTCCAATGGCGAAACGGCAAAGGTCTCCGGCATCTACAAGATGCTCGGCAAGGACCAGGTCAAGCTGACTTCGGCCAAGGCCGGCGACACGATCGCGCTCGGCAAGCTGGACGCCGTCAGGACCGGCCAGACGCTGAGCTCGACCAAGGGCGGCATCAAGCCGCTGGTCACGCTGGCGCCGCCGCAACCGGTCTTCGCCTTCGCGCTGCGGCCGAAAGAGCGCAAGGACGAGGTCAAGATGTCGGCGGCCATCCAGCGCCTGGCCGAGGAAGATCCCTCGCTCAACCTGCATCACAACCAGGATTCCGCCGAAACCGTGCTGTCCGGCCATGGCGAGATGCATCTGCGCGTCGTGCGCGAGCGGCTGGAAGGCAAGAACCAGATCCCGGTCGAAGGCCATGTGCCGGCCGTGCCTTATCGCGAGACGATCCGCAAAGCGACGCAGCAGCGCGGCCGCCACAAGAAACAGTCCGGCGGCCACGGCCAGTTCGGCGACGTGGTTCTCGAGATCAAGCCGCTGCCGCGCGGGTCGGGCTTCCAGTTCACCGATACGATCACCGGCGGCGTCGTGCCGAAGACCTACATCCAGTCGGTCGAGACCGGCGTGCGCGATTACCTGAAATCCGGCCCGCTCGGCTTCCCGGTCGTCGATGTTGCCGTCAACCTCTCCGACGGCTCCTATCATGCGGTGGATTCCTCCGACATGGCCTTCCAGATGGCGGCGAAGCTGGCGATGAAGGAAGGCATGGCTGCTTGCTCGCCGGTGCTGCTCGAGCCGGTGATGAAGGTCGAGATCGTCACGCCGTCGGATGCGACGTCGAAGATCATCGCGCTGATCCCGCAGCGGCGCGGTCAGATCCTCGGCTACGACGCGCGGCCCGATTGGCCGGGATGGGACGTGGTCGAGGCGACCATGCCGCAGGCCGAGATCGGCGACCTCATCATCGAGCTGCGCTCGGCCACGGCGGGTGTCGCCAGCTATCGGGCCGTCTTCGACCACATGGCCGAACTCACCGGCCGGCTGGCCGACGAAGCGCTGAACACCAACGGCAAGGCCGCCTGAAACGGCAGCTTGCGGCCAGAACACTAACGCATGTCGCACAAAAGTGTGCAGCGGTTTTGCGATAACGACATGCATCAAACAAGGACCTAAAAGCGCGTCGCATGAGGCCGGTCGAACGCGACTCGCTTTTAGGAAGCACACAAGGAAACGGCGCCCGGACCATCCGGGCGCCGTTTCGTTGCGGACCGTCTTCGTGGGAGGCGAAACGGCAGGTCCGCCGCATGCTTGCCGCCTGCGCCTGGCGGTGGAGGAAGGTTCGGACGCGGTAGCTGCCTGAGCCCGGGTCGTCCGAGTGATGCCCCCATCCCCCGGACGAGCCACACCGCGTCCTATGCTCTGCTTAGTCGATTTGGCGCGCCCGCGGCATGTTACCCGAGGTTACATGTCACTGTTACGCGACCGTTCCGGCCGATTTTCTGGCGATGTGTTGGTTTCGGGCAACAAAAAAGCCGGATCAATGAAGACCCGGCTGAGTTTGATTGGAAGTGCCTGTTAAGGCTAACCTCCAGAGGGGAACACTCGAGAGCGCTAATGGGAGGAGAACGCGCTCAGGAGATGATCTATATATGTGCTCTTCATGCCCAAGAAACAAGCATCTATTTTGCAACACTCACATGCAAAAAGGCGCCGGCTGTGGTCTAATCGGTCCCGAAGCGCGATAGGACCAGTTGAATCGCTGAAATGCAGCGTGCGGCAAGGGAAAAATCGATCTGCAGCCGCGAATCAGCAGCGATTCTTGCTCGGAAAGTCGAAAAACGCAGGATGACGTAGAATCGTGCAGCACGCGTTTGTTTTTTCGGCAGCCAGACCTTGCTGGTGCATGCCGCCCAAAAGCTTAAGCGCGTCGCAGGAGACCGTTCAAGGGCGCGCCATAGAGCATGATCCCGGTCGAACAGGAAGATACAGTTCCATCCCGATTCCATCGGGGGTGGAACGGGCTCTAATGCATGTCGCGCAGAAGTGTGGAGCGGTTTTGCGATAACGACATGCATAGAAACAAGAATCTAGAGCGCGTCGCATGAGGCCGGTCGAACGCGACGCGCTCTTGGTAAGGAGACCTCCATGCGGGCCGCTTCGGCGATCGCCGGCAGCTTCATCTTCCTTGCTGTAGCGCCCGGCGGGGTCGCCGGACTGGTGCCTTGGCTGCTGACCGACCGCTATCGCCTGCCCTGGTCGAGACTGCCCGGTTTCGTTCCTGTGGGCTGGCTGCTGGTTATCGCCGGCACAGCCATACTGCTGCACGCCTTTGCCCGTTTTGCCCTGGAGGGCCTGGGTACGCCAGCCCCGGTCGCGCCGACCGAAAGGCTGGTGGTCGGCGGCATCTACCGCCATGTCCGCAACCCGATGTATGTCGCTGTGCTGTCGATCATCCTCGGCCAGGCACTGCTGTTTTCGAGCTGGACGGTCGCTGCTTATCTAGAGCAGAATCTGATCACTCAGGCTCGTATCCTGCGGCGCAGAAGTAGTTTGAGCACTCCTCGGCGGTGAAGCGTGGCAAGGCGTCGCGGATTG
>NZ_JAMYTU010000065.1:0-21142 GCF_040322615.1 Mesorhizobium sp. M0119
CGTGCCGATCGCCATGGAAGAGAAGCTGCGCTTCGCCATCCGTGAAGGCGGCCGCACCGTCGGTGCCGGCATCGTCGTCACCATCAAAGAGTAATTTGGACTTAAACCGATCTGTCGCGGGCGCTGCCCGCGCCGCGCCAGAACAAGGAAGTGACGCATGAACGGACAGAATATCCGCATCCGCCTGAAGGCGTTTGATCACCGGGTGCTCGACGCCTCGACACGGGAAATCGTGTCGACCGCCAAGCGCACCGGCGCCAACGTCCGCGGCCCCATTCCGCTGCCGACGCGGATCGAAAAGTTCACGGTCAACCGGTCGCCTCACGTCGACAAGAAGAGCCGCGAGCAGTTCGAGATGCGCACGCACAAGCGTCTGCTCGACATCGTCGACCCGACCCCGCAGACGGTCGATGCTTTGATGAAGCTCGACCTGGCCGCCGGTGTCGACGTCGAGATCAAGCTCTAAGGAACCAGAGGTCAGCGGGGCGACCCGGAACTCTGAAGGAACAAGAGGCGTGGAGGGGCGACAGCCCCGACAGGGAACTCTAAAGGAATTGAACCGATGCGTTCAGGTGTGATTGCAAAGAAGGTGGGAATGACCCGCATCTACAACGATGCCGGGGAACATGTTCCCGTCACTGTTCTCCAGATGGAGAACTGCCAGGTCGTGGCGCAGCGCACGCAGGAGAAGAACGGCTATACCGCCGTCCAGCTCGGCGTTGGCCTTGCCAAGGTGAAGAACACGTCGAAGGCGATGCGCGGCCATTTCGCGACCGCTTCCGTCGAGCCCAAGGCCAAGGTTGCCGAGTTCCGCGTCTCCGCCGACAACATGATCGATGTCGGCGCCGAGATCACCGTCGAGCATTTCGTCGTCGGCCAGAAGGTCGATGTGACGGGAACCACGATCGGCAAGGGCTTCCAGGGCGTCATCAAGCGGCACCACATGGGTGGCGGCCGCGCGACGCACGGCAATTCGGTGTCGCACCGTACACACGGCTCGACCGGCCAGCGCCAGGATCCGGGCAAGGTGTTCAAGGGCAAGCATATGGCCGGCCACATGGGTGACACCCGCGTCACCACGCAGAATGTCGAGGTCGTCTCGACCGACGCCGATCGCGGCCTGATCCTGATCCGCGGTGCGGTCCCGGGTTCGAAGGGTGCATGGATCCTGGTCCGCGACGCGGCCAAGGTAGCGCTTCCGGCCAATGCGCCGAAGCCCGCCGCGATCCGCGCCGTTGCAACCGATGGTGCCGCCAAGAACGAGGCCCAGGCCACAGAGGGAGCGGAATAATGGACCTCAAGATTACAACGCTTGGCGGCAAGGACGCCGGCAAGCTGAAGCTCTCCGAAGAGATTTTCGGCCTTGATCCGCGCGAGGACATCCTGCAGCGCGTCGTGCGCTGGCAGCTTGCCAAGAAGCAGCAGGGCACGCACAAGGCCAAGGGCCGCGCGGAAATCGCGCGCACCGGCGCCAAGATGTACAAGCAGAAGGGTACCGGCCGCGCCCGTCACCATTCGGCTCGCGCTCCGCAGTTCCGCGGCGGCGGCAAGGCCCACGGCCCGGTCGTGCGCAGCCACGAGCACGATCTGCCGAAGAAGGTACGTGCGCTCGGTCTCAAGCATGCGCTTTCGGCCAAGGCCAAGAGCGCGTCGATCATCATCATCGACGAGCTGAAGCTGACCGAGGCCAAGACCAAGGCACTGATCGCGAATTTCGCGACGCTGGGCCTGAGCAACGCCCTGGTGATCGGCGGCGCCGAGCTTGACAAGAATTTCAAGCTGGCGGCGACCAATATCCCGAACATCGACGTGCTGCCCATCCAGGGCATCAACGTCTACGACATTCTGCGCCGCGGCACGCTGGTCCTTTCCAAGGCCGCCGTCGAGGCTCTCGAGGAGCGCTTCAAATGACCGACCTTCGTCACTACGACGTGATCGTCTCGCCGGCGATCACCGAAAAGTCGACCATGGCTTCCGAGCAGAACCAGGTCGTCTTCAATGTCGCCAAGAAGGCGTCGAAGCCGGAAATCAAGGCCGCCGTCGAAGCGCTGTTCGGCGTCAAGGTGATGGCCGTGAACACGCTCGTCCGCAAGGGCAAGATCAAGCGCTTCCGCGGCACGATCGGCCGCCAGAGCGACGTCAAGAAGGCGGTTGTGACGCTGGCCGACGGCCAGTCGATCGACGTCGCGACGGGTCTCTGAGCAAGGTCGCGAGGACAGAACAATGGCACTGAAAAAATTCAACCCGGTAACGCCGAGCACCCGTCAGCTGGTCATCGTCGACCGCTCGGGCCTCTACAAGGGCAAGCCCGTCAAGGGCCTGACTGAAGGCTTGACCAAGTCGGGCGGCCGCAACAATTACGGCCGCATCACGGCCCGCTTCATCGGCGGCGGTCACAAGCGCACCTACCGTATCATCGACTTCAAGCGCCGCAAGTTCGACGTCGTCGGCACGGTCGAGCGTATCGAGTACGATCCGAACCGCACCGCCTTCATCGCGCTGATCAAGTATGACGATGGCGAGCTGTCCTACATCATCGCCCCGCAGCGTCTGGCTCCCGGCGACAAGATCGTGGCCGGTGAATCGGTCGACGTAAAGCCGGGCAACGCGATGCCGCTGGCCTCGATGCCGGTTGGCACGATCGTCCACAATATCGAGCTGAAGCCCGGCAAGGGCGCTCAGGTCGCCCGTTCGGCCGGTGGTTATGGCCAGCTCGTCGGTCGCGACCAGGGCATGGCGATCCTGCGCCTCAACTCGGGCGAGCAGCGTGTCGTCCACGGCTCCTGCATGGCCACCGTCGGTGCCGTGTCCAACCCGGACCACGGCAACATCAATGACGGCAAGGCAGGCCGCACCGTGTGGCGCGGCAAACGTCCGCACAATCGCGGCGTGACCATGAACCCGGTCGACCATCCACATGGCGGCGGCGAAGGCCGCACCTCGGGTGGCCGCCATCCGGTTTCGCCCTGGGGCAAGCCGACCAAGGGCAAGAAGACGCGGTCCAACAAGGCGACCGACAAGTTCATCCTGCGCTCGCGCCATCAGCGCAAGAGCTAAGAAGAGGTAACGCCAAGTGACTCGTTCGATTTGGAAAGGCCCCTTTATCGACGGCTACCTTCTGAAGAAGGTGGACAAGGTTCGTGAAGGTGGTCGCAATGAGGTGATCAAGATGTGGAGCCGCCGCTCCACCATCCTGCCGCAGTTCGTCGGCTTCACCTTCGGTGTCTACAACGGCCAGAAGCACGTTCCCGTCTCGGTGAACGAGGACATGGTCGGTCACAAGTTCGGTGAATTCGCTCCGACCCGGACCTATTACGGTCACGGCGCGGATAAGAAGGCGAAGAGGAAATAATCATGGGCAAGGCCAAAGCTCCGCGCAGGCTTGCTGACAACGAAGCGCGCGCCGTGTTGCGCACGATCCGTATCAGCCCGCAGAAGCTGAACCTGGTTGCCGCGCTGATCCGCGGCAAGAAGGTCGCGACAGCGCTTTCCGACCTCGAATTCTCGGCCAAGCGGATTTCCGGCACGGTCAAGAAGACGCTGGAATCGGCGATCGCCAACGCGGAAAACAACCACGACCTCGACGTCGATGCGCTGATTGTGGCGGAAGCCTATGTCGGCAAGTCGATCGTCATGAAGCGGTTCCATGCCCGCGGCCGTGGTCGCGCCAGCCGTATCGAGAAGCCGTTCTCGCACCTCACGATCGTCGTTCGTGAAGTCGAAGAAAAAGGGGAGGCCGCATAATGGGCCAGAAAGTCAATCCGATCGGTCTGCGTCTCGGTATCAACCGCACCTGGGATTCGCGCTGGTTCGCCAACACCGGCGAGTACGGCAAGCTGCTGCACGAGGACATCAAGATCCGCAAATATCTTGAGAAGGAACTCAAGCAGGCTGCAATCTCGAAGGTCGTGATCGAGCGTCCGCACAAGAAGTGCCGCGTCACCATCCATGCGGCGCGTCCGGGCCTGATCATCGGCAAGAAGGGCGCCGACATCGAGAAGCTTCGCAAGAAGCTGATGGAGATGACCAAGTCCGAGACGCATCTGAACATCGTCGAGGTGCGCAAGCCGGAGATCGACGCGACCCTGGTCGCCCAGTCGATCGCCCAGCAGCTCGAGCGCCGCATCGCGTTCCGCCGCGCCATGAAGCGCGCCGTGCAGTCAGCGATGCGCCTCGGCGCAGAAGGCATCCGCATCAACTGCGCCGGCCGTCTCGGCGGCGCCGAGATTGCGCGCATGGAATGGTATCGCGAGGGCCGCGTGCCGCTGCATACGCTGCGCGCCGACGTCGACTACGGCACGGCTGAGGCGAATACGGCCTACGGTATCTGCGGCGTCAAGGTCTGGGTGTTCAAGGGCGAGATCCTCGAGCACGACCCGATGGCTTCGGAACGCCGCGCCACCGAGGGCGATCATGCGCATGGCGGTGGTGGTGAGCGCGAACGCGGTCGCCGTCGCGAAAACGCGTAAGACATTTAGGAATTTGGAGTTAGAACGATGCTGCAGCCAAAGCGCACAAAGTTCCGCAAGCAGTTCAAGGGCCGCATCCACGGTACCGCCAAGGGCGGCACCAACCTGGATTTCGGTGGTTTCGGGCTGAAGGCGCTTGAGCCGAACCGCGTCACCGCACGTGAGATCGAGGCGGCCCGCCGCGCGATCACCCGCGAGATGAAGCGCGCCGGCCGCGTGTGGATCCGTATCTTCCCGGACGTGCCGGTGACGTCGAAGCCGACCGAAGTCCGCATGGGTAAGGGCAAGGGCGCGGTCGACTACTGGGCGGCACGCGTCAAGCCGGGCCGCATCATGTTCGAGATCGACGGCGTCAACGAGGAAACCGCCCGTGAGGCGCTGCGTCTCGGCGCGGCCAAGCTCTCGGTCAGGACGCGCTTCGTACAGCGCATCGCAGAATAAGGACGGGCTGATCATGAAAGCCGAAGACATCCGGACCAAGACCCAGGACCAGCTGACCGACGACCTGGCCAGCCTGAAGAAGGAGCAGTTCAACCTGCGCTTCCAGAAGGCCACCGGCCAGCTTGAGAAGACCGCGCGCGTGAGGCAGGTCCGCAAGGACATTGCGCGTATCAAGACCATCGCTGCGGAAAAGTCCGCGGCCAAGAAGGCTTAAGGACGAAAACCATGCCAAAGCGCATTCTGCAGGGCACCGTCGTCAGCGACAAGAACGAGAAGACGGTTGTCGTCAAGGTCGAACGGCGCTTCACGCATCCCGTGATGAAGAAGACCGTGCGCATGACCAAGAAGTACAAGGCGCACGACGAGAACAACGCCCACAAGGTCGGCGATCAGGTGTTCATCCAGGAATCGAAGCCGATTTCCAAGGACAAGCGCTGGGTCGTGGTGTCTTCGGACCAGGCCTGATCAGGGCCAACGAAACGAATTTTGGACAGACCGGGGAGGGGTGAGAAACCCGTCCCGTTAGAAAAGAAGAAGGCGGCCAGTCATGATTCAGATGCAAACAAACCTCGACGTCGCGGATAATTCCGGCGCCCGTCGTGTCATGTGCATCAAGGTGCTGGGCGGCTCGAAGCGGAAATACGCTTCCGTGGGCGACATCATCGTGGTGTCGATCAAGGAAGCCATCCCGCGCGGCCGCGTCAAGAAGGGCGATGTGATGAAGGCGGTCGTGGTTCGCACGGCCAAGGACATCCGCCGCCCGGACGGCAGCGTGATCCGTTTCGACAAGAACGCAGCCGTTCTCGTCGACAACAAGAAAGAGCCGATCGGCACGCGTATCTTCGGACCGGTTCCGCGCGAACTCCGCGCCAAGAACCACATGAAGATCATCTCGCTCGCGCCTGAAGTGCTGTAAGGAGCCGGACCAATGCAAAAGATTAGAAAAGGCGACAAGGTCGTCGTGCTGGCCGGCAAGGACAAGGGCCGTTCGGGCGAAGTCCTTTCGGTGCAGCCGAAGGACGACACCGCGCTGGTGCGCGGCGTCAACCTGATCCGTCGTCACCAGAAGCAGTCCCAGTCCCAAGAGGGCGGGATCATCACCAAGGAAGCGCCGATCCAGCTGTCGAACATCGCGCTGGCCGACCCCAAGGATGGCAAGCCGACCCGCGTCGGCTTCATCTTCCAGAAGGACGGCAAGAAGGTGCGCGTCGCCAAGCGCTCGGGAGAAGTCATCAATGGCTAAGGCTCAAACCAAGCAGGCAACTGCCCAGAACACGCCGCGCCTCAAGCAGGTCTACAACGAGACCATCCGCAAGGCGCTGCAGGAGCAGTTCGGCTACGAGAACGAGATGCAGGTTCCGCGCATCGACAAGATCGTGCTGAACATGGGCGTCGGCGAGGCGACCGGCGATTCGAAGAAGCCTTCGATCGCGGCGGAAGACCTTGCAATGATCGCCGGCCAGAAGGCCGTTGTCACCCGCGCCCGCAACTCGATCGCCGGCTTCAAGGTCCGCGAGAAGATGCCGATCGGCGCCAAGGTCACGCTGCGCAAGGAACGCATGTACGAGTTCCTCGACCGCCTCGTGAACATCGCACTGCCGCGCGTCCGCGACTTCCGCGGACTTAATCCGAAGAGCTTCGATGGCCGTGGCAACTATGCTATGGGCATCAAGGAACACATCGTGTTTCCGGAGATCAACTACGACAAGGTTGATCAGATCTGGGGCATGGACGTCATCGTTTGTACGACTGCGAAGACGGACGACGAAGCCAGGGCATTGCTCAAGGCCTTCAACTTCCCCTTCCGCCAGTAACGGCAGCGAGAAAAGGAAAAATCTGAAATGGCAAAGACCAGCTCAGTCGAGAAGAATAACAGGCGCCGCAAGCTTGCGGACCAGTTCGCTGCCAAGCGCAAGGTGCTCAAGGCGATCATCATGGATCAGTCCAAGCCGATGGAAGAGCGCTTCCGCGCCCAGCTGAAGCTTTCGGCGCTGCCGCGCAACTCGGCCAAGACCCGCATCCGCAACCGCTGCGAAGTCACCGGACGCCCGCGTGCCTATTATCGCAAGCTCAAAGTATCGCGTATCGCGCTTCGTGATCTCGGCAATAACGGCCAGATCCCGGGCCTGGTCAAGTCGAGCTGGTAAGGAGGACATAACATGTCATTGAGCGATCCTCTCGGCGATATGCTGACCCGCATCCGCAACGCGTATGGCCGTAAGAAGTCGAGAGTTTCGACGCCGGCCTCGCGGCTGCGCACCCGCGTCCTCGACGTGCTGAAGGCCGAAGGCTATATCCGCGACTACAGCCAGACCGACTTCGACAACGGCAAGTCCGAAATCGAGATCGAGCTGAAGTATTTCGACGGTGCGCCGGTGGTGCGCGAAATCGCCCGGGTCTCGAAGCCCGGCCGCCGCGTCTACGTTTCGGCCAAGTCGATACCGCACGTCGCCAACGGCCTCGGCATCGCCATCCTTTCGACGCCGAAGGGCGTGATGGCCGACCACGAAGCGCGCGAACAGAATGTCGGCGGGGAAATCCTCTGCCAGATCTTCTGATCTGGTATGTGACCCGGTTGGAAACAGGTTTTCGGGATCAAGTCCCGAAAGCCGAGACCTGAAACAAGAGAAGTGACGAGGACAACAAAATGTCTCGTATTGGAAAGAAACCCGTTTCGCTGCCGCAAGGCGTGACCGCGACCGTCAACGGCCAGACCGTGACGGCGAAGGGTCCGAAGGGCGAGCTGAAGTTCGTGGTGAACGACGAAGTGCTGGTCAAGATGGAAGGCAGCGAGATCGCTGTCCAGCCGCGCGACCAGACCAAGACCGCCCGCTCCAAATGGGGCATGTCGCGCACGCAGATCGTCAACATCCTGCAGGGCGTCAAGGACGGCTTCGAAAAGAAGCTCGAGATCACCGGCGTCGGCTATCGTGCCGCCATGCAGGGCAAGAACCTGCAGCTGGCGCTAGGCTTCAGCCACGACGTTGTTTACGAGACGCCGCAAGGCGTGACGATTTCGGTGCCGAAGCCGACGGAAATCACGGTGACCGGCATCGACAAGCAGCAGGTCGGCCAGGTTGCCGCCGAAATCCGCGAGTATCGCAGCCCCGAGCCCTACAAGGGCAAGGGCGTCCGCTATGCTGGCGAGAAGATCGTCCGCAAGGAAGGCAAGAAGAAGTAATTTTAACGCCGCGGGGAGCGGTCGCGGGAGGCTTGTCCTGCCGCATATGGTTGCCCCCGTTTTTTGAAGGCAAGGAACTGATATCATGGGCTCGAAAGAATCCACCCAACGCCGCGCTCAGCGCGTCCGCCGCCAGATCAAGAAGGTTGCCGGCGATCGTCCGCGCCTGTCGGTCCATCGCACGTCGAAGAACATCTACGTCCAGGTGATCGACGACGCCAAGGGCCACACCATCGCTGCTGCCTCGACGCTCGAGAAGGAGCTCAAGGGTTCGCTCAAGACGGGCGCCGACACCGCGGCCGCAGCTGCCATCGGCAAGCTGATCGCCGAGCGTGCCTCGAAGGCCGGCGTCAAGGAAGTCGTCTTCGACCGCGGCGCCTACATCTACCACGGCCGCGTCAAGGCGCTGGCCGAGGCTGCCCGTGAAGGTGGTCTGAGCTTCTAAAAACGAAATTCGCCCCCGGCGACCCACAGAGGTGCCGGATATCATCATCAACCGTGCTTCCGGAAAAAAACAAGGAACAGGATATGGCACAGGAACGTAGGGATGGCGGCCGCGGCCGTGATCGCGAAGAGCGCGACGACGGCATGGTCGACAAGCTCGTCCACATCAACCGTGTCGCCAAGGTCGTCAAGGGCGGCCGGCGCTTCGGCTTTGCGGCACTCGTCGTCGTCGGCGACCAGAAGGGCCGCGTCGGCTTCGGCCACGGCAAGGCGCGCGAAGTGCCGGAAGCGATCCGCAAGGCGACCGAATCGGCCAAGCGCGACATGATCTTCGTGCCGCTGCGCTCGGGCCGCACGCTGCACCATGACGTCGAGGGACGTTGGGGCGCGGGACGTGTTCTGCTGCGCGCCGCTAAGCAAGGTACCGGCATCATTGCCGGCGGCCCGATGCGCGCCGTTTTCGAGACGCTCGGCATGCATGACGTGGTCGCCAAGTCGATGGGTTCTTCGAACCCCTACAACATGGTTCGCGCCACTTTCGACGCGCTGAAGAGCCAGATGCATCCGAAGGATGTGGCTGCCGCGCGCGGCATCAAGTATTCGACCCTTCAGGCCCGCCGCGGCACCGCCGTTGCGGCTGAAGAATAGTCGACGCTGACCAGGGATCTGACCATGGCCAAGAAAGCAACCAAGACCATCACCGTCGAGCAGATCGGTTCGCCGATCCGCCGGCCGAAGGAGCAGCGCGCAACGCTGGTCGGCCTCGGCCTCAACAAGATGCACAAGCAGCGCACGCTGGAGGATACGCCCTCGGTGCGCGGCATGATCGCTGCCGTCCAGCATCTCGTCCGCGTCGTGGACGAGGGCTGAGCCAAAGCGCAGGAGAACCCAGATGAAACTCAACGATCTGCGTGACAAGGACGGCGCGACGCACTCCAAGAAGCGTCTTGGCCGTGGCATCGGTTCCGGTTCGGGCAAGACCGCCGGTCGCGGCGTCAAGGGCCAGAAGGCGCGCTCCGGCGTCGCCGTCAACGGCTTCGAGGGTGGCCAGATGCCGCTCTACCGTCGTCTGCCGAAGCGCGGCTTCAACAATATCTTCGCCAAGAGCTTCACCGTCGTGTCGCTGGCCCGCATCCAGGCGGCGCTCGATGCCAAGAAGCTCGACGCTAAGACAGTTGTGACGGCCGAGGCGCTGGTTGCGGCCGGCGTCATCCGTCGCGTCAAGGACGGCGTGCGCATCCTTTCGGACGGCGACATCAAGGCCAAGCTTGCCTTCGACGTGGCCGGAGCCTCCAAGGCCGCGATCGAGAAGATCGAAAAGGCCGGCGGTTCGGTGAAGCTGCCTGAGAAGGCAGCCGCCGAGTAACGGCAATTTGAAGCACGTTCGGCAAAGGTGGAATTCGGTTTTGCCTGCGGTCGTGCTTTGATCCGACAGATGTGGCGGCCGCATCAACGCGGCCGCTTGCATGTTTGCAGTCCGGAGCTTATCTCGTGAGCTTCGGTGACACGCGCCGCCTGAGCTGCGGGCATCGAGCGTGACCAAGCGGAGAATCAGGCATGGCTTCGGCTGCTGAACAACTAGCCTCGAATCTGAATTTTTCGGCCTTCGCCAAAGCCGAGGATCTGAAGAAGCGCATCTGGTTCACCATCGGCGCGCTGCTCGTCTACCGCCTTGGCACCTATATCCCGCTGCCCGGCATCAATCCCGACGCTTTCGCCCAGGCCTTCTCGTCGCAGAGCAAGGGCGTGCTCGGCATGTTCAACATGTTCGCCGGCGGCGCGGTGCAGCGCATGGCGATCTTTGCCCTCGGCATCATGCCCTATATCTCCGCCTCCATCATCATGCAGCTGATGACCTCGGTCATTCCGTCGCTGGAAGCGCTGAAAAAGGAAGGCGAGCAGGGCCGCAAGATCATCAACCAGTATACGCGCTACGGCACCGTGCTTCTGGCGCTGGTTCAGGCCTACGGCATTTCGGTCGGGCTTGAGGGCGGCAACGGCATCGTCAACGATCCCGGCATGTTCTTCCGCATCTCTACCGTCGTCACGCTGGTCGGCGGCACCATGTTCCTGATGTGGCTTGGCGAGCAGATCACCGCTCGCGGCATCGGCAACGGCATTTCGCTGATCATCTTCTCCGGCATTGTCGCCGGCTTGCCGCGCGCCATCTCCGGCACGCTGGAGCTTGGCCGCACCGGCGCCCTGTCGACCGGCCTGATCCTGGCAATCATCGTGCTGGCCGTCATTGTCATCGCGCTGATCGTCTTCTTCGAGCGCGCCCAGCGCCGCCTGCTGATCCAGTATCCCAAGCGCCAGGTCGGCAATCGCATGTTCCAGGGCGATACCTCGCATCTGCCGCTTAAGCTCAACACCTCCGGCGTCATTCCGCCGATCTTCGCCTCGTCGCTGCTGCTGCTTCCGGCAACGGTTGCCGGCTTCTCGCAGACGACCAACATGCCTGCCTGGGCCAGCACCATCCTAGCGTCGCTCGGCCACGGCCAGCCGCTCTATATGGCCTTCTACGCGGCGATGATCGTGTTCTTCGCCTTCTTCTATACGGCGATCGTCTTCAATCCGAAGGACACCGCCGACCAGCTCAAGAAGCATTCGGGCTTCATCCCGGGCTATCGTCCGGGCGAGCGCACTGCGGATTATATCGACTATGTGCTCACCCGCATCACCGTCGTCGGCGCCATCTATCTGGTGCTGGTGTGTCTGCTGCCTGAGTTCCTGATTTCAGCGACTGGCGTACCGTTCTACCTTGGTGGCACTTCGCTCCTGATCGTGGTCAGTGTAACGCTCGATACGGTGGCGCAGATTCAGGGTCACCTGATCGCGCACCAGTATGAGGGCCTGATCAAGAAGTCGAAGCTGCGCGGGGGGAAAAAGGCCAGATGAGGTTGATATTGCTTGGACCGCCGGGGGCGGGCAAGGGGACACAAGCACTAAGATTGGTAGAACGACACGGCATCCCACAGCTTTCCACGGGGGACATGCTGCGCGCTGCTGTTCAGGCCGGCACCGAAGTCGGCAAGCGCGCCAAGGCGGTGATGGACGCTGGCGAACTGGTGTCTGACGCTATCGTCAACGCCATCGTGGCTGAGCGTATCGATCAAGCTGATTGCGCAAACGGCTTCATCCTTGACGGATACCCGCGAACCCTGGTGCAAGCGGACGCCGTTGAGGAAATGCTGTCGGATCGCGGACTGGAGCTCGACGCGGTCATCGAATTTGTCGTCGACGACAAGGCGCTGGTTGGCCGAATCGTCAAGCGCGCCGAAGAAGCCAAGGCCGCAGGCTTGCCGGTGCGCAAGGACGACAGTCCAGCGGTGTTCGAAGAACGCTTGAGGGAATATTACAAGAAGACCTCGCCGCTGATCGGCTACTACTACGCCAAGGGCAAACTCAGGGGCGTCGATGGCATGGCCGACATCGATGCGGTGACGCAGCAGATCGAGGCGGTGCTCAGGGCGACAACCCGGCAGGTTGGCCAGGCGGCCGGCTAGAGAATCGAACGATTGCGCTTGACTGGAGCGGTCCGCTGGGGTATGGCGGCCCGTCTTCCTATCAGGCATGAGGCTTGCTTGTCCGCAAGGGCAAGGCAGGCCGCTTTGAACTGGAAACTCCCGCAAGGGCCGGCCTCCACCGGACGCGGGGCAACTTGAAGCGCCGGCTCGTCCGGCCTATATGGAGAAGAGAAGAACATGGCTCGTATAGCCGGCGTCAACATTCCGACCAACAAGCGCGTCGTCATTGCGCTTCAATACATTCACGGCATTGGCAAGAAGTTCGCCCAGGAGATCGTCGACAAGGTCGGCATCCCGGCCGAGCGCCGCGTCAACCAGCTGACCGACGCGGAAGTGCTGCAGATTCGCGAGACCATCGACCGCGACTACCAGGTCGAGGGCGATCTGCGCCGCGAAGTGTCGATGAACATCAAGCGGCTCATGGACCTCGGCTGCTACCGCGGCCTGCGTCACCGCCGCTCGCTGCCGGTTCGTGGTCAGCGCACGCACACCAATGCGCGCACCCGCAAGGGCCCAGCCAAGTCGATTGCCGGAAAGAAGAAGTAATTTAGGGCAGTAAGGGAGTAGGGCAGTAAGGCAATAGGAACGGCAGACATACTGCCCTACTGCCATATTCCCCCTACTGCCTTCTCCCTGGTGGAGCCGCTGGCATTACGGCGGTGTAGAGATCAACTGAAAGGACTGTCATGGCCAAGGAAGCCGCTCGTGTTCGCCGTCGCGAACGCAAGAACATCTCGTCGGGCGTTGCCCACGTCAATTCGACCTTCAACAACACGATGATCACCATCACCGACGCGCAGGGCAATTCCATTGCCTGGTCGTCGGCCGGAGCCCAGGGCTTCAAGGGATCGCGCAAGTCGACCCCTTTCGCAGCCCAGATGGCCGCCGAGGATGTTGCCAAGAAGGCACAGGAACACGGCATGCGCATGCTCGAGGTCGAGGTCTGTGGACCCGGCTCCGGTCGTGAATCGGCGCTTCGCGCGCTGCAGGCAGCCGGCTTCACCATCACCTCGATCCGTGATGTGACGCCGATCCCGCACAATGGCTGCCGCCCGCGCAAGAAGCGCCGCGTCTAAAGAATTTACCGAACGCCGCGCGAGCGCCTCAAGGGCGCTCCTCCACGGCATTCCAGGTCGCCCGCCACGATTGGATGGTGGCGGGACAACGGAAGGAAAGCACTATGATCCAGAAAAATTGGCAAGAACTGATCAAGCCGAACAAGATCGAGTTCTCGTCGAAGAAGAAGACGCTGACCACGCTGGTCGCCGAGCCGCTCGAGCGCGGCTTCGGCCTCACCCTCGGCAACGCGCTGCGCCGCGTGCTTCTGTCTTCGCTGCGTGGGGCGGCTGTGACCGCCGTGCAGATCGACGGCGTTCTGCATGAATTCTCGTCCATCGCCGGCGTGCGCGAGGACGTGACCGACATCGTCTTGAACATCAAGGAAATCGCCATCCGCATGGAAGGCGACGGCCCCAAGCGCATGGTCGTACGCAAGCAGGGACCGGGCGCGGTTCTCGCCGGCGACATCCAGACGGTCGGCGACGTCGAGATCCTCAATCCCGACCACGTCATCTGCACGCTGGACGAAGGCGCTGAAATCCGCATGGAATTCACCGTCGACACCGGCAAGGGTTACGTGCCGGCCGACCGCAACCGCGCCGAAGACGCGCCGATCGGGCTGATCCCGGTCGACAGCCTGTATTCGCCGGTCAAGAAGGTCTCCTACAAGGTCGAGAACACCCGCGAGGGCCAGGTTCTCGACTATGACAAGCTGACCATGACCATCGAGACCGACGGTTCGATCTCGGGCGAGGACGCGGTGGCCTTCGCCGCTCGCATCCTGCAGGACCAGCTCGGCCTGTTCGTCAATTTCGACGAGCCGCAGAAGGAAGTCGCGGCCGAACAGGTTACCGAGCTTGCCTTCAACCCGGCGCTGCTCAAGAAGGTCGACGAGCTCGAGCTCTCGGTGCGTTCGGCCAACTGCCTGAAGAACGATAACATCGTCTATATCGGCGACCTGATCCAGAAGACCGAAGCCGAGATGCTGCGCACCCCGAACTTCGGCCGCAAGTCGCTGAACGAGATCAAGGAAGTTTTGGCGGCGATGGGCCTGCATCTCGGCATGGAAGTGCCGGACTGGCCGCCGGAAAACATCGAAGACCTCGCCAAGCGTTACGAAGATCAATACTGAGGCTCAGGCCTCTTGAACCCGCAATGAAGGAGAAGAGCCATGCGCCACGGATTTAAAGGCCGCCGGTTCGCCCGCAGCATAAGCCATCGCAAGTCGATGTTTGCCAACCTTGCCGTGTCGCTAATCGAGCACGAGCAGATCCTCACCACGCTGCCGAAGGCGAAGGATCTGCGTCCGATCGTCGAGAAGCTGGTGACGCTCGGCAAGCGCGGCGACCTGCATGCCCGCCGGCAGGTGATTGCCCAGATCGGCAATGAAGGCGTCGTCAAGCGCCTGTTCGATACCATCGCGCCACGTTATGCCACCCGCAACGGCGGCTATCTGCGCATCATGAAGGCGGGCTTCCGCCACGGTGACAATGCCGCAATGGCGGTCATCGAATTCGTCGACCGCGACACCTCGGCCAAGGGCGCCGGCGACCGCGCCCGCATTGAGGCCGAAGGCACCGAAGAGGAAGCCGCAGCTGCATAAGCTTCGGTTGTTCTGAGAAGTTCAAAGGGGCCTGCGGGCCCCTTTTTCTGTTTCCGAAGGCGCCGGGGAGGGCTGGTAGGGGTTTTGTCACCGGTTTTTGCGGCGACTACCCAAAATAATCGGATTTCAGCGGCTTAGCCTTTCATTTTGCACAATCGTCAGGACAATGGCGCCCGACTTGGAGGATTCGGAATGCGCGTTAAACGGCTGTCCCTTGTTCTGATCTGCGCCTTGATGGCGTTGGCCATCGTCCCGGCGGCCAGGCACGCGCTGGCGGAGGAGACCAAGCCAGATCCTGGTCTGTCCGACGTGCTGACCGATCTGCTGCATGGCGTCGAAGGTGAAAACGCCACTTCCGGCCCCGACAAGCGCGTGCCGTTCGGCCGCGAGGAGGTGCAGCTGTCCTTCGCGCCGCTGGTCAAGCAGACTGCGCCGGCTGTGGTCAATGTCTACGCCTCGCAAACCGCCAAGGTGACGTCGCCCTTCGACGGCGATCCGTTCTTCGAGGAGTTCTTCGGCCGCTCGCAGCCGCGCGCGCAGTCTTCGCTCGGTTCGGGGGTGCTGGTCGACCCGACCGGTATCGTGGTCACCAATTTCCACGTCGTCAAGGACGCTGACCAGGTCAAGGTCGCGACCGCCGACGGGCGCGAATTCGACAGCAAGGTTCTGCTCAAGGACGAGACACTCGATCTCGCCGTGCTCAAGATTTCTTCTGACAAGCCGTTCCCAGTGATCGTTATCGGCGATTCCGACGCGCTCGAGGTCGGCGACCTGGTGCTGGCGATCGGCAATCCGTTCGGGGTCGGCCAGACCACCACCAGCGGCATCATTTCGGCGGTGGCGCGCAGCCATATCGGCGTCTCCGATTCCAGCTTCTTCATCCAGACCGACGCCGCCATCAATCCCGGCAATTCCGGTGGGGCGCTGGTCAACATGGGAGGGCAGCTGATCGGCATCAACACGGCGATCTATAGCCGTAGCGGCGGCTCGATCGGCATCGGCTTTGCCATCCCTTCGAACATGGTCCGCGCTTTCGCCGATGCGGCCAAGGCCGGGCTCGACTTCTTCGAGCGGCCGTATGCAGGTGCCGAGTTCGAGGCGGTGACGCCGCAGATTGCCGAATCGCTCGGCATTGACAAACCGACCGGTGCGCTGGTTTCTTCGGTCGAAGAGGCGGGACCCGCGGCCAAGGCAGGGCTCAAGCCTGGCGACGTGGTGCTGTCGCTCAACGGCAAGCCGGTCGAGAGCGTCGGGGCGCTGGACTACCGCATGGCAACGCTGTCGATTGGTACGAATGCCAGCTTCGGCGTTCTGAGCAAGGGTCAGCAGGCGACGATGGATATCGCGCTGGAACGGCCGCCTGAGGGCGCCAAGGCTGCGGAACTCACATTGCGCGGGCGTAGCCCGTTTTCGGGTGCCAAAGTCGCTGAACTGTCGCCAAGGCTTGCCCAACGGCTCGGTCTGCGCACCGATGTTAAAGGCGTCACCGTGGTCGACATCAACCGCGATTCGCCCGCTGCCGATTTTGGCTTCCAGCCAGGCGACATCGTGCGTGAGGTCAATGGCCTGACGATCGACAAGGCGGCGACCCTGGAACAGGTCGCCCAGCAGGATACGCGTTGGTGGCGCTTTACGGTCGAGCGCGGCGGGCAGATACTGCGCCAGGTGTTGCGTTACTGAGCCCGACCGTCAGCATGATCGGGCTCCAGGCAGAAGAAGTTGCATGGCCGATCTGTTCAGTGTCGATGAACCGGAAAAGACGCCGCCCGGCAGGCCGCTGGCCGACCGTCTGCGCCCGAAGAACCTCGGCGAGGTCGTCGGCCAGGAGCATCTGACCGGACCCGACGGCGCGCTGACGCGGCTGATCGGCTCCGGCTCGCTCGGCTCGATGATCTTCTGGGGCCCGCCCGGCACCGGCAAGACCACGGTCGCACGGCTGCTTGCCGGCGAGACAAGCCTCGCCTTCGAACAGATCTCGGCGGTGTTTTCCGGCGTTGCCGACCTGAAGAAGGTGTTCGAGGCAGCGAAGCTGCGCCGCTCCAACGGCCGCCAGACACTGCTGTTCGTCGACGAGATCCATCGCTTCAACCGCGCCCAGCAGGACAGTTTTCTGCCCGTGATGGAAGACGGCACCGTCGTGCTGGTCGGCGCCACCACCGAGAACCCGTCTTTCGAGCTTAACGCCGCGCTATTGTCGCGCGCACGCGTCCTGGTCTTTCACTCGCTCGGCGAGGACAGCATCGCCAAGCTGCTGGCGCGGGCCGAGGAGGCAGAGGGCAGGGCGCTGCCGCTCGATGACGAGGCGCGGGCGATGCTCATCCGCATGAGCGACGGCGACGGCCGCGCGGCGCTGACGCTCGCCGAAGAGGTCTGGCGCGCAGCGAAATCAAAGGAGGTGTTCGGCGCCGAGGCCCTGCAGCGCATCGTCCAGCGCCGCGCGCCGATCTACGACAAGGGCCAGGACGGCCATTACAATTTGATCTCCGCCTTGCACAAATCGGTGCGCGGCTCCGACCCCGACGCGGCACTCTACTATCTCGCCCGCATGTTCGACGCCGGCGAGGACCCGCTTTATCTCGGGCGCCGGTTGGTGCGCATGGCGATGGAGGATATTGGGCTGGCCGACCCGCAGGCACTCGTCGTCGCCAACGCCGCCAAGGACGCGTACGACTATCTGGGCTCGCCCGAGGGCGAACTGGCCTTCGCCGAGGCTACCGTCTATCTCGCCACCGCGCCGAAATCCAATGCAGTCTATACCGCGTTCAAGGCCGCCACACAGGCGGCGAAGGAATTCGGTTCGCTGCTGCCGCCCAAGCACATTCTCAATGCGCCGACCAAGCTGATGAAACAGGAAGATTACGGCGCCGGCTATCGCTACGACCACGACGAGCCCGACGCTTTTTCCGGCCAGGACTATTTTCCGGAGAAGATGGGAAGGCAGACATTCTACGACCCGCCCGAGCGCGGCTTCGAGCGCGATATCAGGAAGCGGCTGGATTATTGGGCGAAGCTGCGCAGCGAGCGGGAAAAGTAGTTGCCAGTCGCACACTGGTGTGATCGCCGTTGTCTGGTGGGATAAAAAACCCTATCAAGATGCGCCTTCGGCCGGCGGACAGGCCAGAAACGTACCGACGATATTTCAGAACGGAATCGCGCCTGCGCGTGGAAAAATGACAAAAAAAACTCGCAAGACCCTTCGGAAGTTCGCCATAGCGATCCCGCTGCTGGCGCTCGGCTTCTATTTCATTCCCATTCTGACGACGATTTTCATCGTCCTCGGCCTGATCGACGTGTTGCGCAACGACAACAAGAATTGGGCGCTGTTCAGTGGTTATTTTCTGGGCAACGGCATCTTCACCTGGCTGCTTTCGCCCTTCAATCTGCTGGTGGACCTGCTGTGCTATAGAAACCGCGGTGTCTGGAAATTGGACCAGTTTCCTCCGGACTATCAACGCGAGGTCAACGAGGTCCTGGACGTATTCAAGGCGCGCAAGGACGAGATCATCGCCGATATCGACGCCAATTTCGGCAGCGGCCGGCGCGGCATGTATGTCTATCAGTGGTATGGCAAGCACAAAATAGACAACGTTGCCGAATTCAACAAGGATTTCAAATACATCAAGACGATTGCCGTCTCTGTGTTCAGCGGCAGGGAATCGACTTCCTGGCACTTTGGCCCGCTCCGGCTCAGCCTGCGCATTCTCTACAACCTCATCCCGGTGAAATCGGAAGTGTTCGTCCAGTGTGGCAACGCCAAGAATTACTGGCACGAAAACCCGCTGTTCATCTTCGACGACACGCTGCTGCATCGCTCGGTCAACGAGTATGACGGGCGCCGCTATTGCGTGTTCATGGACATTATCCGGCCATCGCCATTCCCCGGCCTGATCGCCGCTCTTCTCGCTATCGTTTCGGTCAGCGTCGAGCGCATCAATGCCATGTTCTACAAGAACTGGAAGATGATCGGCTCCAGCAAGCCGAAGAAGGCCGGAGCCGCCTGACACCGTGGTGTGACCGGCGCGAGGAAGCACGATGTATCATCTGTTGCTTGTCTGCCTTGGTGGCGCGATCGGTGCAATGGCCCGCTTCTTCCTATCCGGCTTCGTCGCCCGCCGGGTCGGCGAGACCTTTCCCTGGGGCACGATGGTGGTCAACGTCTCGGGAGCGTTTGCAATCGGTGTCGTTGCGCATGCGGTGGCGCGCGACGGCACGCCCGCCATCTGGGCCTTTACCGTCACCGGCGGCCTCGGCTGCTACACCACGGTCTCTTCCTTCAGCCTGCAGACGCTGGCGCTGGCGCGCGACGGCGAATGGCTGCGCGCCGGCGGCAATGTGCTGCTTTCGGTTTTCCTGAGCCTCGGCGGCGTGACGCTGGGCTTTGCAGCGGGAAGTCTTCTGACTGGCAGCGGCGCGCCGTGAGCGGCCCGCGGAAGCTCCGCCACGACGGGACGGACACTGCCGCGGCAGGGCATGCGGCGCGCCTCATTGGCCGTCGCAGAACCAACGAAACGGTTCGGCTCTATGCGACCGTGGCCGCAGGCAGCATGATCGGCGGTGTGCTGCGGGCGCTTGCCTCATCGACGAGCACTGCCCTGTGGGGCACCGGATTCCCTTTCGGCACGCTCCTCGTGAACATTGTCGGCTCATTCCTCATCGGCTTCTACGCGACATTGACGGGACCGGATGGACGCGTCTTCGCCGGTCCGCTGCAGCGCCAGTTCTTCATGGCCGGCTTCTGCGGCGGCCTGACGACCTTCTCCGCTTTCAGCCTTGAAACACTCACCCTCGCGCAAGGTGGGAAGCTTGTCGCGGCGGGACTCAATATCGCGATCTCCGTGGTGGCGTGGCTCGTCGCCGTCTGGCTTGGCCACATCTTTGCAGTGCGCCTCAACCGGCTGAAAGGGTCCAGGCAATGAAGATACCAACACAGGCGCAATTGCTGCGCATATTTATCGGCGAAAACGACAAGGCAGATGGCCGTCCGCTGTATGAGGTCATCGTGCTGAGGGCTCGCGAAATGCAAATCGCCGGCGCGACCGTCCTGCGCGGCGCGATGGGGTTCGGCCATTCCAGCCGGCTTCACACCGCGAAGATCCTCCGCCTGTCGGAGGATCTGCCCCTCGTCATCGAGATCGTCGATGACGAGGAAAAATTGGCCGCTTTCCTGCCCGTGCTTGAAACACTCATGACAAGTGGTTTGATTACGCTGGAGAAAGTTCAGGTTCTGCAATATGGAACCGACAACGAATAACCGAGTGAGATTGCGGGTGCCGGCGAATGCCGTTGCATGTTCGCAAAACGGCGATTGGAATCATGGCAGGCGTTGAACAGATCACAGTGGACGCCGGCGAGGCGGGCATGCGGCTCGACCGCTGGTTCAAGACCCATTTCCCCGGTCTCGGCTTCGGTCACCTGCAGAAGCTGCTGCGTTCCGGCCAGATCCGCGTCGACGGCGGCAGGGTGAAGGCCGATACACGCGTCGAAGCCGGCCAGACGGTCCGAGTGCCGCCGCTCGAAGTCGACAAGAAAGGCGAAAGCCCGCTCACCGGCCATTCGATCCGCAATCAGGGCGACGCCGATGTCCTGGCCAAGATGCTGATCCATGAGGACCCGAAGGTCTTCGTCTTCAACAAGCCGGCCGGCCTGGCGGTCCAGGGCGGCTCTGGAGTCACCCGCAATGTCGACGACATGCTGGAAGCCTGGCGCAACCAGAAGGGCGAGAAGCCGCGCCTGGTGCACCGGCTCGACCGCGACACATCGGGTGTGCTGGTTGTCGCCCGTACAAGGCTCGCCGCCATGAAGCTCGCCGAAGCGTTCCGGGCGCGTGAGACGAAGAAAACCTACTGGGCGCTGGTCAAGGGCGTGCCGCCGAAGCGCGAGGACAAGATCTCGACCTGGCTGATCAAGGAACCGACGCCCGACGGCGATCGTGTGCGCATCGCCAAGCATGGCGAAAAGGGCGCCGATCACGCCGTGTCCTATTACCGCATCGTCGAGCAGGCGGCGCAGACCCTGTCCTGGCTGGAGATGGAACCCTATACCGGGCGCACCCACCAGCTTCGCGTCCATGCCGCCCATATCGGTTGCCCGATCATCGGCGACCCCAAATATTTCGAAGCCGACACCAATTGGGATTTTCCAGGCGGCATGCAGAACCGCCTGCATCTGCACGCGCGCCGCATCGTCATCCCGCATCCCGACAAGGGTTTTGTCGACGTCACCGCACCGATGCCGCCGCATATGCGCCAGAGCTGGAACCTGCTCGGCTTTGACGAGCAGAGTGCCGAGGACTAGCGCTGGTGGGCGTCGCCACAGAAACCCTCGACCGCCGTGACGCGGTCGATCTGGCGGCAGCCGCCATCATGGTCGGGCTGACCTTTTCCTGGGGCCTCAACTACGTCGCTGCCAAGATCTCGTA